>CANBUA010000122.1 GCA_947372535.1 Burkholderiales bacterium
GCAATGTCAGCCTGCTGCCCGAGAAGCAGCTTCAAATGCAACACCTCAGCCTCCCGGCTGGTTCATTTGAGCTGCATTGACAATGGTGTTGCGATTGAATTGCAACGTTTGGATCAATTTTCAATCGCAACGCGATTCCCGCCAAAAAATCAGTTATTCCAAAGGGAAATCAAAACGCAACACACAACCTCTACTACCTGTTTTGCGGAACGTAGAAGACGCCATAGAGCCATGTGGTGTTCACCTCTTTTCGGCCTTTTTCGCGCCGTCTGAGCACACAAACATGTGATCTATGGCACGTAAAACGCAATGGGAAGTAAACGGTCAGATTGTGAACTCATGTGATGTTCGCCGATGGATGCAAACCTTTGGCCGGCATATACCCGAAAGGGGCCGTGAACATTACATAAAGTATTACGGCGTGCACGCAAAAATCGCCGTGCTCAAGGCTCAAAAAAATTAGAGCAAGCACTCCAAAGTGAGATCGACCGGTGCAATCTCACCGTCCGAGCGCCCAGGCGCCTAGGGTTGATCCCCAGATTGCGCCTGGCCTGGCCGGATGCGGCCAACGACCCCGTGGGCTCACTCCCACTGCTTTTTGGTCCAGGCCTTGACCCCCGTACTCAAATTCAGAGATCCGAGCACCACGCTGATCACCTTGTTGCTCGCCACGCCGTTGGCCGAAACCAAGGCCTCGACCAGCAGCGACCCATTGGTCCCAGGCTCCCACCCGGAAGCAATGTATTGACCACCACGACGCTCGCAGTGGTCCCCGTGACCGGCACGGCCACGGCGCCCTGCGCCAAGATCCACGGCACGAATATGGGCTCATCAACCGTACCGGTGAGCGCAATGAATCGATTGGTCAAGCTGTTGAACAGTGCATTGCACTTGCTGACGATGTTTGGCATGGGATCAGTTCCAGGCGTCTTTGATGTGTTGCTTGGCTGATGGAAGCTGCTTCATGACGAAGGCCGCCAGCATGGCGCCCGCGATGACGATGACCGCTTCGCGAATGATTTCCTTGGGGCTTGGCATTACGTGCCCTCCCCTTTGCTGGCCACATGCGGCACGCCCAGGGCATCGAGCCTGGCTTCGATATTGCTGAGCGCTACAGGTGATGCATTCAGCGGCCCCACCCATGAGTCTCGCGCGACCCGTGCAATGGCCGCATCCTCACTACCTAAGTTCCGGAGGTCTTTTCGTCCAGATTTCCAGTCTCCTGTTGAGACGTCGTGGGATCACCAACTGGCAGGAAGGACGATCGGGGTCACCTTATAGCCTTGGCTGGAAAGCATGGCGATGAGGCCGTTCGGCCCCGGGAGGTGCATTGCTCCAACAAGAACCACAGAGTCACCGTCGTTAAAATATCGGCGCAATCTCGGCATCCAGGCATGATTTCGGTCGCGCACCATCAACTCATCAAAACGGATGGCGCCTTCGCTTCCTCCAAAGGACACGCGGGTCGCACTAGCAATGCGCTCATAGTCTCCGGCGTTCAGTGCCTCGACGATTCCCGAAAGCACTGCGTTCGGGTCCCGACGCAAAAGCCAGGTCTCGCGCCCGCATGACGGTGCTGGGCTCACGGCCCATGAAAAGCAAGCCCCACGTCGGGCTGGTGCACACACGCTGGGAGGCCTTGAACCAGCGCGACGAGGTCGTCATGGAAATCGAGAGCTGGGCCATGTTCGGCCGGCGCGAACCTGGCGCCGCACCGACCACGACCTGAAGCCTCAGGAGGCCAGCGCCATCGCCGGCCGGGCATGGAAGGCCGAGCCGTCCAGCTCTTCGACCGACACGATTTGACCGTTCTCCATGCGCACCAGGCGATCGGCCAGGTGGAAGTAGCGGTCGTCGTGCGAGATCACCAGCACGGTCTTGCCCATGGCGCGCAGCCCGGGCAACACCTCGCGATAGAACACGTCCTTGAACACAGGGTCCTGGTCGGCGGCCCATTCGTCGAAGACCAGGAAGGGCCGGTCCTCCAGGTAGGCCACGACCAAGGCCAGGCGCTTGCGCTGGCCTTGCGACAAAGCCCGGGTGGTGAAGGCACCGTCTTTGACCTGTACCTTGTGTTGCAGGTGAAGTTTTTCGATGAGGCGGTTGCCTTGCGCATCCAGGTCGGCGCTGCTGGCATCGAGCAGCCGGTCGAACAGGTGGAAATCCGAGAAAATGGTCGAGAACACCTGGCGATATCGGTCACGCCGGGCATCGGTCACAGGCTCGTCGTTGAGCAGCACGCGGCCAGTCTCAGGCACGTACAGGCCCACCAGCAGCTTGGCCAGCGTGGTCTTGCCGCTGCCATTGCCACCCACCAGGAAGGTGATCTGCGCCGGCTCGAAATCCAGGTGCACGGGCCCCAGCGAGAAGATGTCGTCGCTGACCTCGTGGTAGTAGCGGTGGCCCACGCCATCGAGCGTCAAGCTGCTGAGCGCGGGCGCCGCCTGGCTGACACCGGTGGTCTCGGTCTCGGGCATCTCGCGCGTGATGTCGTCGATGCGCCTGGCTGAGGCGCGGGCCAGGTTGGCGCGCGGCAGGTTGAGCAGCAGGGACTCCAGCGGCGTGACCATGTAGAGAAAAACCAGCGCGAAGCCCGTCATGATCCGCGTCCGCTCGGGGACGTCGCCCACCAGCATGAAGAGCACCAGGCCAATGAAGGCGTAGATCAGGAAATGGCCCCAACTGGCCGAGGCCAGGAAGATCGACATGCCCAAAGCGCGCTCCTTGCGGACGGTCTGGATGGAATCGCCCAGCACCTGCTTGGAGAACACATCCCGCTTGAGCTGGTTCATGCGCAACTCCTTGGCGCCCTCGACCAGAGAGCGGAAGTGGCCGAACAGAAGGTCTTGCTCCTGGGCGGCCCGGTCCAGATGCCGGATCGCGCGCATGTGCGCCAGGTGGTAGCCGAGCGAGCCCAGGGCGATCACCGTCAGGCCCACCAGGAACACCTGCCAGGACAGCAGCGCCATGTAGACCATGCACCCCACGACCACGATGCCGTTGACGAGGATGTTGGGCACGCTGACGAAGAACTCGGCCACCCGGGTGCTGTGCTCGGACAGGGCCGACTGAACCCGCGCATTGCCGATTTCCTCGAGCCGGCGGAAGTCGGTGACGATCACACGGTTGGCGATGAAGCGGCGCACTTCGGCCTGCGCATGCTGGCTCAAGTGCTCGAACAACACGGCCGACAACACGTGGCTGATCATGGCCACCACCGCGATGGCGCCGAAAGTCCAGGCCATGCCCGCGCGCTCGCTGCTCTCGGCCGTCAAGGCCGTGTTGATTTGCGCCACCAGCAGCACGCTGCAGACGCCTGAGACCACGCTGGCCAGGGCGGCGGCCATCATGAGGCGGCGGGATTGCTTGATCAGGTAGGACAGCACGGAGGAGACCTTCCGGGTGGGGGACAAAGGGGCTTGCTTGCCCTTGTCAGACGAACCAGCCGTCGATCTGTTCAAGGCGCAACACCGTCGGGCCCACCCATCGCCGTAGCCACCCCCGAGATGAGGGGCTGAACACCCACGCGCGCCATTCGTCATCCATCCATGCACCGGGGCGTCCAGCCCCACCTCGTCCATGCAGGAAGAACTGGGAGCGACCATGCCGCCAACGCCTCACCTGACCGTCGTCACCGCCGCTTCGACGCAGGCATCCCCTTTCGTCTGCCGCCCCGATGGCCAGACCTTCGAAGCGATCTTCGACGGAGACGCCCTCGTGCTCACTTCGCCGGAGCACAAGGGCCGACAGCACCGCTGGACGGTGCAGACCCCTGCCACCGGACCGGTCCTGACCCGTGTCGATGCCGCAGCGGCGACCACCCCAGAGCTGTTGGCCGCACTGGAGGCGACCCTGGCCCGCCTGCCGGCCCAGACCTCGCTGGCCGTCCGTGTGCCCGGCCTGGACACCACCGACTTGACGCGCTCGGGCATCCTGAAGGCTCATGCTGGCGATGGCACGCTGCACGCCAGTGCCGATCTGCTCTGGCAACAACCCCGCCTGTGGATGCCCGCCGCGCCGGCCGCCCCTTTCCCGCTTCGCTACACCCTGACCCAGGGCAAGCGCCATCCCTTGCGCCAGCCCAAGCCCACCGGCACGGTCTACCAGCGCTTCATTCCCTGGCTGGGCAAGACCTTCAGCTACCGGGCGCTGGACATGGACCAGGACCTGCCACGTTTCAACCGCTGGATGAACGATCCGGACGTGGCCCGCGTCTGGGAGGAGCAAGGCGACCTGGACCAGCACCGCCGCTACCTGCAGGCCATCGCCGACGACCCGCACATGACCTCGCTGATCGGCTGCTTCGATGGCGAGCCCTTCGCCTACTTCGAGGTCTACTGGGCCCGCGAGAACCGCATCGCGCCGTTCTACGACGTGGCCGACCACGACCGCGGCTGGCACGTGCTGGTGGGCGAGCCGGCCTTCCGTGGCAAGGCCTTCGCCACCGCCTGGCTCACCTCGATCTCGCACTACCTGTTCCTGGACGATCCGCGCACGCAGCGCGTGGTGGGCGAGCCGCGCGCGGACCATGCGCAGCAGATCCGCAACCTGGACCGCTCGGGTTTTTCCAAGATCAAGACTTTCGACTTCCCGCACAAGCGCGCGTTGCTGGTGTCCATGCTGCGAGAGCGCTATTTCAGCGAAGGCCTCTGGCTGCCCGCCCAGGATGCGCCATCGGCCGCCGCCCAAGCCCAACAGGAGCGCGCATGAACCACGACACCGTCATCCATGACCTGGTCGGCATCGGCTTCGGCCCATCCAACGTGGCGCTGGCCATCGCCCTGGAAGAGGCGCACCAAGCCAACGGGCAGCCCGCCGTCGATGCCTTCTTCATCGAACGGCAAGCGGGCTTTGCCTGGCACCCGCACATGATGCTGGACGGCACGCACATGCAGATCTCCTACCTCAAGGACCTGGCTACGCTGCGCAACCCCTGCAGCCCCTTCACCTTCGTGAACTACCTTCACCAAAAGCGCCGCCTGCAAGATTTCATCAATCTCAAGACCTTCTACCCCAGCAGGCTGGAATTCAACGATTACCTGGGCTGGGCGGCCTCGCATTTCGATGACCGCTGCGCTTACGGCGAAGAGGTCATCGAGGTGCTGCCCGAGAAGCTGGGCCACGAGGTCACCCTGCTGCGCGTGCGCTCGCGCGATGCCCAAGGTGAGTTGCAGGAACGCCTGGCCCGCAACCTGGTCGTCAGCGTGGGCGGCACCCCCAAGGTGCCCGATTGCTTCCAGGCGCTGGGCCCAGATCCCCGCGTCTTCCACACCCAGCGCTACCTGGCCGACATCGGGCAGCATGCCGATGCCCGACGCATCGCGGTGATCGGCGCGGGGCAAAGCGCGACCGAGGTGTTCCTGGACCTTCACAAACGGCCTTCCGCGCCTCAGGTCGATCTGGTGATGCGCGCCCGCTCGATCAGGCCGTCGGACGACAGCCCCTTCGTCAACGAGATCTTCAACGCCGAGTTCACGGACTATGTCTATGGCCGGCCCTCCGCCGAGCGCGCCGCGCTGCTGGACGAGTTCTCGCGCACCAACTACGCGGCCCCTGACCTGGCCTTGCTGGAGCAACTGTTCGACGTCTTCTACCAGCAGCGCGTCACGGGCGAGGCGCGCCACCGCTTCTTGCGCCGCCACGAGGTCTGCAGCGTGAGGGCCGACCAGGACGGCGTGCACCTCACCTTGTACGACGTGGACCAGCAGCGCGAAAGCACGATTTGCTATGACGCCGTGATCCTCGGCACAGGGTATGACCGGGACACGCATCAACGACTGCTCAAGCCTCTGGCGCCCTACCTGGGTGCGTTCGAAGTCGATCGGTATTACCGGCTGGAAAGCACACCGCAGTTCCTGCCTGGCATCTACCTCCAGGGCGCTTGCGAATCCAGCCATGGCTTGAGCGACACGCTGCTGTCGGTCACGGCCGTGCGCACCCAGGAGATCGGCGCCAGCTTGATGGCATGCCGTCGGGCCAAGCCGCACGACTGGCCTGCGGCCATGTCCGCCTGAACTCACTGCCTTTTCAAACTGTTCTTCAACCATGACTCAACTGCTGTATCCGTCCATGAAAACGTCTCTCGACCTTGGCCGCGTTGCCTCGCCCGCCTTCACCTGCACGCGATTGGCCAGCTCGCTGCACCTCGTCATCCTGGGCTTGGGCTGCCACGGCGCCATGCATGCCCAAGCGGCCTCGCCAGAATCGACCCTGCCCGAAGTTCGCGTGAGAGCACAGAAGGCGAAAGAATCCCCGACCGGCCCGGTCACGGGCCTGGTGGCGCGTCGCAACGCCACGGCCACCAAGACGGACACGCCCATCATCGAGACACCCCAATCGGTGTCGGTGGTCACGCGGGATCAGATGGATGCGCAGAACGTGCAATCGGTGAGCGAGGCCGTGCGCTACACCGCCGGCGTGCTGGCCGAGGCCAATGGTCCGGACCCGCGTGCCGACGTCATGACGATCCGAGGCTTCAGCGCCGGTGGTCGCTCGTCTTACCGCGATGGCCTGAGAGACTACGGCTTCGGTGGCCAGGGCGGGATCGTGATCGAGCCCTACGGCCTGGAGCGCGTCGAGGTGCTGCGCGGTCCGTCCTCGGTGCTCTACGGCCAGAGCGACGCTGGCGGCACGATCAACCTGATCACCAAGCGCCCCTCGGCCGACATGGTGAATGAGTTTGCCCTGCAAGTGGGCTCCTACAACCGCAAGCAGGCGGCCCTGGACCTGGGTGGTGCTTTTGCTGCGGCACCGGACTGGACCTACCGACTGACCGGACTGGTCCGCGATGCCGATTCGCAGATCGATGAGGTCAAGGACGACCGCCTGTACATCGCGCCTGCCTTGAAATGGCAGCCTTCTTCCGCGACCTCGGTGACTTTGCTGGGCAGCTATCAGAAGAACGAGCGGGGGCAAGGCTATCAGGCTTTGCCTCAAGCAGGTACGCTCGATCCCAATCCGAATGGCCGCATTCCTACCAGCCGATTTGTGGGTGAGCCGGGTTTCGACCGCTTTGATCAGGAACGCGCTTCGATCGGCTACGAAGTCCAGCATCAGGTCAATCAAGCCTGGACCTTGCGACAGAACTTGCGCTATACAGAACAAGACACCAAGGCCAATTCGGTTTATCAGGCAGGATTCACGCGTGATAGTTTGACCAACAACATCATCGATTACCGCAATGTGGATCGGCGTGCTGGCAAGAACAACGAGCATGTCGCGAACCTGCTGATCGACAACCAGGCGCAATGGACGATCCGAAACGAAAGCATTGAACAAACCGTGCTGTTCGGCCTGGATCATCAACGCTTGAAGTACAAGAGAGGTGCCGTCGACAGCGCCACCGGATCACTGGATGTGTTCAATCCCACGTATGGCGGTGCCCTGCCATTTTCCGCCGATGCGCCGGCGTACACCAGGTTCGACAGCCTCACGCAAACCGGCATCTACGCCCAGGATCAGATCAAGTTCAACGATCGCATCGCCTGGACCATCGGCGGACGTCATGACACAGCCAAGTCGGAAACCACCGGAAAGCCATCGCAATCCGACGATGCTTTCACTTGGCGCACGGGCCTGGTCTACCTGTTCGACAACGGTTGGGCGCCCTACGTGGGGTACGCGAAGTCATTCCTGCCACTCGCCGGCATGCTGCCCGAGACAGGCGAGCAGTACGAACTGGGCATCCGCTATCAACCCAAGGATCAGCCCATTTCGTTCCTGGCTTCCGTCTATGACCTGCGCCGCCAGAATCTCTTGAACATCGATGCGAGTCAGTTGCCTCAGGTGGTCTACGTCCAGACCGGCGAGGTCCGTTCACGCGGACTGGAACTCGAAGCCAAGGTCACCCTGTGGCGAGATCTGGACCTGGTGGCCGGCTATGCCTACAACCCCGTCAAGGTCACGCGCAGCGAGTTTGGCGATCAGGGCAAGACACCCAATACCACCCCAAGGTCCATCGGCTCACTGTGGGCCACATGGCGCGTCCCCTCTGTCTCTGGGCTGAAAGTCTCCCTGGGCGCACGCCACATCGGCAGCACTTTCGGCGACGACCAGGAAACCCTCGCTGTGCCGTCCTACACCCTGGTGGATGCCGCTGTCGAACTCGACCTGGCCCGCACGTTCAAGATCACCGGCGACTGGAAGCTGGCCCTCAATGTCAGCAACGTGGGCGACAAGACCTACGTGGCCACCTGCGGCTACTACGGCGACGGCTGCAAGTACGGCTACCGCCGCAATGCGGCGCTGACCCTGACGCATCGCTGGTAAGCGGCCGCCATGCAAGCAAGAGCCCGCCTGGTCATCGTCCACCGTTGGCTGGGCCTGGTGATCGCGCTGTTCCTGGTCCTCACGGGCCTGACGGGCAGCCTGCTGGCCTGGGAGCATGAGCTGGACACCTGGCTAGCACCCTGGCTGCACCGGGCCGAGGCCCCTTCACCCAACCATCCGCTGATGAGCGGGTTGGCCTTGCGCGAGGCCGTGGCTAGGCAGGTCGGCCCTCAGGTGCAGGTGCTCGGCGTCAGCTTGAACAACCAGCCCGGAGAGACCGTGCGCCTGCGCGTGCGGGCCACTCCGGGTGAGCCCACGCTGGCCTACGACGAGGTCTATGCCAACCCCCACACCGGCGCCATCCAGGGCACCCGTGACGGGCGTGCCCTGCACTGGGGGCGCGAATACATCATGCCCATCCTGTTCGAGCTGCATTGCTCGCTGGCCTTGCCCGGCCAGTGGGGCACGGTGATCCTGGGCGTGGTGTCCCTGCTGTGGACCATCGACTGTTTCATCGGCTTGTGGGTGACCTTGCCCAAGAAAGGCCGCCTTGCCGGCTCGCTGGCCTGGTGGCGGGCCTGGAAAACGTCATGGACCCTTAAGCGGGGCGCGCCCTTCTACCGCCGCAACCTGGACCTGCACCGCGCGGGCGGCTTGTGGCTGTGGGCCATGCTGTTCGTCTTCGCCTGGTCCAGCGTGATGTTCAACCTGCGGCCGGTGTGGCAGCCGGTGATGGCGCTGGCCTTCGATTTCGACGATGGCTGGCGCCAGGCGCGCTCGCGCGTGGCATCGGCCAAGCCGCCCGCCCTCGACTGGCAAGCGGGTCTGGACGCCTCGCGCCGGGCCATGGCGCAATTGGCGGCACGCCAGGGCCTGCGGCTGGATTTCGAGCAACAGATCGCCTACAACCCGGGGCAGCGCACCTATGTCTACATGGTGCACAGCAGCGCGGACCTGCGGCGTCACGTCGGCAACACGGCGGTGATGGTCGATGCGGACACCGGCGCCTACGTGGCCAGTTACCTGCCCTCAGGCGCTGCCGCCGGCAACACCATCGGCAACTGGATGGGCGCGCTGCACATGGGGCATGTGTTCGGCCTGCCCTACCGCGTGTTCGTCTGCGTGCTGGGCCTGGTGGTGGTAGCGCTGTCTGGGACGGGCCTCTACATCTGGTGGAAAAAACGCCAGGGCCGGCTGCACGCGCGGGCCTTGGCTCGGCGGTCTCCGCGCAAAGGGCCCACGGCGCCCGTGACAGCGGCCAACGAGGCCTCGGCTCAAACGGGCGTCGTCTCGTCCGGCACACGCTGAGCCAGCGCCTGGGCCACCTGCTGGTGGAACCCGGGTGCCGCCAACAGGCTGAGGTGATCGCAGCCGGGGATCACGTCCACACGGCCACATCGCGGATCACCCACGAAGGCTTGGCGCAGCTCATCCGGTTCGGTCGACATCTCTTCCGAGCGCCACCACCGAACGGGTGCGGGCAAGGCCTTGGGCAGGGCGTAATCCAAGCCCAGGCGCAAGCAGTTCAGGCGGCTCCAGAGCGCATGTTCTTGCGAGTCCGGCTGTGGGCCATCGACCGGCATGGCCTCGCCGTGAAACCCCACCTCTTGCAAGAAGTAATCCCGCTGGGCAGTGTTCATGCTGGCCAGAAGTTCGCGCCAAGGCTCGCGCATGGGTGAGCGTTCCAGCCATTGGGCAAGCGCGAGTTCCAACGGGGCGCGATCCAGCTCACTCAATGGGGGCATCTCATCGAGTTGCTGGCGCAGCTTGGAGAAGGTCGAGCCATCGGCCACGCCGACCCAGGCGACCGCCAGTCGGCCTTGAAGCTGGAGTTGGCGAGCCGTCTCCAAGGCCACCAAGGCGCCGACCGACCAGCCCAGTAGCGCCACCGGGCGGCGGTGCCCCGACTCACGGCCGGCGATCAGCTTGGCGTAGCCACTGGCCATCTCCTCGATGGTCGTGCCCGACCAGGCCACTTCGCGCCCGGGCTCGCTGATCGCGGCCATGGCTGCGCCGGCGGGCGATGCCAGCAGGTCTCGGTATTCGTGGGTGTTCCAGGCGCGGGCAGGGAAAGCGTAGAGCGGCAAGGGCGCCTGCTCGATGCTGCTGCCGCTGCTCAAGAGGATGGAAAAGTCAGGCATGCGAAGACTCCTGGGTGGGGTTGGGCAACAAGGGAAGGATGACTTGGGGCGCTGGCACCGTGATGGTCTCCAACCCTGCATCGGCCTGGCGCGCCAGGGCCGTCAGGGTGTGCATGAACTGGCTCAGCAGGTCGTCCACCAGGTCGGCGGCGAACAGCGCCTTGGCGTATTCCAGGCTGAAGACCAGGCCATCGGCGCGCGGCACGATGATGAGCGTCAGTGGCGTGCCCAAAGCACCATGGCTCTTGACCTCGCTCAGGTCCAGGCTGGCGCCAGCGCCGCCGGAGACCGCCGCATCGACGGGATAGTTCTCGAAGATCACCAGCGTGTCGTACAAGGCCTGCCCGTTCAGGCCGAGCCAGGCCTGGATTTTCGGAAGGCAGGCGTGTTCATGCTGGCGCATCTCCAGGTTATCCATCTGAAGCGCACGCAGCCAGTGCCCCACACTTTGGCCACGGCCGGCCTGCACCATGAGTGGCAGCGTGTTGATGCACAGGCCCATGAACTCGTCGATGCCATCGAGCGGCAAGGAGCGGCCGGACATGGTCACGCCGAAGGTGACGCCCTCGCGGCCCGTGCGCGCCATGAGAACCAGCGCCCATGCCGCCTGAACCAAGGTGTTGAGGGTCACCTGTTGGGCATTGGCGAAGGCCCGCACGGGTTGGATGGCTTGGGCGTCGAGCGTCTGCTCGCGTGAGCCCAGGCCTTCGGCCGCCCAGGCCTGCAGGGGCGCCTGGGTGAGCAAGGCAGGCGGCCCGGATCGGGCGTGGCGTGTCTGCCAGAAAGCGGCATCGGTGTCGGCCTGGCCTTGGCCGGCAGCCTCGATGGCACGCACCAGGTTGGAGAATGCCGGGCCGGTGGGCGGCAAGGGTACCTGGGCATAGGCCGTGAAGACCTCGCCCAACAGGCGCGACATGCTCCAGCCGTCCAGCAGCAGGTGGTGCCAGGTCCAGGCCAGCCGGTGGGCGCCGTCATCGAGTTGCACCGCCAGCCATCGGGCCAGCGGAGGTTTGGCCAGGTCGAAGGGCTTGGCGCGCTCTGTGATGCAAAGCGCCTCCCAGGCCGCGTCGGCCTCGGGCGACGTCGCATGCACGCCTCGCCAATCGAGCAGCTCGATGCTGGAGGCGACACGGCTCAGCACGACTTGCAGAGGCGCTTCTGGTTTGGATCGCTCATGGAAGCCGGTGCGCAGCATGCCGTGCCGGCCCACGGCCTCTTGCCAGGCCCGTTGCAGGCGCGGCAGGTCCAGGTCGGCCACGCGCGCCTGCATCTGCACGATGTTCACGTCAGTGCCAGGCACCAGCAGGCTCTCGGCCAGCATCGCCTGCTGGCCGGCGGTCAGGGGATAGATGTCTTCGATCTCGCGAGCGGGCGCGTCGATCTGCTGGAGCAGGTGTTGAAGGCTTTGGGCGTGCAGCCCGGCCATCGGGAAATCGCTGGCGCTCACGCCGCCCTGTCCGCTCACGCAATGGTCGATGACGGCCAGCAGCTCGGCCTGGTAGGCATCGAGCAAGGCTTGCACCGCATCCTGCGCATGGTGTTGGGTGCCATGGGTCAGCGACATGGTGAGCACGCCATCGATGACCTCGCCGTTGAAGCTCAAGTCGTGGCTGAGCGGCAGGTTCGCGTCGCTGGAGGCGCCTGCCGGCTCGTCGGACAGGCGCCAGCCGAGCTCGCTGGTGGTGCGGCCGTCGAACTGGCCGAGGTAGTTGAAGAGCACCTCGCGCCTGGGCAAGCTGGCCAGTTGGCGTCGCGTGACTTCATCGCCGAACTGGCTCAAGACGCCGAACGGCAAGCCTTTGTGCGGCACCTTGGCCAGGCTGGCCTTGGTCTGGCCAATGTCGTGGCCCAAGTCGTCACCTGCCGTGAGGTGGACCGGGTAGACGCTGGTGAACCAGCCTAGCGTGCGGCTGAGGTCCACCTCGTCGAACAAGTCTTCGCGGCCATGGCCTTCGAGGTCCACCCACACGCCCTGGCCCGGCTCGCGAGCGTTGCGCCTCAGGGCACGGGCCAAGGCGGTGAGCAGCAGGTCATTGACCTGGGTGCGGTAAGCCGCAGGCGCTTCGCGCAGCAGGCGGTGCGTGTCCTGGGCACTCAGGCTGAATTGCAAGGTTCGGGCTTGGCGCAAGGTGGCGGGTGTAGCGGCTTCGTCGCGCGACCAGCGGGTGACCGGGCGGTCATCGGCCAGCCAATGGGCGCGGGCCATCGCCAATGTCGGTGCATCGTCCACCAGGCCGCGAAGCCGCCGCGACCAATGCTGCAAGGCGGTGGTCCTGCGAGGCAGCGTGGCCTGCTGACCGACGATCGCTTGTTCGTAAGCCGTGCGCAGGTCTTCCAGCACGATGCGCCAGGACACCCCGTCGATGACCAGGTGGTGCACGGCCAGCAGCAGGCGCCAGCCGTCGGCCGGCACCTCGATGACCAGGGCACGCACCAGCGGGCCATGTGTCAGGTCCAGGCTGCGTTGGGCTTCGTCGCAAAGCGCGCCCACCTCTTGTCTGGAGGCGGCCCGGCGTTGCCAGATCAGTTCCGGATCGCTTTGCCAGGGTGCGTAGGTTTGATGCCAATTCGGCGTGTCGGCCTCCTGCACGAAGCGCATGCGCAAGGCATCGTGGTGGCGCATCACGGCGTCCAAGGCCTGTCTGAGTGCGGCCGCATCGATGGGCTCGTCGCTGCGCAGCAGGACCGACTGGTTGAAATGATGCGGGCGTGCCAGGCCCAGCGACAG
>CANBUA010000123.1 GCA_947372535.1 Burkholderiales bacterium
GGCACCTCACCATGACCACTCGACGTCACGTGCTCACGCCCGATGCGCTGGAGATGATGGACACCATCGAGCGCACGGGCAGCTTCGCGGCGGCGGCGCGCGAACTGGGCAAGGTGCCTTCCGCGCTGACCTACAGCGTGCGCCAGCTCGAAGACGCGCTGGATGTGCTGCTGTTCGACCGCAGCTCGCGCCAGGCCCGCTTCACCGCTGCGGGCGAAGAGCTGCTGGGCGAAGGCCGCCGCCTGCTCGCCCAGATGGATGCCGTGGCCAATCGTGTCCAGCGTGTGGCCTCGGGCTGGGAGACGCAACTGACCATCGCGGTGGACGGCATCATCCGCCAGGCGCCGCTGTTTGACCTGATGGAGGCCTTCTACGAACTCAAGCCGCCAACCCGGCTCAAGCTGCGCCACGAGGTGCTCAATGGCACCTGGGAAGCCCTGGCCTTGGGCCATGCCGACATGGCCCTGGGCGCCACCGTAGGCCGTTCGGGTGGCACCGATGTGCGGCTGGAGCCGGTGGGCGACATCGAGTTCGTGATGGTGGTGGCGCCGCATCACGCCCTGGCCAAGGCCAGCGAACCCCTGAGTGCGGCCGAACTCATCGGCCACCGCATCATCGCCGTGGCTGACACCGCGCGCTCGCTGGACAGCCTCACCGTAGGCATCCTGCCGGGCCAGGACGTGCTGACCCTGTCTTCGCTGGCCGACAAGCTGGAAGCAATCCGGCGCGGCCTGGGCTGCGGCTACATGCCCGAATACCTTGTGCATGCGGACGCGGCAGCCGGGCGCCTGGTCATCAAGGCCGTGGACCACCCGCCGCGCGTGGTCACCGTGCACCAGGCCTGGCGCCAGAATGGGCCGGAGCCCGGCAAGGCCCTGGCCTGGTGGCTGCAACACCTGGGGCAGCCGGCCACACGTCATGCCTTGCTGTCCTGCGCGCCAGTTTGCGCGTGAGCCATGCTCAGTGATGAAGGCCTTGAACACGGCATGACGACCACAACCGGCTACGTGGGCCGTTTCGCGCCCTCACCCACCGGCCCGCTGCATCAGGGCTCGCTGGTTGCCGCCCTGGCGAGCTGGCTTGACGCGCGCGCGCATGAGGGCCGCTGGCTGTTGCGCATCGAGGATGTCGACCTGCCCCGCTGCGTGCCCGGCGCAGATCAGCTCATCCTTGAACAACTGGCCGCCTTCGGCCTGCACCCGGATGAACCGCCGCTTTACCAAAGCCAGCGTGGAGCGCTCTACCAGGCTGCGCTGGACCAGTTGATCGCCTCAGGCCAGGCCTACCCCTGCGGCTGCACGCGCGCTGACATCGCCCAAGCCAATGCCGCCCTGGGGCTGAGCAAACCACGCCACGGCGACCTGGTCTACCCCGGCACTTGCCGCCCCTCGCGTGGTGGACTCCAGGGCAAGCCCGCCAGAGCCTGGCGGCTGCAAGTGCCCAATGCGCCCGACGACCTCCTCACTTGGCACGATCGCCGGCTGGGGCCGCAACAACAGCACTTGGCCAGCGCCGTGGGCGATTTTGTGATCAAGCGTGCCGATGGCTTGTGGGCCTACCAGCTGGCCGTCGTGGTCGATGACGCCGAGCAAGGCATCACCGACGTCGTGCGGGGCGAAGACATCAGCGACAACACGCCAAGGCAGATGTTGCTGCAAGCCTTGCTGAATCAGCCCAGGCCACGTTACTTGCATGTGCCCCTGGTGCTGGGGGCCGACGGCGAGAAACTGTCCAAACAAAACGGCGCGACTGCCTTGGACCTGAGCGCACCGCTGACCGCCTTGAGGCAAGCCGGCCTCGCGCTGGGCCTGCCAATTCATGCATCGAATCTAAGCGACTGGCTGGCCCAGGCGCTCACCCCATGGCGCGAGGCGCATGGACGCTGAATGAGCACACCAGGCATGGCGATTGCCAATGGGTGTCATGAATGCACAGAATGCACCTCTGGCGACGACAGCCGATCAGGCCACCAGCCAACCCCTGCCCGCCGACATGCCATTTCACGTGGTGCTCAACACCGGCTCCGGTCACCTGGAGACCGACGAGCGCATCCGCACCATCCGCGCCGTGCTGGAGAACTCAGGCCGCCGCCATGAGCTGACCCAGGTCCGTGATCCCAGGCGATTGGGTGATGCGGCTCAGCAGGCCATCAAATGGGCACAGCAGCACCGCGGTGCGGTCGTGGTCGCGGGCGGTGACGGCACCATCAACGCCCTGGCCCAGCAGGTCCTGCCCACTGGCCTGCCTTTTGGCGTGCTGCCGCAAGGCACCTTCAACTACTTCGCCCGCGCCAACGGCATCCCCACGGACACCGAACAAGCCACGCAGGCCCTGCTCACGGCGCAGGTTCGTCCGGTGCAAGTCGGCATGGTCAATGACCGCATCTTCCTGGTCAACGGCAGCATGGGCCTGTACCCGGAGGTGCTGGAGGACCGCGAAGCCTTCAAGCAGCGATTCGGGCGGACGCGGCCCGTGGCGTTCATGGCGGCCTTGTTCACCTTGTTCAGCCAGCACCGCGACTGGGTGATCAAGCTGGAGGTCGATGGCCAGGTGACTACCCGGGTCACACCCACCTTGTTCGTCGGCAACAACGCCCTGCAACTGGCGCAGGTGGGCATCCCCGAAGCGCCCAAGCTGCAGGAGGATCAGCTCGTGGCCATCATGGTCAAACCCCAAAGCCGCCTGGCCATGCTGGGCTTGTTGGCGCGCGGCGCGTTGGGCCGCCTCGGCGATGCCGAACAGGTCAGCAGCATGGCCTTCAACCGCCTGATGATCGAGCCGCGCTTGCCGCACAAACCACGCAAGCTCAAGGTGGCGACAGATGGCGAGATCGCCTGGCTGACGACACCACTGCAATTTCGGCCCGCGCCTCAGCCATTGCGCTTGCTGGTGCCGGGGTGACCCGCATGGGCGTCCTGCTGCAAATCTCCGACCCGCATTTCGGCACGGAGCAGCCCCATGTGTTGACCGCACTCCAGGCCCTGGCCGCGCGCGAGCAGCCTTCGGTGCTGGTCTGGTCGGGCGACATCACCCAGCGTGCACGCCGCAGGCAATTCGAGGCAGCTGCGAAACTCAACCAGGCGCTGGGCATCGCGCATGTGCTGGCCATCCCCGGGAACCACGACATCCCCTTGTTCAACGTGATGGCGCGCCTGTTCAACCCCTACGGCGGTTTTCGGCGTGCTTTTGGGGCGCAACTTCAAGGCAGCCTATCCTTGCCGGGTTTGATGGTGATTGGCGTGAACACCACCCGGCCCTGGCGCCACAAAAATGGTGAAGTCTCCAGCCAGCAGATAGAGCGCGTGGCACGTCAACTGACACAAGCGCGGCCCGATCAATTGCGCATCGTGGTGGTTCACCAACCCGTCTGGATCACCCAGGCGCATGACAAAGAGAACTTGCTGCGTGGCCATGCAGCAGCGCTGGCCACCTGGGGTCCCGCCGGGGCGGACATCATCATGGGCGGCCACATCCACCTGCCGTATGTGAAAGAACTGGTCGTGGCGGCAGGCGATGTCCAGCGTCGCCTGTGGGTGGTGCAGGCCGGCACCGCGCTGTCCAGCCGGGTGCGGGGCGACATCCCCAACTCCGTCAACCTGATCCGCTACCCCACCACACACGAGGCCATTCACAGGCTGCATGGCCAGATCGAGCGTTGGGATTTCAGCGCCCAGCAAGCCGCCTTCGAATTGGTCGACAGCACCCCGATGTAAAGCCAGGCGATTCAGGGCGCCAAGGAGACCGACGAGGCCGTGTCCGCCAGGAAATGCTGCCGGTAGTAGGCCAGCTCGTCGATGGACTCGTGGATGTCGGCCAGCGCCGTGTGCTTCTGCGCTTTCTTGAAGCCTTCGGGCAACCCAGGCTGCCAGCGCCGCGCCAATTCCTTGAGCGTGCTCACGTCCAGGTTGCGGTAGTGGAAGAAGGCCTCCAGCTTGGGCATGTAGCGCGCCAGGAAGCGGCGATCCTGGCAGATCGAGTTGCCACACATGGGCGATTTGAAACTGTTGACGTACTGCTTGAGGAAGGCAATCACCTGGGCTTCAGCCGTCGCCTCGTCAATCGTGGACGCCTTCACGCGGTCGATCAGGCCACTGCGCCCATGGGTACCCTTGTTCCACTTGTCCATCAGGCCCAGGGTCTCATCGCTCTGGTGGATGGCCAGCACGGGCCCTTCGATGCGCACCGTGACTTGCGGATCGGTCATCACCACGGCGATCTCGATGATGCGGTCCGAATCGGGCTTGAGCCCGGTCATCTCCAGGTCGATCCAGATCAGGTTGAGGTCGTGGCGCTTGAGTTCGGGCACCACAGGGAGCTCGGACACCTCAGGCGTCAGGGGAAAATCGGGCACGGTCATGAAACCTCGGTGGAGATGGGTCTACCCCGTGATTGTGGCGCATCGCCCTTGGCCAAACCTTACACTTGCGCGCATGCAACCGTCCTTTCCCGCTACACCCCTGATGTCGGCACCCGCCATATCCCTGGCCTTCGCCATCCTGCTGATCGCCTCTTTGCTGGTCAAGCTCTGGCTGGCCGGCCGGCAGATCCGCCACGTGGCGCAGCACCGCAGCCAGGTCCCCGCTGCCTTTGCCGCCGTCGTCACGCTTGATAGCCACCAAAAGGCCGCCGACTACAGCATCGCCAAATTGCGGCTTGGCTTGGTCTCCACCGCCATCGGCACGGCCACGCTGGTTGGCTGGACCTTGCTGGGCGGCCTGGACCTGGTCAACACCGTCGTGCGAGATTGGTGGATGCTGCACGCCGGCCTGCACCTCTCTCCCACCTGGCGCGATCTGGGCTACCAGTTGGCCCTGCTGGGCGCCGTCTCGGTCATCGGCAGCGTGATCGATCTGCCGCTGGATTTGTACAACACCTTCCGCCTGGAACAGCGCTATGGGTTCAACCGCATGACCATGGGTCTGTGGCTGCGCGACGCGCTCATGGGCCTGGTGCTGGGCGTGGCCATCGGCGCGCCCCTGGCCGCCCTCATCCTGTGGCTCATGAGCGCCGCCGGGAACCTTTGGTGGCTGTGGGCCTGGAGCGTGTGGACAGGCTTTTCCCTGCTGATGATGCTGATCTACCCGACCTTCATCGCGCCCTTGTTCAACAAGTTCGAGCCCCTCAAGGACGACAGCGTCAAGTCGCGCGTGGAGGCTTTGATGCAGCGCTGCGGCTTTGCGTCCAAAGGCCTGTTCGTGATGGACGGCTCCAAGCGCTCGGCCCATGGCAATGCCTATTTCACCGGCCTGGGCGCGGCCAAGCGCGTGGTGTTTTTCGACACCCTGCTCTCACGCCTGAGCCCTGGCGAGGTCGAGGCCGTGCTGGCCCACGAGTTGGGCCACTTCAAACACAAGCACGTGCTCAAGCGCATGGTCATGATGTTCGCCCTCAGCCTGCTGGCCTTCTGGCTACTGGGCTGGCTCTCGCAACAAGTGGCCTTCTACACGGGCCTGGGCGTGCAGCCCAACATGAGCGCGCCCAACAATGCGCTGGCCTTGATGCTCTTCATGATGGCCGTGCCCGTGGTGCTGTTCTTCACGGCCCCCGTCATGGCCAGTTTCTCGCGCAAGGACGAGTTCCAGGCCGATGCCTATGCCCGCACCCATGCCTCGGGGCAAGACCTGGCGCAGGCCCTGGTCAAGCTCTATGAAGACAATGCTTCGACCCTGACGCCCGACCCGCTCTACGTGCGTTTCTATTACTCCCACCCGCCGGCCTCCGAGCGCCTCGCCGCGCTGGCCCTGAAGGCCGCCACATGACCCCTGCCCTCCACCAGCAACGCTGCACACACCAGTCGGGCCCGGCCTTGAGCGCCGCCGCCCAGACCGCCATGCTCACCCAGGTCGAGGGCTGGGCCATTGATGCGAGTGTGCCCGGCGGCATGCTCGAACAGAACTTCACCTTCAAGAACTTCCACGCCACCATGGCCTTTGTCAACGCTGTCGCCTGGATCGCCCACGAACAGGATCACCACCCCGAACTGGCCTTGAGCTTTGGCCGGTGCACCGTGCGCTGGAACACCCACTCCGTGGGTGGCCTGTCCCTCAACGATTTCATCTGTGCTGCCCGCGTGGACCAGCTCACCACATGAAGCGCCACGGCGACGGGCAGCGGCCCAACCGACGCAACAAGGTGGCCGACACCACCGGCTGCCACAGCGGTCTGGTGGTCTCGACCCACGGCCGCCACGTGGTGGTCGAATCCGATGACGGCTCACGCCTGATCTGCCACCCGCGTGGCAAGAAAAGCGAAGCCGTGGTGGGCGACCGCGTGCTGTGGCAACCCACTCAGGAAGCCTCTGACGAAGGCGTGATCGTCGAGGTCGAGCCGCGCAAGAACCTGCTCTACCGGCAAGATGAGTGGCGCAGCAAATCCTTCGCGGCCAACCTGGACCAGTTGCTGATGTGGATCGCGGTGGAGCCGGTGTTCAGCGAGGTGCAGCTCACGCGCGCCCTGATCGCCGCCCGCTCGGCCGACATCCCCGTGACCATCGTGCTCAACAAGATCGACCTGCCCGAGGTGCAGCGCGCCCGCGACCGCCTGGCATCGTACAAAGCCATGGGCTACAACGTGGTCGAGATGTCGCTCAAGCAAGAGACCGAGGCGGCACGCGAGCAAGTGGGGCCCTTGCTTGACCACAAGCACTCGCTGGTGCTGGGCCCCTCCGGCGCCGGCAAAAGCACGCTGATCAACACCCTGCTGCCCAACGCCCGCGCCGAGGTGGGCGAGATCTCGCAAGCGCTGAACTCAGGCCGCCACACCACCACGAGCAGCCAGTGGTACTGGCTCGATGGCCAGCGCGACAGTGCCGTGATCGACTCGCCTGGCTTTCAGGAGTTCGGCCTGCACCACATCGTGCCGACCGAACTGGCGCGCTGGATGCCCGACATCGCCGAGCACATGAACGGCTGCCGCTTCCACAACTGCACCCATCGGCAGGAGCCTGGCTGCGCGGTGCAGGCCGCCGTGGCCGCCGGCGCCATCACCCCCATCCGCCTGAGCCTGTATCAGGACATCTTCGAAGAACTCAGCCAGCCGCGCTGGTGAGGTTTAAGCCCATGACCGACCGACTCACCGAACTCGCCTTCACCCTCACTGCCTTCAGCCATGGCGACATGACCGTGGGCGACCTGGCCCGCCAATGGCGCGATGCCGCTCAGGCCCATGAACCGGCCCTGCCTGAGCGTTACATCGACGTCCTGGAGCGCGTGCTCAACCAGTTGGAAAGCGCTGCCTTGTTCACCGAAGAAAGCTGTTCATTCAGCCAGGCCGACATGATTGGCGCCCTCGGCGATTGGCTGGTCAAGGCCATGGCTTTGAACACCAAGCCCTGAGCCAAGCCGATCGAGCACTGAGGCGAGGAGCCGTCAGCCGATCAAGTTGGCCAGCGAGAGCAAGGCCAGCAGCAGCATCCACAGCACCATCGAGCGCCAGATCAAGGCCACCACATTGCGCAGGTGATCCATCTGCGGCGGGATGCCGCCCGTGCTGCCCGAGGCCGCCCCCGCCTCGGCGCCATCACCCTCGGTGAAGGTGCGTGTGACATCCAACCCGGCCGCCGGCGCTTCCCTCCCACCCAGTTGCACGCCCAACGCACCGGCGGCCGCAGCCAGCACGATGCCCTCGTTGGGATGCTTCCACAGCGCGGCATGACGGCGCCAGGATTCGACCGCCTCCTCGAAATTGCCAACGACGGCAAAGCCAAAAGCCGTGAGCCGGGCGGGCACGTGGTCCATCCACATGAACAGGCGCGCCGACAATTCCAGCAGACGCCCATGGGTGGCCGTGCCGGTCGTGTGGCTCTTGTAGGCCCAGTAGCGGCTCATGAACTCGGCCATGCGGTAGAGCACCGCACCCATCGGCCCCAGGCCCATGGTAGACAGCACCACGAACCAGAAGAACACACCGAAGACATGACGGTGCGCGGCCAGCAGCGAATACTCGATCACATGGCGCAGCATCTCGCTACGGGGTAGGTCGCTGGCATCAACATGACGCCATTGGGCCAGCAACTCGCGCGCGCGGTCTTCGCGCCCCTGGTCGAGGGCATCGCGAATGTCGGTGAAATGGTGGCTGAATTGCCGGAACCCCAGCGTGAGGTAGAGCACCAGCACGTCCCAGCCCAGGCCAAGCACGGTGCTGTAGTTGTTCAAGGCCACGTAGGCCAAGCCTGCGAGCAGGGCCGGCCCCGCGACTGAAATGGACCAGACGACACGGGCGTGCTGGTCACCACCCGCATCGAAATTGCGGCCTACCCAGCGCGCCCAGCCCGACAGGCCGTCATGCACGGGGTTGTAGCTCGGCAGGGGCTTGAACTGTTCGATCAACAAGGCGAACAGCACGGCGAAGAAACTCATGCATGGATCATAGCGGGGCCAGGCTGCCCTGCCGCCCCCAAGCGTCAGACCACGAGGAATCGATAGAAATTTCGCAACATCGCCGCCGTCGCGCCCCAGATGAAGTAGTCCTCCTCACGATGCGAGGGCCACCAGGGCATGGCGAAAAAGCTCAACTCCTGCTCGCCCACCTGCAAGGCGCGGCGCTGGTGGTTGTTCGAATCGAGCAAGAAGGACAGCGGCACCTCGAAGACCTCGGCCACCTCGCCCGGATCGGTTTTGAGGTCCAGCATGTCTGTTTCATGGGGCTTGGCGTGAATGAGCCCCACCACGGGCGTGATCATGAAGCCGGTGCCTGTCTCGTAATTGGGCAGGCGGCCGATGACCTCAATGCGCTCTGGTGCAAGGCCGACTTCTTCCTGCGCCTCACGCAGGGCCGTGGCCACCTCGTCCGCATCCTCCGGATCACGTCGGCCACCAGGGAAGCTGATCTGGCCGCCATGGTGGCGCAGGTCAGCATTGCGCTGGGTCAGCAACACCGCGGTGGCCATGGGACCGTAGCCCTCGACCTCACGCACCACCAATGGCAGCAGCACCGAGGCCTGCACCGGCTGGCCCTCCTTGAGCCAGCGCTCCAGGTGGGCGTCGGGCTCCCAAGCAGGCGGCGAGGCGAAACGTGCGCGCAGCGCTTCGGGACTCAGGCTGCCGGGCGGAACGAGGAAGGCCTCGGGCAGCAAGGGCGCCATGGGCGCGAGGCGGGGATCAAACTTGGTGGACATGGACGACATGGTAGACCCAATGAAAAAACCGCCTGGGCCGAAGCCTTAGGCGGTTTTTGGCGAACCCCTGGTGGGATCCGGCTGTCCTGACTGGCATCAGACCGCGGCTTGAAAGCCACGGACCGGCGTCGATCAGGCCAGCTTTTCCTTGATGCGTGCCGACTTGCCGCTGCGTTCGCGCAGGTAGTACAGCTTGGCGCGGCGGACATCGCCACGACGCTTGACGTCGATCGAAGCGATCAGCGGGCTGTACAGCTGGAACGTGCGCTCCACGCCTTCGCCGCTGGAGATCTTGCGAACGATGAAGCTGGAGTTCAGACCGCGGTTGCGCTTGGCAATCACGACGCCCTCGTAGGCCTGCACGCGCTTGCGGGTGCCTTCAACCACATTCACGTTCACGATGACCGTATCGCCAGGGGCGAACACGGGGATGGTCTTGTTCAGACGAGCAATTTCTTCTTGCTCGAGTTGCTGGATGATGTTCGACATCAAAAGGCTCCTTGATGATCGTGCCTGCGCATGAATAACGGGTCTGTGGCCGGTTTTAACCTGATTGCTCAGGTTCAAAACCTAGGCCTTGCCAGGCAGAGGATCGGAAAACCGCAGATTATAGCAAAGTCTTGAGGAATTGTTCATCTTGTTTTGACAAGCGCCCTGTCTCGCGTGCCTGAACAATCAATTCCGGGCGCCGAGCCCAGGTGATGCGCAGCTGCTGCTCGCGCCGCCAGCGCGCGATGTGAGCGTGGTGGCCTGACATCAACACAGCCGGCACCGTGCCATCCACGGCCTCGACGCCCGGCACTTCCGGCATCTCGCCCAAGGTTTCAGGCCGGCTGTAGTGCGGGCAATCGAGCAGGCCGTCGGAAAAGCTGTCCTGCTGGTGAGAGGCCGCGTCGTTGAGCACGCCGCCTTGCAAGCGCGCCACGGCATCGATCAGGGTCAGCGCCGGCAACTCACCACCCGAGAGCACGTAGTCGCCAAGGCTGACTTCTTCGTCCACCACGGCGTCGATGAAACGCTGGTCGATGCCTTCATAGCGTCCGCACAACAGCACCGCGCCCGGGCTGGCCGCCAGGGTTTCCACGCGCTCTTGTGTCAGTGGCTTGCCTGCCGGGCTGAACAAGAGCACAGGCGTCAAAGGCAGCCCGGATGCAGCCTGATCGGCGCGGATGGCGGCCACGGCCTTGAGCAAAGGCTCGACCATCATCACCATGCCAGGGCCGCCACCAAAGGGGCGATCATCCACACGCCGGTAGGTGTCGTCGGCATGCTCACGCAGGGGCCACAGGCGCACCTGCACGGCGCCGCTGTCGAAGGCACGGCGGGTCACGCCGATGCGCTGGAAGGGCTCGAACAACTCGGGAAACAGGGTGATGACGTCAAATCGCACAGGCGCACGCCATGCAGGCGACTCGGTTCAGTAATCCAGGCCCCAGTCGGCCACGATCAGTCGCTCGGCCAGGCTCACCCGGTCGATGTAGGCCGAGACAAAGGGAATCAGGCGCTCTTGTGCTTCAGCAGCCTCCTCCTGACCGGCTTCGGCCTTGATCACGCAGCGCAGCACACAGTGCGGGCCGGTGTCCATCAGGTCGACCACCTCGCCCAGGGCCGCACCGTCGCGGTTGACCACGTTCAGGCCGATCAGGTCGATCCAGTAAAACTCGTCTTCATCGGGCGTGGGAAACGCCGAGCGAGACACGAACACGCGGGCGCCCTTGAGGGCCTCGGCCGCGTTGCGGTCTTGCAGCTCGTCGATGGTGGCCACGATGACCTCGCCCTGCTCGCGTGCCGAGACAACGCTCAGCAGACGGGGCTGATTCAGCTTGGCCAGAGGCGGCAAGCTGGCAGGACGCTTGACCACGCCTTGGGCGCCGTTGCCGGGCTCAGCGGGTCGAACAAACCATTTCTTGGTGCAGAAAAGTGCCTGGGGATCGGAGGAGAAGGGCAGCACCTTGATGCCCCCCTTGATGCCCCAGGCATCGACGATGCGCGCCACTTCGATCGCATCCTCGGGCCAAACGCTGCCATCGGGCAGCACTTCACCGAGCGCGCGGGTGGCTTGCGCTGTCATCGATCAGGCCGCAGCGGCCTTGGTCTTGGCGTCGCGAACCAGGCGGGTCACGGTGGGCGAGACTTGCGCGCCGTTGCTCACCCAGTGGTCCAGGCGGTCAAAAGCCACGCGCAGGCCTTCAGCTTGGCCGGAAGCCACGGGGTTGTAGAAACCCAGGCGCTCCAGGAAGCGGCCGTCACGGCGGTTGCGGGCGTCAGCGGCGACGATGTTGAAAAAGGGGCGCTTCTTGGAGCCGCCGCGAGCAAGTCGAATCACGACCATGATGTGTCCTTCAATTCAGTTGGCGACGACCAGCCCGGGGAGACACTCGCGGACACGATCATCAAGTGGCAGTGCAGCCTGAAGACGACTTCTCGCCCGTGCAAACGCTACCCATCGACCCGGCCTGACTAGATACGCGCTGTCCTTTGGATCCTTTGAAAGAACCACGGACAACCCAAGCCGGAAAACCGGGCATTATATCGGGCATTGCGCCTCTTGTGCAAATTCATCGGGAACTCATGCCTTACAAGTCGAAAACCCTGGCCACCTGGGCCGCCATGACTGGCGGTCCGCTGGGGCTGCATCGCTTCTATTTGCATGGCATGAAAGATGTGTGGGGTTGGTTGTTTCCGCTGCCCACCTTGCTCGGTTTGTGGGGCATGGCACGCGTCGACCGCTTGGGGCAGGACGATCAACTGGCCTGGCTGCTGGTGCCGCTGCTGGGCCTGTCGGTGGCCACGGCCATGCTGCAGGCGATCCTGATCGGGCTGACCTCGGACGAGCGCTGGCACCAGCGTTTCAACCCGGAGATCGCCAGCGACCAAGCCGCACCGGGCAGCGGGTGGCCCGTGGTGTTCGGCATCGTCATCTCGCTGCTCGTCGGCGCCACCGTGCTCATGGCCACCATCGCTTTTTCGGGTCAGCGTTACTTCGAATACCAGGTCGAAGAGTCGAGAAAGCTCAGTCAGTGAGCTGAGCGTCAGCGGTGGAACACAAAGTAGGCCACACCAACCATTCATGCAAGGGGACTTAAGGCAGCGGCTTGCCGGATAATCGCGCATTTGCCCCCTACCTTGCGCGATCGACGGCGCAACATTGCCATGACCTCAGCCACGCCCAACACCCCGCTCACCTACGACCAGGCCGGAGTCAACTACGACCTGATCGACCCTTTGAAGGTGGCGGCCCAGCGCGCGGCAGCCGAGACCGGCGCCCACCTGAGCAGCCACGGTTTTTCCGAGGTGCTGGCCTCGCGCGGCGAGTCGGCCTACGTGGTCGATGTAGGCCCGATGTACCTGGCCAGCATCGTCGAGTGCCTGGGCACCAAGACCCTGGTGGCCGACGACATGGCCAAGCTGACCGGCAAGAGCTATTACGACGGCATCGCGCAGGACACCATCGCCATGGCGGTCAATGACCTGATCACCGTGGGCGCCACACCCTTGGTGGTGCAGGCTTACTGGGCCGCGGGCGGCTCGGACTGGTTCGGCGACAAGGTGCGCGCCAATGCGCTCGTGGCGGGCTGGAAGAAGGCTTGCGAAGTTTGCAATGTGGCCTGGGGTGGCGGCGAGACGCCCGCGCTGGCGGGCATCGTGGCCGATGGGCGCGTGGACCTGGCGGCGTCCTGCACGGGCATCATCAGCCCCAAGACGCGTCTGTCGGTGGGCGACAAGCTGGGCGCGGGTGATGCCATCGTGATGCTGGCGTCCAGCGGCATCCACGCCAATGGCCTGTCGCTGGCGCGCAAGTTGGCCGAGCGCTTGCCTCAGGGTTACCTGACCGACATTGGCGGTGGGCTGACTTATGGCGAGGCGTTGCTGGCGCCGACCACACTTTATTCGCCGGTCACTGAGGCCCTGGCCCAGGCCGGCATCTACCCGCATTACTGTGCCAACGTGACTGGCCATGGCTGGCGCAAGCTGCTGCGTCACCCCAAGACGCTGACCTACCGCATCACGGCC
>CANBUA010000124.1 GCA_947372535.1 Burkholderiales bacterium
CTCTATGCCATCCAGGCCCATGCGGACACGCCGCCATCCCTCAGTGACGCGCCCTCCAGCGTGCCCATGCTGGCTCAGCGGTGACCGAACATCATCATCTGCGCCAAGCTTGATTTGAGTGGGCGCAAGCCCTGCAAAGCACCCAGGGCCAGGCCGCGTGCCGTCGCCAAAATGGGCGCGCTGACGGTGAACACACGCGCCAGAGTGTCCGTTGCCGCCACCAGCGCCAGGCGATCGGGCTGACGGCGACGCTCAAAACGCGCCAATGCCGCCGCCACCGCCTCTGAACGCGCAGGCCCCGCCAAGGCCAGCCCGGGCCGCCCCAATGCCCGCAAAGCCTCCAGCAAGGCATGCACATCCCGCAGGCCCAAGTTGAGCCCTTGCCCGGCCACGGGATGCAAGGTCTGAGCCGCATTGCCGATGCGCGCGACCGCGCCATGCTCCACCAGGCGCCAATGCGCATTGAGCCCCAGCGGGAACGCCTTGAGCGGCGACATCTCCAGGATCCGACCCAGCGAGGGCGGGAAAATCGTGTTGAGCACCGCCAGTCGCTGCGCATCCGTCAGCGACTGCACGGGGTCTTGCGAACGCTGCACACACCACACCAGGGCCGCACGACGCCCTGACGCGCCGCCCGGCACAACCGTCCCCGGCGGCAAAGGCAGCAAGGCCGCTGGCCCAGCAGGCGTGAAACGCTCGTAGGCCACGCCCTCCTGCCCGTGCCCATCCAACCTGACTTGGCCGACCCAGGCGGTCTGTTCATAGTCACGGCTGATGCCCTGGGGCCAATGCAGCGCGGGCTGGCCTGCGAACACCCCGCCTTCGGCCACCACGGCTAGATCGAAGCGGTCGGCGATGTCGGCATCGATCTCGATCCCGCCAGCCACGGGCTTGAGCCCGCGCACCGGCGTGCCAAACCGCATGGACAAACGATGCGGCTCAGCGGCCACCGCGTCCAGCCAGGCCTGTTGCATGGGCGCCACCAACGCGCCATGGCTCAGCACGGCGCCCAACTGGGCCACGCCCTGCTCCTGGGCGCTGATGCTCACATGCGGCTCACTGGCCCAGGGCCACAGCACGGTGGGCTGCTGCTGTGAGACATGCACCTGCCGGATGGCCGCCACCTGACCACCCGCCACCATGGCCGGCCACAAGCCCAGACGCGCCAGGAACTGGACACTGCCCAACGACAAGGCCAGGGTGCGCGGATCACCCGAGACATCCCGATCGGCCGGGCGGGCATCAAACACCGTGACGCGCGCCTGCGGCAAGGCTCGGGCGGCCATCAGGGCCAGGGCCAGGCCGGTCGGACCTGCGCCAATGACCGCCATGTCCAATCCATTGGGGTGCTGCAATTCACTCATGCGTTCCGCCTGCTGCCTGTGTCTCGAAAACTGAAAGACATTGTCGCCCGCCCCGACCGAAAAACAGCACGTGGCAACCGTCGCATTCGCTTTCTATAATCAGCGCTTCGGGCTCGCCTGAGAAGGCCTCGGTGGCCGCGCCCCAACTTCGGATGCTTTTGTGTCGTCACTTGCCAGCCCCACCTTCGACTACCGCACGCTGATGGCCCCTGACATGGCCGAGGTGGATGCCGTCATCCACCTGCGCCTGAGTTCCCGCATCGCGCTGGTCAACCAGATCTCCAGCTACATCGTCAGCGCAGGCGGCAAGCGTGTGCGGCCCATGCTGCTCATGCTGATCACCCGCGCCCTGGGCAGCGACAACCCCCAACGTCACGAGATGGCGGCCGTGGTGGAGTTCATCCACACGGCCACCCTGCTGCACGACGACGTGGTCGATGAATCCTCGCTGCGCCGCGGCCGCCAGACGGCCAACGCCATGTTTGGCAATGCGGCCAGCGTGCTGGTGGGCGATTTCCTGTACTCGCGCGCCTTCCAGATGATGGTCTCGACCAACCGCCTGCGTGTGCTGGACGTGCTGGCCGAAGCAACCAACGTGATCGCAGAGGGGGAAGTCCTGCAGTTGATGAACATGCACGACCCTGATCTGACGGTGGACGATTACCTCAAGGTGATCGAATACAAGACTGCCAAGCTGTTCGAGGCCAGCGCCCGCCTGGGTGCCGTGATCGCCGATGCACCAGCCGAGGTCGAAGCCGAATGCGCCGCTTACGGGCGCGCCGTGGGCACGGCCTTCCAGCTCGTGGACGATTTGCTCGATTACGAAGGCAGCACCGCCGAGCTGGGCAAGAACATCGGTGATGACCTGCGCGAAGGCAAGCCCACCCTGCCCTTGTTGGTGGCCATGCAAAGGAGCAGCGCGGCAGAGCGCGAGCTGATCCGCCAAGCCGTGATCAACGGTGAAGTCGATCGCATGAGCGAGATCACCGCCATCGTCAAAGCCACGGGCGCGCTGGAAGCCACGCGTGAAGCGGCGCAGGCTCAAGCTCAACTGGCACGCACCCACTTGGCAGGCTTGCCGGCCTCTGATTTCAAGGCCAGTTTGCTACAATTGACCTTCGATTCGGTGCAGCGATCCACTTGATTTTGATCGCACAAGGCACCGCACGGCGGGGTGTAGCTTAGCCTGGTAGAGCGCTACGTTCGGGACGTAGAGGCCGGAGGTTCGAATCCTCTCACCCCGACCAGGTTGCTTGATGGCTCAGGGCTGGAAAGGCTCGATGGCACCCGGGCGGCGCAGCATTTTGTTGACCTCGTCAAGGTGCAACTCTTCCATGACGATCATCTCGCGTGCGTATTCCTCAAGCAGCACGGAATGACCGGACACAATGGCCAGCAGGTCGTAGTAAGCGGCCAGCGCGGTCTTTTCCAGGTCCAGGCTTTCACGCAGGATGTCGCCGATGTCGTGCTTCTCGGTTTCCAGCAAAGGCCCGATCTTCAGCGAAGGATGGCCGCCGAGCAGCGTGACCATTTCACCGGCCTTGTGGGCATGCGCCAGGCCTTCTTCGGCATTGCTCTTGAGCCATGACACGATGGGGATGCGGTTATAGCCATAAACCATCAGCGAGTAGTGCGTATAGCGCACGACACCGGCCAGTTCCAGCTCCATGATGCGGTTCAAGGCGGTGATCGCGATTTGGTTTTGAGCGTCGTCCATGTTCTTACTTCCGAGTTGATTTCGGCCGCATTGTGCGTCAGAACAGCGGCAAGTCCATCATCTAAAAAACACCCGATCATCACGTGTGGGCTTGAGGAATGAGAACGCTTTTTGATCAGGCAAAAGCTTCAATACACATCTCGTCGATAGCGCCCTTGCGCCATCACTTCATCGAGCACCTCCTGCCCAAGTATTTCCTGCAGGGCCTCGTGCACCGCGCCGGCCATGCCTTCGAGGCTGCCACACACGTAGATGGCTGCACCGTTCTCCGTGAGCCACCGCTTGATGGCTAGGTGCTCGCGGCGAATGAGGTGTTGCACGTGAACGCGCTCAGCCTGATCTCTTGAGAAGGCCAGGTCCAGCTTCAATTGACCGGCAGCCTGCCAGGCCAGCAACTCGTCGCGGTGATAAAAATCGTGCGCTGCCTGGCGCTCACCGAACAGCAACCAGCGGCGGCCCTCGCCGCGTGCGATGCTGGCCTTGAGGTGCGCGCGCAGACCGGCCAAGCCCGTGCCGTTGCCGATCAGGATCAAGGGTCGCTGGGCGTTGTCGCCAATGCGGAAGTTGCCGTGGGCTCGCACACGCATCTGCACCTCGGCACCCAAGGGCGCATGCGCCGTCAGCCAGCCCGATGCCAGGCCCAGCACCTGATCCTCGCCCATGGCCTGGCGAACCAGCAACTCGATGGCGCCGTCTTGAGGCAAGGAAGCGATGGAGTATTCGCGAGGCCTGTCCTGATGCCCTGGCACGACGAGCTGAATCAAATCACCGGCTTCCCATGACGGCAGCGACTGGCCTTGCGCAGGCTTTAACACCACATGAAAGGTCGGGCGCCCTTGGCTGCCGGGATTGAGGTGCTGGCGGGCGGACAAGGTCCAGGCTTGGTAGGGCACGGTGTCCCAACTCGACACATCATCGCTGACGCCGGCGATGTGGCTGAGTTGCTGGCGCCAGCGGGACAAGGCGGCTTCGTCACCGTTGTCGACTTCGATGAGCTCGCCCCAGGGTTGAGCGCCTTGCTGCCTCAGCCAACGGTCGAGCTCATGGCCGAAGCCGCAGAAGTGCTTGTACTCCCGATCACCCAGGGCCAGCAAGGCAAACTGCAGTTGCCTCAGCGAGGTATTGCTGGTCGCATCAAGGCCCATCACGCGCTGCACGAAGAGCGCCGCGTTGTCGGGCGAATCGCCTTCGCCATAGGTGCTGACCAGGAACAAGGCACGTCCGGCCTGCGTCAGGTCAGCCAGGCTCAGGCCGTTGAGGCTGAGCACGCGCGTGGACACCCCGGCCGTGCCCAGGGAGCGCGCGGTCTGCCAAGCCAGCGCCTCGGTGGAGCCCGTCTGGCTGCCATAGGCGATCAGGATGGGGGCATGGCCATCAGCAGCGCCTTTTTGTGGCATGGCCTGAACCCCACGCGCGGCCCGCAGTCGGCGCTGGCGATGCTGCCACCAGATGGCGGCGCACATCATGGCGTACACCAGCAGCGTGGTCGCAGCAGCCAGCAGACGTGAAGACTCGAAAGACATCGTCATCGACAGCATCGGCTAGCCCAGCAGCAGCTGCCAAGCCGGCGTGAGGTGCTCGCTCAAACCATTGCCTGGCCTGCGATGCACCAGCCTGGCGGCCAAGCCACGGCTGGTGGCCCAGGGCATGGCCTGGTCCACGCCCATCACCAGCAAGGCGGTGGACAGGGCATCGGCGGCCATGCAATCAGCGTGGATGACGGTGACGCTGGCCAGCCCATGCTGCACAGGCCGGCCCGTGCGAGGGTCCAGTGTGTGGGCCATGCGCTGGCCATGGCGCATGAAGAAGCGGCGGTAATCGCCAGAGGTCGCCACCGACAGGCCATGCAAGGCGATGAGCAACTCGTCGTGCCCGGCTTTTGAAGACGCTTGTGCTTGTCCATCCTGGTCATCGATGGGTTGCTCCAGCGTCACCCACCACGGCTGGCCATCGGGCTTGATGCCGGCACCACGAAGCTCCCCGCCGACTTCGACCAGGACATGAGGAAGGCCTTGGGCCTGAAACCAACGCATCACATGATCGACGGCAAAACCTTTGGCGATGGATGAAAAATCCAGCACGAGGCCGCCAGGCTGGGTCACGCAACGGCGGGCTTCGTCCAAGTGCAAGCGGTGCCAACCCGAGCAGGCTTGCAAGCGCGCCAGGGCCTCATCGCCGGGTGGTTCGAAATCTGAGGATTGATAAAGCGAGCCAGGCCCGAACCCCCAGGCATTGACCAGGGCACCCGCCGCAGGATCGAACGCGCCACCACTGTCACGCGCCACTTGCAAGCCGTAGCGCAACACGTCGAAAAAAAGATCAGGCAGCGGATGCACAGAACCGGCGGGCGATGCGTTGAATCGCCCTAGCACGGAGTCGTGGTCCCAGTGGCTCATCTGGGCCACGACCTCATCCAGCAAGCCTTGCACCTGGGCCTGCCAGACCACCGTGTCAGCCCCTCGTGGGCCCGCCAGCTTGACCGACCAAGTCGTGCCCATGGTCTGCCCGGCCAGCGCGTGAATGGCCCACCCCAGCGGCGGTGGACGGTGGTCGATGTGCAGGGGGACGAGGACTCGGGACATGCGGACGGCGACTGGCGCCTGGCCTGACTTTACTGAGGCAGCACCTCGAAGGTGGCGGCATAGCTCACGCGACGCTGAGGCGGGCCACCGACCGGGGGCGCAGGACGCGGCGCCGGCGCTGAAGCACCTGAACCGGTGCCAGGGCCGCCAGCACCTTGTGGGGCACCGGGTGGACGCTCACCGCCGATCGAGGCACTGAAGTAGTACAGGCCAGCCGTGGCCCATTTGATGCTGACCTGGCCCTGTGCATCGGTCACGAGGCGCTGCTCGCCGCTCGACTGGCGATAGCGGGTGCCACCAGGGATCACGGACACGCTCAGGCCGGCGGCAGGCTTGCCATCGACCACGAAACGGAACTTGGCCTCATCGCCAGCGAACAGGTCATTGGGGTGGGTCACAGGCACCAACTCCAGGCCCTCGCCCGTGGGCGCCAGAGCCTTGTCGTTGGGCTTGCCCGACGTCACGAAGGTCTCGTTGCGGCTCAACGAGCGCGTGATGCTCAGGTTTTCGGCATTGGCCGGGACCTCCTTGGCCAAGGTCTCTTCGGTGCCGCGGAAGCGCTTGCTCTCGCCATTGAGCGTGTAGCTGGCCATCACGCCCTTGCTGACCAAGGCGATCTTGTATGTGCCCTTTTGCGCCAGCTTGAGGTCGAACACGCTGCGCAGCTTGCCCTGGAACTTGTTCTCAGGCGTGACGGCCGCGCCATCGGGGCCGACCACGACCAGGTCATCAAGCTTGATGCTCTGGTGGTCGAGCACGAAGGGATCGGTGGAGATGCCGGCATCGATCGTCACCCAAGGCTCGGCCCCCGACAACACGGTGGAGCCCGGCATCAGCCAGGCGCGGTGAGCCATGGTGGGCGCGGCCAAGGCCAGGCCCATGGAGACGGCAGCGATCAGACGAAGCGGATTCGATCTTTTCATGATGGGATGTCTCTCTCGGTATCAGGGTTTGAGGGCGATGCTCACGGCACCGATTTCACGCTCGCCTTGGGCCTTGCCTGCAGCCGCAGCTTTGGGTGGCCACTGAAAGGGCAAGCGCACCAACTCACGGCCACCGGATTCGCGGGCGGCCTCAACGACGAGTTGGTAGTCACCAGCAGGCAGGTTGTTCAAAGGGGCCTTGTCGCTGGCGAACACCACCTTCTGCTCGCCTGCAGAACGCGTGGCACCGCTGACGCCATCGACCGGCATTTGCAAATCACGGCCGCTCTTTCGCCACCACTGACGCATGTCCTTGAGCCACTTGGTGCCCGCGCCTTCTGGGTTGCTCTTGGTCTTGATGTCGTACCAGACGGCCAGGTTGCCGGCAAAGCTCTGATCGGCCTTCTCGACCCACAGGGCCACATAGGGGCGGTGGTACTCAGCCACGTTGAGCTTGGGCAACTCCAGCGAGATGCTGAGTTCAGCAGCCTGCACCGACACGGCGCCCAACAGGGTGCCCAGCATGGCGCCAGGCAAGGTGAAGGAATACGAAAGACGCATGGGAGAGTTTCCTGTCTCAATCAATGGATGAACAACAAAGCGAGGATCAGCGGGATGACGATGCCGGCACCGACCAGCGGCCAGGTGCCCGGACGGTTGCCCGCGTGAAATTTCAGGATCAGCAAGCCCGTGAGGCTGAACACCAGGCAGGCCGCCGCGAAGATGTCGATGAACCAGCGCCAGGCTTGGCCGGCATGGCGGCCCTTGTGCAGGTCATTGAAGTAAGAGATCCAGCCCCGGTCGGTGGATTCGTATTCAACCTCGCCGCTATCGAGCGCGATGCGCACCCAAGCGTCCACGCCCGGCCGGGGCATGGCGAGGTAGGCCTCGGTTTCCGACCACTCGACGTCGGGCCCATTGGCCTTGACCTGCATGGATTGGCGCAACCACTGTTGAACGGGCTCAGGCAAGGAAGCGGCTTTGACAGACTTGGCACGATGCACCTGGCTAGCGGCAACGTCGGTCAACGTCTTGAGCAATGGCGCAGGCACCGTGCCAGCCCGCCGGTCGGTCACCGGGTGGCCCTCAATGTCGGCAGCATGGTTGAGCGTGAACCCCGTGGCCGCGAACAGCACCATGGCCATCAGGCACATGGCCGAGCTGATCCAGTGCCATTGGTGCATGGTTTTGAGCCAGTAGGCGCGGCTTTGGGAGCCCTTGCGTGCGTCCATGTCAGGGTGTGGGATGAAATCGAAAAATGCGGGATCGCGAGAGACTGAATTCTAACTTTTTGATAACAATAATCATTATCATTTGATGGCACCCACGCTGTTGGAAGTCCCCCCCTGCAAAGAGAGGGACTCAGGTCCCCGACCAAGGATCAGTACTTGAAGTTGGCCGTCAGCCCAAAGGTGCGAGGTGTACCCAGGGTGTAGCGGTTGCGGCCATTGTTGACGCTGGCGATGTACGCCTTGTCAGCCAGATTGGTCACGTTGAACTGAACCGAGATGTTCTTGTTGAATTCATACCCAACCAGACCATCGAAGACCCAGTAGCTGGGGATCTTGGGCAAACCAGTGACCGACGCCTGGTTGTTGTTAACCGATGTGGTCTGCGAGTCCACATAGTGCGCGCCACCACCCACGGTGAAGCCCAATGGCAGCTTGTACGTGGCCCAGGAGGTGAAGGTCATCTTGGGTGAAAAGTTCAACGTCGACCCAGTCTGCGTGGTACCGCTTCCCTGCGCCACCTTGGTATCCATGAAGGCCACGCCAGCCGTCAATTGCAAAGCCGTCGTCACTTGGCCGGAGGCACCGAGCTCCAGGCCACGCACCTTCTTCTCGCCGTACTGCTGCACGGCGCCAAAGGTGTCAAGGGCCAGGTCGTTCCTGTTGGTGGTGTCATAGACCGCAGCGGTTACCACCAAGCGGTTGTCCATCAGGTCCCATTTGGTCCCCACTTCATAGGTGGTCGCCTTTTGAGGATCCAGATTGGGATTGTTGATGTTGGTGCTGCTGGCATTGAGGGTGAAGTTGTCGCTACCAGGCGGCTTCTCTGAGGTCGCCACGGCGGCGTAAATGCTACCGGTGGGCACTGGCTTGTAGACGGTGCCCAGCTTCCACGTCTTGAGCGTGCCGGTCGTGCTGAGGGCGTCCGAGCCCAGTGCGCCAATGGCCACGCCGGGATAGTTGGCGGTATTGCCAGTATTGGTACCACTGGGGCCCGTGACCACGGTGCGACCATTGGTGGTGGTGCGGTAGCGGTCCACACGCAGTCCCACGTTGAACAGCCACTGCTTGGTCACTTCCAGTGTGTCAAAGGCATAAGCCGCGACGGTGGTGGTCGTGCCTTCGGCAAACGCGCCCGATGGCACGATGTTGGCAAACGAATTGCTCGTGCTTGGGTTGTAGAGGTTGGCCGCCGTCGTGGTGCCAGAGGTCGTGAAGCCCAAGGTCTTCTGGCTTTCCTGGATGAACTCCAGGCCCGTGCTCACGCTGTGCTTGACCGAGCCCGTGTTGAACTCACTGCTCAGACTGGTCTGGTTGGTCAGGATCTCGTTGCGCTGGTTCTTGCCCTGGCGCGACCGGCTGGCTGTCCAGGTGGCCGGATTGGTGTTGGCGACGGCGGCAGGGCCGGTGCCGATCTCAAGGTTGCCGAGGGCGCCAATGCCCGTCAGCTCGTAGCGCTGCGTGGTCCGTCCCCAACGCGCGATGTTGCGGATGGTGGTGCCTGGCACGAGGTCGTGCTCGAACTTGATCGTGAAGACATCGGCGTAGACCCGGTCGAAATCGTTCAGCGACCCGTAATAGCTGCTTTGATTCACACGGGCTGCGTTGGCCACCAGGGCCTTGACTTGGTTCTGGGTGGCCAGAGGCACCGTAGACGTGGCGGCATAGGCGTAGGTGTTGCCGGGGAAACCGATGGCAGAAATACCGCCGTCCGGGATGTTGTCCTGCTCCATGTGCAGGTAGCTCACAGTGGCGCGCGTCGCCGTGCCCAGGCCAAAGGCCAGCGAAGGCGCGATGCCGAAGCGCCTGTTCTTGGCGACGTCTCGGTCCACCTTGTCGCCTTGGTCGCTCATGACATTCACACGCAGGGCGGTACCGGGCAGGCCCACATCGAAGGCACGGTTCAAGTCAGCCGTCAGGCGGACACGGTTGCCGCTGCCCACGGTGGCGCTGCCATTGTTGAAGTTGTCCAGCGTCGGCGCCTTCGACGACATGTTGATGTAGCCGGTGGGCGAACCACGGCCATTGTCAGAACCGGAGGGGCCCTTGACCACTTCGACTTGCTCGATGTTGAAGACGTCGCGCGTGATGGTGCCCAGATCGCGGATGCCATCAATGAAGATCGAACCGGACGTGTCGAAACCACGCATGAAGATGGAGTCACCTGTGGTCGTGTTGCCGTTCTCACCCAGGGTGAAGGTGATGCCAGGCACATTGCGCAGCGCTTCGCTCAGGCTGACGGCGCCCTGGTCCTGCAGGACTTCCTTCTTGATGACGGTGATGGTCTGAGGCGTGTCCAACAGCGGCTTGACGAACTTGGGAGAGGATGACTTGTCGGCCTTGTAATCATTCTCACGCTTGGCCTTGACCGACACGGCAGGCAGGGTGCCTTCTGTCGGGGCTACTGGCGCAGTGACAGGTTCAGCGGCGTAGGCACTCAGGGAGGCCAGTGCCAGGCTCATGGCGGCGGCTTGCGCCGTGTGAATTCGCGCAGGGGAATGCTTGCGGCTTTTGATATAGACCATCAGAAATACTTCCGTCAATTGAAAAGTGGAGGCGCCTGCCTTGTCCCGTCTTGGTGGGTTCAAAAGCTGGTTCGCTTGATCTACCGATGAATGCAGATCAATACGCTAATGATATTGATTCGCATTCATACTGTAAAGCGAGGCACCTCGATCAAGCAGCGCTGACAACCTCCAGTTGCCAAACAACAACACATGCTCGGACGTGTTGTTGTGTTCCCTTCAGTCGTTAACGGCCGGCATCGGCTCTGAATTTGCCCCTGCGTTGGGTCTCGACCGAGCTCATCGGACCGATCACTTGGCCGCTTCGGGGTCGCTCACGAAACCGACCTTGCTCAGGCCCGCCTTGGAGGCGTCGGCCACGGTCTGTGCCACGTAGCGATAGGCCACCGCCTGATCGGCACGCAGGTGCACCTCGGGCTGAGGATTCTTCTTGCCTTCCAGCACGAAACGCTGGGCGGCCTCTTCCCGGGTGATGGGTTGACCCGACCAGTACAGGGTACCGGCCGCATCGATGGAGAAGTCGATCTTGGCGGGCTTGAGGTCGTTGACCTGCGAGCTCGCCTTGGGCAACTCCAGCTTCACCGCCTGTGTCAGCATGGGCGCCGTGACGATGAAGATCACCAACAGCACCAGCATCACATCGATGAGCGGCACCATGTTGATCTCCGCCATGGGCGCGCTGGCGTTCTTGGCATCAAAACTTGCGAAAGCCATGGCTCAGTCCTCAGGCGACCGCTGGCCGGGAAGGCAGCGTGCGCACATTGGCCGTCTGGCTGCCTTCCGAACCCAGGGGCTGGCCCATGGACACGAAGGTGTGCAGTTCATAAGCGAAGGCATCGAGCTTGGCAGAGACCACACGGTTGCTGCGCGTCAGCCAGTTGTAGCCCATCACGGCGGGAATGGCCACGGCCAGGCCGAAGCCGGTCATGATCAGTGCCTCGCCCACTGGGCCGGCGACCTTGTCCAAGGTGCCGACACCTGTGGCGCCGATGGCCAGCAACGCGTGGTACACGCCCCAGACCGTGCCGAACAGGCCCACGAAAGGCGCGGTGGCACCAACCGTGGCCAGCACGGCCAGGCCGTTTTCCAGGCGGGTGGTTTCTTCATCGAGCACTTTCTTGATGGTGCGCGTGACGAACTCGCTGCTGGTGCCGGCCTCTTCAAGCTTGGCAGCGCCGTATTTAGCGTGGTGAACCTGGGCATGCAAGGCATGGCTGGTCAGGTGCGAGAAGGGGTCATGCGCGCCATGCGTGGTGATTTCGTTGGCCACAGCATCCAGCGAGGTCGCGTTCCAGAAGTAATTCAAGAAAGCAGCACTGCGGCGCTGGCGCGTCATGAGGCTGAGGCCCTTGATGGCGATGATGACCCACGAGGCCACCGACATCAGCACGAGGATGATCATCAGCGTCATGCCGACGGCGTCGCTCTGCGCGATGAAATGGCCCATGCCCAGGGCGCTGGTCTGTTGTGCCACGAGGGCCGGATCTACTGCGGTCATGTCAAATGCTCCAAATCACTCTAATTCAAAATCTACGGGGATGTTCACCATCACGGCAATGGCACGTCCGTTTTGCACGTAAGGCTTGAAGCGGTACGAAGCCACGGAGTTCATGGCCGTGTCGTCCAGCCGCGAATAGCCGGATGACTTGACCAGCCTCAAGTTATGAGGGAGTCCGGCTTCATCCACCGTGATACCGACCAGGACCTTGCCTGCTTCACCCAGCCGCCTGGATGCCGCCGGGTAAGCGGGCGTGGTTTTTTGCAGGTATTGCACGGCCGAGCTCGGCACCGGCAAAGGTGGCAACGGCGCAGTCGGCGCGGCGGCGACTTCCGGGGCGGCGGCCACGGAAGGCGGGGCCTCCACAGCTTTCTCGGTGGGTGCGGGCGCAGCGGCACGTGTCTCGCTCACCACGGGCGCCTGAAAGACGGCAGGACGGGGGCTGGGCGCGGCCACGAGCGGCCGAGCGACTGGCTTGGGCACCTTGGGACTGATCTTTTCCACCGCTTTGGGTTGGGCCGCAGGTGCAGCCGGTGCGATCAGGCTGACGAATATGGGCGAACCATGAGCCTCAGGCGGCGCCTCCAAGACCGGACGCGCATTGAACATGGCCCAGGCCGCCGCCACATGGGCAGCCACGATGAGACCCGTCACCACGCGGCGCTGCGCTGGACGCAGGCCGTCAGACGCGCGCTTGAGCATGCCACGGCCCGAAGGCCAGGACATGGCTGGCAAGGACGGCAAGTGCGACTCGGCCAGGCGAGGTAAGGCAAGCGACGAGTTCATGGGCATGGCGGACAACCGGAAAAATCTGGGGAAGCCTGCGCACTATAGACAAAATGAGAACGATTCGCAATACTGGCTTGAGGGGGAGGTGAAAAGGGGTTTGCGCTCATCTCGAGCCCGTCAGTCGCACGCTGAATTGCCAAACATGTCAC
>CANBUA010000125.1 GCA_947372535.1 Burkholderiales bacterium
GGCATCAGGGCCCATTCCCAGCAGAAGTTCTCCATGAACTGGCTGGGCAGCTCGACGGCGTCCCACTCGACGCCGCTGATGCCGGAGACGCCGATGTCGTTGACCTTGGTCAGCATGTGGTGCAGCCCGTGGCCGAACTCGTGGAAGAGTGTGGTCACGTCGTCATGCGTGAGCAAGGCAGGCCTGCCGCCCACGCCCTTGGCGAAGTTGCAGACCAGGTGGGTCACAGGGGTTTGCGTAGCGTTCGTGTCGGGGCGGCTCCAGCGGCCACGCACGTCGTCCATCCAGGCGCCGGGCCGCTTGCCTGGGCGGGCGTAGGGGTCCAGGTAGAACTGGCCGACCAGCTCGGTGCTGCCGTTGGCGCCATCGCGCTCGATGCGGAAAAAGCGCACCGACTCATGCCACACGGGCGCCGTGTCAGGCTTGATGCGCACCTCGAACAAGGTTTCGATCAGGCCGAAGAGGCCCTTGAGCACGGTGGGTTCGGTGAAATATTGCTTGACCTCTTGGTCGCTGAAAGCGTAGCGGGCCTCTTTCAGCTTTTCGCTGGCGTAGGCCACGTCCCAGGACTGCAGATCGCTCAAGCCCAGCTCGGTGCTGGCGAACTCGCGCAACTCGGCCATGTCTTTCTCGGCATAGGGACGGGCGCGTTTGGCCAAGTCACGCAGGAATTCCATGACCTGCTTGGGCGATTCGGCCATTTTCGGCACCAGGGAGACATCGGCGAAGCTGGGGTAGCCCAGCAGTTGCGCTTCTTCCTGGCGCAGGGCCAGCAATTGCTGCATCAAAGCGCTGTTGTCTTGCTCTGCGGGGCCGAACTCGCTGGCGCGGGTGGCGTAGGCGCGGTAGAGGGTCTCACGCAGGGGGCGGTGGCTTGCGTACTGCATGACAGGCAGGTAGCAGGGCATGTGCAAGGTCAGCTTGTGGCCCTCTTTGCCTTCGGCCTCGGCGGCGGCTCGTGCCGAATCGATGACGTCCTGAGGCACGCCGGCCAGCTCGTCCAACTGGGCGTAGTAGGCGTATTTGTCGGTGGCGTCCATCACGTGCTCGGAGAAGGCCTGCGACTGGGCGGCTTGCAACTCCTGGATGGCGGCGAAACGTTCGCGCGCGGCGCCTTGCAGCTCGGCACCGCCCAGCACGAAGCCACGCAGGGCGTTGTCCAGCGCACGGGCGCGGGCCGGCGACAGGTTTGCACCCTCGGGCGATTGCGCGAGGGCCTTGTACTTGGCGTAAAGCCGCTCGTCAGCACCCAAGCGGGTGTAGAACTCGGTGATGCGCGGGAGGTTCTCGTTGAAGGCGGCGCGCAATTCGGCGGTGTCGGCCACACCGTTGAGGTGGCCGACCGAGCCCCAGGCACGGCCCAGTTTCTCGGTGGACACATCCAGCAGCAAGGACAGCGCCTCATAGTCGGGCGGAACGTCCGGCCCCACGACCTTCTGGAGCGCTTCTTCGGCCTGCTTGAGCAGGACATCCAGCGCGGGCGAGACATGCTCCGGCTTGATCTGGTCAAACAACGGCAAGCCGGCGGTTTCAAGCAATGGGTTGTTCGTGCTCATGGAGGCCAGGTGAGGGCAGAGGGTTGGGTTTCAAGCCGACTGGCGTTGTGCCAGGTCGCGCTCGGCGGCTTCGATGGTGTTGACCAGCAACATCGTAATCGTCATGGGCCCGACCCCGCCGGGCACGGGGGTGATGAAGCCTGCTACTTGGCTGACGCCGGCGAAATCGACGTCGCCACACAACTTGCCCTCGTCGTTGCGGTTCATGCCCACATCGATCACCACGGCACCGGGCTTGACCATGTCGGCCGTCAACACATCGCGCTTGCCGACGGCAGCCACCACCACATCGGCCTGGCGGGTGTGATACGCCAAGTCGGCCGTGCCGCTGTGGCAGACCGTGACGGTGGCGTTGGCCTGCAAGAGCATCATCGCCATCGGCTTGCCGACGATGTTGCTGCGGCCAATCACGACCGCGTGCTTGCCCTTGAGGTTGGCCAGGCCGATGGATTCAAGCATCTTCATGCAACCGTAGGGCGTGCAGGCCTTGAAGCCGGTTTGACCGACCATGAGCGCGCCTGCGCTGGCCACGTGGAAGCCGTCCACGTCCTTGAGCGGCGAGATCGCTTCGATCACTTTGTGGTCATCGATGTGCTTGGGCAGAGGCAACTGCACCAGGATGCCGTGGATGGCTGGGTCGTTGTTGAGCGCCTCGACCCGCGCCAGCAACTCGGCCTCGGTCATGGTCTCGGGGTATTTCTCCAGTACCGAGTGCAGGCCGCTGTCCTCGCAGGCCTTGACCTTGTTGCGCACATAGACCTGGCTGGCGGGGTTCTCGCCCACGAGCACCACGGCCAGGCCGGGCTTGACGCCTTGGGCCGTCAGCTTGGCGGCGCGCTGGGCGACGTCACCACGCAGTTGTTTGGACAAGGCGTTGCCGTCGATGAGTTGTGCGGTCATGGCAGGGCGGGCAGGTTGAATGGTGGATCTGAAAAACTGAAAAAGGCCGCGGTGAGGCGGCCTTCGGATGAACGCAGGGCCATGAGCCCAGGCGATCAAGGCTTTGCGACGGGCGCAGCGCCGGGTGGCTGGCTGTTGGCGCCCAGGGCGATCTTGAGCAAATCGGCCACAGTGTTGGCGTTGAGCTTTTCCATGACGTTGGCGCGGTGGGCTTCCACCGTCTTGATGCTGATGCCCAAATCATCGGCGATCTGCTTGTTCAGGCGGCCGGCGACGATGCGCTCAAGCACCTGGGCTTCACGCGTGGTCAGGCGCGACAGCAGGGCATCGCGGCTGGCGGCTTCCTGCGATTGCGAGAAGGCCACGCGCGCCTCGCCGAGCATGCGTTCGACCAGGGTCACCAGGGCGTCTTCCTTGAAAGGCTTCTCGATGAAGTCCATCGCGCCCTTTTTCATGGTGTTCACGGCCATGGGCACGTCGCCGTGGCCGGTGATGAACACGATGGGCAGCGGAGACTTGCGGTCCAGCAGCTTGTCTTGCAACTCCAGGCCACTCATGCCGTCCATGCGGATGTCGGTGATCAGGCAAGCCACTTCACGCGGGTCGAAGCGGGCCAGGAAGGACTCGGCCGATTCAAAACATCGCACGCGGTAGTCCTTGCCCTCCAGAAGCCATTGCAGCGAGTCGCGCACGGCTTCATCGTCATCGACCACGTACACAGTGCCTTTCTTGGGGATCAGACTCATGGGATTGTGCAAATCATTCGTTGGTGGAGGGGCTGCTGCTTTCAGGCAGCGTGGAATCGACGGGCAGGGTGAACGTGAAACGACACCCCATCACCGTGGGCCCATTGTAGAGGTTCTCGGCCTTGATGCGCCCGTGGTGAGATTCGACGATCGACCGGCAAAGGCTCAGGCCGATGCCCAGCCCATCGACCTTGGTCGAGCTGAAGGCTTCGAACAGCCGGCCCAGCACTTCGTCCTTCATGCCGGGGCCGCCGTCATTGACCTGAAACTCGATGACCTGGCCTTGGTCCTCGGTTTGTTTTTGTACCACACGCAGCTCGACCACGCGTCTCGATTGCGGCGTCTGAGCCAGATCAATCGCCTCGGCGGCATTTTTCAACAAATTGAGTAGCACCTGCTCGATCAGGATGGGGTCGGCGTTGATGTTGGGCAGGCGCTGGCTCACGACAGCGTTGAGCGTCACGCGGCGGCGTTTCATCTCGAAACTGGCCAAATCGAGCACCGCATCGGTGATTTCGCGCACCCGCGTCATCTGACGCTGGGGCTCGCTGCGCTTGACGAACTGGCGGATGCGCTGGATGACTTGGCCGGCGCGTTGGGCCTGGCGGGCGGTTTTTTCCAGCGCTTCGATCAGGCCGTCATTGTCGATGGCGTTGTTGCGGATGCGGCTGATCATGCCGCTGCAGTAGTTGGAAATCGCCGCCAGCGGCTGGTTGAGTTCGTGCGCGACGGTCGAGGCCATCTCGCCCATGGTGATCATGCGGCTGGTGAACTGGGCTTTTTCAGCCTGACGGGCGGCGGCTTCTTCAGCCTGGCGGCGCTCCGTGATGTCCGTGGCGATGATCATTTGGGCCAGTCGGCCGTCCGTCCATTGGATGTAGCGGGCGCGCACGTCGAACCACTTCTGCACGGCATCCATGAACACCTCGCGGGCATCGCCGCCGGCCTCCGTGAGTTGCTGCGTGGGGAAACCGCCAAAGCTGTCGACCGAATCTTCCGAGTCGGACGCCACCGCATCGGCCGAGCTCTCGCCGCCAGTGAGGTGCATGTGGGCGTGCGGCGTGCCGCCAAACCACAGCCGGTACGAGCGGTTGGCGAACAGCAATTCGTTCTGCTGCACCGAGGCCACGGATACGGCTGCGTCCAGCCCCTCTAGCACGGTAGTGAAGCGTTCATGCGCCGCGCTGAGCTGGTCGCGCACGCGCTTGGCTTCGGTGATGTTGGTCACCGAGGTCATCCAGCCCGTCTGGTCGCCCTGGGCGTCGATCAGGGGCGAAACGTACATGCGGGCGTCGAAGGTGCTGCCATCGCGCCGCTGCACCACCACTTCGAGGCCGCCGGTGGGGCTGCGGCCCAGCAACTCCTGCTGGAACATGCGGTTGAACTCGTCGAAGCGATCCTTGGGCCAGTAAGGGTAGGGCGGTGTGCAACCCAGCAGTTCCGGCTCCGAAAAACCCGTCATGGCGCAAAAGGCCGGGTTCACGTAGGTGATGCTGCCTTCGAGGTCGATGGTGCGCATGCCGGTCAGCATGGAGTTTTCCATGGCGCGTCGGAAGTTGGTTTCCTGCACCAGGGTGCGCTGGATGTCGGTGCGCCGGCGCATGTGCTGCAAGGTGCCCAACAGCGTCCAGACCGTGAAGCCCGAGAGTGCTACCACCATCCAGAACAGGGTGCTGCCGATCAGGTTGGACGACGTTTTGAAACCGGCACCACGCAGCAGCAGGCCGTTGCCCACGGGTGTGACGATCACCTCGTAGACGAAGGTGGGCTTGGCCGCGTTGTCCGAGCCGGGGGCATCGGTGATGGTCAGGGTCTGGCCATTGACCTGGACCAGGCTCATCGCGTGTCGGCTGGCCACCTCCCGGGGGACCAGGAAGCGCATCATCGAATCGAGCGAATACTCGGCGACCAGCGTGCCCACAAATCCGCTGCGGTCGATCAAGGGAACGTGGACCTGGATCACCCGAGTGCCGTTGGCGTTCTGGTAGGCCTGCGAATAGACGGGTTGATTGCGCTCGCGGGCCAGGCGGAAGGCGCTTTTGGGCTCCTCGCGTTGAGTCAGAGAGGGCGTGTAGGGTTCGGGGTGGATGGCGTAGAGGTCCAGGTCCAAGCCTCGGCTGGTGTCCATGGACAGGCCCTGGCCCATCTGCGAGGCCTTGACCCGCTCATCGGCCTGCACCCAACTCACGTTGACCACTTCGGGGCGTGCCCTGACGAAGTCGGCCGACTGATTCATGAACTGCTCGGGGTTGATGGCGCGGATGCTGATCTCGCGCGCCATGCGCAGCAATTGCTCCTGGTTCTCGATCAGCCGAAGACGGATCTGTTGCTGAACGACCTCGGTGTCACGTTTGACGGACTCCTGCTCGCGCTCGAGCTCCTCGTTGCGCAGGTACCAGAACGCCACGATGATGGCCGCCAGGAACAGCAGCACCGAGACCAGTGGCCCCAGCGTGGCGTAACGGTCTTGCGTGCTGGGCGACTGCTGCTTCCACCACCGCCAGAAGATGCGCTGGGCATTGCCGACCGATCCGGCGGGCCTGGGCTTGGGCAGAGGGGGCGAGTTCACGGGAAAGACCATGGCCTGATTATCGACGCTTCAAGTGATGTGGTTTCCCACGATCTGGTAGCTTCTGGTTCGGGACTAAATTGGGCCTGTGCCAAGTGAATCACCGTCAACGCGGTGTTTTTGCGCCACTTATCGGTGGTGTCCGGCATGGTCTGTTACCCATACTGGTCTCAGGCCGAACAACATTGGAGACTCACCCATGTCCGCATCCGATCAGATCCCGTCCGCCGCCATGGACCTGGATCCTCAGGAAACACGCGAATGGATCGATGCGCTGACGGGTGTCATCGACACCGAAGGCCGGGCCCGCGCCCACGATCTGCTGGAGACTTTGCTAGACCATGCCCGCCAGTCGGGCATCGACATGCCGTTTTCGGCCAACACGGCCTACGTCAACACCATCGCGGTCGAGGACGAGGCCCATTGCCCCGGGAACCTGGAGATCGAAGAACGCCTGCGCAGCTTCATGCGCTGGAACGCCATGGTCATGGTGGTGCGGGCCAACCGGCATCACCCCGAAGATGGCGGTGACCTGGGTGGGCACTTGTCCTCCTTTGCCTCGGTGGCGACCATGTTCGGCATCGGCTTCAACCATTTCTGGCATGGTGACCATGAAGGCCATGGCGGCGATTTGCTCTATGTGCAGGGCCATTCCTCGCCCGGCATCTACGCCCGCGCCTACATGGAAGGGCGCATCACCGAAGAGCAGTTGCTCAATTATCGGCAAGAGGTCGATGGCAAGGGCCTGTCCAGCTACCCGCACCCCAAGTTGATGCCAGAGTTCTGGCAGTTCCCGACCGTGTCCATGGGGCTGGGACCCATCATGGCGATCTATCAGGCGCGCTTTCTGAAATACCTGCACGCGCGTGGCATCGCCGATACCTCCAAGCGCAAGGTCTGGGTGTTCTGCGGCGACGGCGAAATGGACGAGCCCGAATCGCTGGGTGCCATCGGCCTGGCCACCCGGGAAAAGCTCGACAACCTGATCTTCGTCGTCAACTGCAACCTGCAGCGACTCGATGGCCCCGTGCGCGGCAACGGCAAAATCGTGCAGGAGCTCGAAGGCGAGTTCCGCGGCGCGGGCTGGAACGTGATCAAGCTGCTGTGGGGCAGTTACTGGGACCCGCTGTTGGCACGCGACAAAGACGGCATCCTGCGCAAGATCATGATGGACATGGTCGATGGCGATTACCAGGCTTGCAAGGCCAACGATGGCGCCTTCGTGCGCCAGCATTTCTTCGGGCGCGATCCCAAGACGCTGGAGATGGTCGCCCGCATGAGCGATGACGACATCTGGCGCCTCAACCGGGGCGGCCATGACCCGCAAAAGGTCTATGCGGCTTACCACGCGGCCGTCAACCACACTGGCCAGCCGACCGTGCTCCTGATCAAGACGGTCAAGGGCTTTGGCATGGGCAAGAGCGGTGAGGCCAAGAACACCGCCCACCAGACCAAGAAGCTGACGGACGAGGACATCAAGGTGTTCCGCGACCGCTTCAACATCCCGATCACCGACGAAGACCTGCCGAACCTGCCCTTCATCAAGCCGCCCGAGCACACGCCGGAGATGAGCTACCTGCATGAGCGGCGTGAGGCCCTGGGCGGCTACCTGCCCAAGCGGCGCGTCAAGGCTGAAGAAACCTTGCCCGTGCCGGCTTTGAGCGCCTTCCAGAACGTGCTCGACCCAACGCCAGAGGGCCGCGAGATCTCGACCACCCAGGCCTTCGTGCGCTGCCTGACGCCGCTCTTCCGCGACCCGGTGCTGGGCCCGCGCGTGGTGCCCATCCTGGTCGATGAGGCCCGCACCTTCGGCATGGAAGGCTTGTTCCGCCAGATCGGGATCTACGCGCCGGAAGGTCAGAAGTACACCCCGGTCGACAAGGACCAGGTCATGTACTACCGGGAGGACAAGGCCGGCCAGATCCTGCAAGAGGGCATCAACGAGGCGGGCGGCATGAGCTCGTGGATCGCTGCGGCCACGTCGTACTCCACGAACAACCGGATCATGATCCCGTTCTTCATCTACTACTCGATGTTCGGCCTGCAACGCGTGGGCGACCTGGCCTGGGCGGCCGGTGACATGCAGGCGCGTGGCTTCCTGCTGGGCGGCACATCGGGACGCACCACGCTCAATGGCGAGGGCTTGCAGCATGAAGACGGCCACAGCCAGTTGGTGGCCAGCACCATCCCCAACTGCGTGAGCTATGACCCGACCTTCGCACATGAGGTGGCGGTGATCGTGCAGCACGGTCTCAAACGCATGGTCGAACAGCAGGAAAATGTTTTTTACTACCTGACCCTGCTCAACGAGAACTACAGCCAGCCTGGTTTGCGCGAAGGCAGCGAAGCCGAGATCATCAAAGGCATGTACTTGCTCCAGGAAGCCACCAAGGACCTGGGCGATCAGGCACCGCTGGTGAACCTGCTGGGCGCCGGCTCCATCCTGCGTGAATCTGTGGCGGCCAAAACGTTGTTGGAATCGGAGTGGGGCATCAAGGCCAATGTGTGGAGCTGCCCAAGCTTCAACGAGCTGGCCCGCGATGGGCAGGATGCCGATCGCTGGAACCTGCTGCACCCGACCGAAGCGCCGCGCGTGCCTTTCGTGACGCAGCAACTGGCCCCGCACGCTGGCCCGGTGGTGGCCTCGACCGACTATGTGAAGGCTTTGGCCGACCAGGTCCGGGCCTTCATCCCCAAGGGGCGTGTCTACAAGGTGCTGGGCACCGATGGTTTTGGTCGCAGCGATTTCCGCTATCGCCTGCGTGAGCATTTCGAGGTCAACCGGCATTACATCGTGGTGGCCACGCTCAAGGCGCTGGCCGAAGAGGGCACGGTGCCCTTGACGCGCGTGGCCGAAGCCATTGCCAAATACAAGATCAAGGCCGACAAGATCAATCCGCTTCACGCTTGATCAAAAAGAAAGAGAAGCTGACATGGCCCTCATCGAACTGAAAATTCCCGACATCGGCGATGTGGCCGATGCGGATGTGATTGAACTGCTGGTCAAACCAGGCGACACGATCAAGCCCGAGCAAAGCCTGGTGACCCTGGAGTCCGACAAGGCCTCCATGGAAGTGCCGGCTTCGCAAGGCGGTGTGCTCAAGGAGTTGCGGCTCAAGCTGGGGGACAAGGTCAGCGCCGGTACCTTGATCGGGATGCTGGAGGTGGGTGAAGGTGGTGAAGTGGGCAAGGCGCCTGCTTCTTCACCCGCGCCTGCGCCAGTACCTTCTGCTTCGGCACCCGTCACCGCGGCGGCGCCGTCGGTGGCCGATGGCGCCGCCAGTGCACCTGCGTCCGAACCTGATACGCGCCCAGAGACGCCACCAGCCGAGCTGATCGAGACGGCATCGCCTGTCAACACAGCCAGAAGCCACCCAACTGCATCGCTGGCGCCTGCCGAAGCCGGTGCACCGGCCTCGGTGGCTCATGCCTCGCCCTCAGTGAGGCGATTCGCGCGCGAACTGGGTGTGCCGCTGGACCAGGTCAAAGGCTCGGGCCCGCGAGGCCGCATCACCAACGTCGATGTGCAGGCCTTCGTCAAAGGCGTCATCGCGCGCGTGGATCAGCCCGCGCCGGCCGCTGCCAGTTCAGGCGCATCGCCCGCCAGCGGCCCGGACAGCCTGGGTGGCATGACCTTGCTGCCCTGGCCCAAGGTGGACTTCGCCAAGTTCGGCCCCGTTGAGCGCAAGCCGCTGTCGCGCATCCAGAAGATCGCCGGTGCCAACCTGCACCGCAACTGGGTGCGCATCCCGCATGTCACCAACAACGAGGAAGCCGACATCACTGCGCTGGAGGCCTTGCGCGTCAAGCTCAACGAGGAGCATGCCAAGACGGGCCTCAAGTTCACCCTGCTGGCGTTTCTACTCAAGGCTTGCGCGGTGGCTTTGCGCAAGTTCCCCAACTTCAATGCCTCCCTAGATGGCGATGATTTGGTGCTCAAGCAATACGTGAACATCGGTTTTGCCGCCGACACGCCCAATGGCTTGGTGGTGCCGGTGATCCGCGATGTCGATCAGAAAAGCTTGACCCAACTGGCACAGGAAACGGCGGCATTGGCGGCCAAGGCGCGCGAAGGCAAGCTATCGCCCGCCGAGATGACCGGCGGCAATTTCTCGATCTCGTCGCTGGGTGGTTTCGGTGGCACGACCTTCACGCCCATCATCAATGCGCCCGAGGTGGCGATCCTGGGCGTGTGCCGCGCGGCAATGAAGCCTGTGTGGAACGGCGAAGGCTTCGACCCGCGCCTGATCGTGCCCTTGAGCTTGAGCTACGACCACCGGGTGATCGACGGCGCAGCCGCCGCCAAGTTCAACGCCTACCTGGCCAGCCTGCTGGCCGATTTCCGGCGCGCGCTGGTCTGATCACAAGCGATAAATCACATGGCAACGATCAACATCCCCGTGCCCGATCTGGGCGACATCGCCGATGCGGCGGTCATTGAAATCCTCGTCAAGCCTGGTCAGGCCATCACCGCCGAGCAGAGCCTGATCACGCTGGAGTCGGACAAGGCCTCGATGGAGGTGCCTTCGCCACAAGCCGGAACGGTGGCCAGCATCGCCGTCAAGATTGGTGACAAGGTCAGTCAAGGGCAGCTCATCCTGACGCTGGAGGCCGATGCTGCCACGAGTGCTGGCAATGCGCCCAAACCGGAAAATGCAGCCCCGCAGTCGGACGCACCAAAACCAGCGCCAGCGGCCACTCAGGCTGCCGCGCCAGTGGCTGCAGCCACGCCCAGTGCCGCAGAGGCCTCCCCAGCGCCTTTGCCGCCATCTCCCGTGGTGAACGCTCCGGCCGATACCGACTGCGACGTGCTGGTCCTCGGTGGCGGCCCAGGCGGCTACAGCGCCGCCTTCCGCGCGGCCGATCTGGGCCTCAAGGTGATCCTGGTCGAGCGCTACGCCGAGCTGGGCGGCGTCTGTCTGAACGTAGGCTGCATTCCTTCCAAGGCTTTGTTGCATGTGGCGGCCGTGATGGAGGAGGTCAAGCATTTCGATGCCCTGGGCGTGAGTTTCGGCGAGCCCAGCCTGGACCTGGCCAAACTGCGCGCCCACAAATCGGCCGTGACGGGCAAGCTCACCGGGGGCCTGAAGTTCATGGCCAAGGCCCGCAAGGTTGAGGTCGTGCGTGGCTACGGCTCGCTGGTCGATGCGCACCATGTGCAGATCGAGGTCACAACTGGGGATGCACAAGATAAATCGGGCGAAAAGCGCCAGATCAGTTTCAAGCGCGCGGTCATTGCCGCTGGCTCGCAAGCTGTGCGTCTGCCGTTTTTGCCAGCCGATCCGCGTGTGGTTGATTCCACGGGCGCCCTGCGTCTGGAGAGCATCCCAAAACGCATGCTGGTCATCGGTGGCGGCATCATTGGCCTGGAGATGGGCACGGTCTATTCCACGCTGGGTGCTCGCATCGACGTGGTCGAGATGAGCGACACCCTCATGCCTGGGGCGGACCGAGACCTCGTCAACGTCTGGCAAAAACACAACGCGCCGCGCTTTGACCGCATCATGCTGAACACCAAGACGGTGGCAGCACGTGCCGCGCCCGAGGGCATCCTGGTGAGTTTCGAATCGGCCAAGGCGGGCGTCGAGGCCCCCATGCCGCAAACTTACGATCTGGTGTTGCAAGCCGTGGGCCGCACGCCCAATGGCCGCAAGATCGGTGCTGACAAGGTGGGACTCACGGTCAACGAGCGTGGCTTCATCCCCGTGGACGAGCAGATGCGCACCAACCTGCCCAGCCTGTTCGCCATCGGCGATGTCGTGGGTCAGCCCATGCTGGCGCACAAGGCAACTCACGAAGGCCATGTGGCGGCTGAAGTGATCGCCGGTGAGTTGCTGGGCGACCAGAAGCTGGCGCGATCGGCTTTCGATGCGCGCGTGATCCCGTCGGTGGCCTACACCGATCCGGAGATCGCCTGGGTGGGCCTGACCGAAGAGCAGGCGAAGGCGCAGGGCAGGGCGGTCAAGAAGGGCTTGCTGCCCTGGGCTGCTTCAGGCCGGGCGTTGGCCAATGGCCGGTCCGAAGGGTTCACCAAGCTGCTGTTCGATGAGCAGGATCACCGCATCGTCGGTGGCGGCATCGTGGGCACCAACGCGGGCGACCTCATCAGCGAAGTCGCATTGGCCATTGAGATGGGTGCTGACGAAGTTGACATCGGCAAGACGATTCATCCGCATCCCACCTTGGGTGAAAGCGTGGGCCTGGCCGCCGAAGTGGCGCATGGCACATGCACGGACGTGCCGCCGCCGCGCAAACGCGGATGATGCATGAGACGGGCGGGTGAGGACTGGTCAACCCGCCTCACATGATCACTGGATCATGCAGGCTGCATCTTGCCTGGTGTCGCACCCTGGCTGGCTGCCAAAGCCGGCACCTTGTGCTCTTCGGCATTGAATGACTCGACCTGGATCTGCATCAGGCGACGGTTGCCCTGCTCGCCGTTCATGCGCCAGTGGCCCATGCGCACGTTGTCCACCAGGGCGATGTCGCCCTTTTGCCAAGGCATCAGGAAGGCGTGCTGGAACAGGTCTTCGAAGAATTCGTGCTGTTGGGCATCCGTCCATTCGATGTCGCGGCCCTCTGCATCGCACAGATCCCAGAGGTAATTGGTGCCATCGGCCGTTTCGCAGCGCCCGATGGTGCCTCGCCCTGTGAACACCTGCTGTGCGGCGGCATGCACGTGAGTGTTGGTGTTGCGCGCGAACGCCCATGGTTGCAGGCAGATGTCGCCGGTTTCCGGGTGAGCGCAGACGGCCACCGTGGGCTGGGTGGCCAGCTTGGCGCGGCCATCCTTGAAAATCTCGACCAGCTTGACCGGGGCCTTGGCCATGATCAGCTTGTCAAACCAGGTGAACTTGCGCGCCGTGATGAAGTAAAAGCGGTTGTAGGCCTTGAGGTACTTGCGCTTGAGCGCCTCGGGCAGGCGGTTGTAGGCCGCGTGCAGATCGACCATGCCGGTTTCTGCCAGGTGCTTGGAGGGCTCGAAGCAGCACAG
>CANBUA010000126.1 GCA_947372535.1 Burkholderiales bacterium
GAGGCGCGGGAACCGTCGGGCGCGACCCCGACGCCTCTGACGTAATCCAAGCGACCCTCGGTCCTCAATCGTGCCAAGCGCTTTTCGGTCAAATTCCTCATGATGATTACCTCTTGCTAAATTGAAAAAGTCCAGAATCCGCCCTGTCGTTGTTGCAGGGCCTGGATCCCCCCGGTTCTCGGGCCTCAGGCGAACTCGTAGGAGAACTCGCCGTCCTTGACGCCCACCGTGACGCCACCAATTTCCTTGCCTTCCGTCATGCGGTTGAGGAACTCGCGCGAGATGTCGGGCAGCATGGTGTTGGTCAGGATGGCGTCGATCATGCGGCCGCCCGATTCGCCCTCGGTGCAGCGCGAGACCACCAGGTCGATGACCTCGTCGCTGACTTTGAACGGGATCTTGTAGCGGGCCTCGACGCGCTTCTTGATGCGGTTGAGTTGCAGCTTGATGATCTTGCCCAGCATCTCGTCGGACAGCGGGTAGTAGGGAATGGCAACCAGGCGGCCCAGCAGCGCGGGCGGGAAGATCTTGAGCAGCGGCTCGCGGATGGCCTTGGCCATGCCTTCCGGATCGGGCATGAGCTCGGGGTCCTTGCACAGGCTGGCGATCAGGTCGGTGCCGGCATTGGTCGTCAGGATGATCAAGGTGTTCTTGAAGTCGATCTGGCGCCCTTCGCCATCTTCCATCCAGCCCTTGTCGAAGACCTGGAAGAAGAGCTCGTGCACATCCGGGTGGGCCTTCTCGACTTCGTCGAGCAGCACCACGCTGTAGGGCTTGCGGCGCACGGCTTCGGTCAGCACGCCGCCTTCGCCGTAGCCCACGTAGCCCGGGGGCGAGCCCTTCAGGGAGGACACGGTGTGCGCTTCCTGGTACTCGCTCATGTTGATGGTGATGAGGTTCTGCTCACCGCCATACAAGGCCTCGCCCAGGGCCAGCGCGGTTTCGGTCTTGCCGACGCCGGAGGTGCCGGCCAGCATGAACACACCGATGGGCTTGCTGGGGTTGTCCAGGCCGGCGCGCGAGGTCTGGATGCGCTTGGCGATCATCTCCATCGCGTGGTCCTGGCCGATCACGCGGTCACCCAGCAGCTTGGCCAGGTTCAGCACGGTCTCGATCTCGTTGCGCGCCATGCGGCCGACAGGGATGCCGGTCCAGTCGGCGACCACGCTGGCCACGGCCTGGTAATCGACCGTGGGCAGGATCAGCGGGCTCTCGCCTTGCAGTTCGGTCAACTGGCCTTGCACGTCCTTGAGCTCGCTCATCAAGGTGGCGCGCTCGTCGTCGGTGATCTTGTTGGCGTCCGGCGTGGCGGCCTCGGCGCTTTGCTCCAGCGCGCTGCCCGTGCCTTCGACGGCGCGGATACCGCTGCGCAGTTGGGCGCGCAGGGCCAGCAAGCGGTCCACCAGGCCCTTTTCATCGTCCCAGCGCTTGGTCAGCGCGGCCAGGCGGGTCTCTTCGGTGTCCAGCAGGCCGCGGGCGATGCTCTCGCGCTCGGTCGTCTCGATGCCGATGGCGGCTTCACGGCCGATGATCTCCAGCTCGGTCTTGAGCGATTCGATGCGCTTGCTGCAATCGTCCACTTCAGCAGGCGTGGCGTGCAAGCTCACGGCCACGCGGGCGCAGGCTGTGTCCAGCAGGCTGACGGACTTGTCGGGCAACTGACGCGCCGGGATGTAGCGGTGCGACAGCTTGACGGAGGCTTCCAGCGCTTCGTCCAGGATCTGCGCCTTGTGGTGCTTTTCCATGGTCGAGGCCACGCCGCGCATCATGAGGATGGCCTTGGTTTCGTCGGGTTCGTCGATCTGCACGTTCTGGAAGCGGCGGGTCAGGGCCGGATCCTTCTCGATGTGCTTCTTGTACTCGGCCCAGGTGGTCGCGCCGATGGTGCGCAGCTGGCCACGCGCCAGGGCGGGCTTGAGCAGGTTCGCTGCATCGCCCGTGCCGGCTGCGCCGCCGGCGCCCACGAGGGTGTGGGTCTCGTCGATGAACAGGATGATGGGCTTGGGTGAGGCTTGTACTTCGTCGATGACGGCGCGCAGGCGCTGCTCGAACTCGCCCTTCATGCTGGCGCCGGCTTGCAGCAGGCCCACATCAAGGGCGCGCAGTTCGACGTCCTTGAGCGAAGGGGGCACGTCGCCGCGCGCGATGCGCTGGGCGAAGCCTTCGACCACGGCGGTCTTGCCGACACCGGCTTCACCGACCAGGATGGGGTTGTTCTGGCGGCGGCGCATCAGGATATCGATGACCTGGCGGATCTCGTCGTCGCGGCCGACGATGGGGTCCATCTTGCCGCTGCGTGCCTGCTCGGTCAGGTCGGTGGTGAACTTCTTGAGGGCTTCCTGTTTGCCCATCTGGGCCGGGGCCATGGCGCCGCTGGCTTCGCCAGGTGTGCCGCCACCGTTGATGCCGGAACCGTCGCTGGCGCCCAGGCCGTCTTCAGGCGATCCGGCAATGACCTTGGCCAAGTCTTCCGACAGGTCGTCGGGCTTGATGCGTTCGAACTGGCGCGAGATCGAGAACAGGGCGTTGCGCAAGAAGGTGGTCTTGAGCATGCCCAGCAGGATGTAGCCGGTGCGCACGCTGCCGTCGCCGAACATCAGCGAGCCGTAGACCCAACCGCGCTCAACGGCTTGGCTGATGTTGTCCGACAGGTCAGAGATGGCGGTGGCGCCACGCGGCAGGCGGTCCAGCGCGGTGGTGATGTCCTTGGCCAGCACGGAGACGTCCAGGCCATAGTGTTTGATGATGCGGTGCCAATCCGAATCCTGGGACTGGACGATCTGGGCCACCCAGTGTTCCAGTTCCACGTAAGGGTTGCCGCGCAGCTTGCAGAAAACCGTGGCGCCTTCGATGGCCTTGTAGGCCACCGAGTTGAGCTTGCCAAACAGGGTGACACGACTGATCTCGCCCATGATCGTTCCTTAGGAGTGGTGGGTGGTTTTCCGGGCAGCACGTCGCTTGCCCGAAGTCTCTGGGTTGAAGGTAAAACTGTCGGCGTCTTCGCCCTTGGTCCAGGGGCCAGACCAGGTGGTCCAGCCCAGCCGGCCGAATTTGCCCGGTTGTGCCTTGGGGACTTGGTCTTTGCGCAAATGCAGGCGCACGTCCCAGTCAAGCTCAAAGCCGATGTACTGACGCACCAGCGCCCGGACGGCATGCATGGCAGGCCGGTCGGGCAGCAAGGATTCGAATTGCGGCAGGTCCAGCGGGCCGATGTGCAGCCTGAATTTGTGCTGACGGTCAAAGACCTGTTTGCCCGCCACGGCGCCACGGCCCAGTTGGCAGGCGGCATGCTGGCCCACGCGCAAACGGGTGCGTTCGGACTCGGGCAAGGTCATCCAGTGGCCGACATAGGATTCCAGCCGCACGGGCAACTGAAGATAGCCGCTCACGATGTTCTCCAGGCCTTCGGCATTGCGCGTCTGACGCGCGAAATGCCCGGCATAAAACAGCTTGCTGTGGTCCGGCGCTTCGTCGCGGTTTTGCACGCTGCTCATGCCCAGACCGATGATCGAGCCGACGAACTGGGCGAATCGGTCGCCGTCCGGGCGATCCAGGCTGGCGGTGGGTTGCGACTGCCCCCAGGCGCGGTAAAACAGCAGGCCCAGGCGGTGGTGGAACACATCCGCGAAGCGGGCTGTGGCCTCGTCGCCATGGTGCAGGATGCGTTCGCGGGCGTGATCGGTCAGGTGCAGGGGCAAGGCACCGTTGGGGCCGAACAGGCCGAAGAAAGCCAGCTCCAGCCGCGGCGGCACCCCATGGCTGTTGTACTTCACACCGCTGAGTGCGGCCGGCGCGAAGGACATGCTGGGGTGCTGACCTAACCGGATGGGCTCATCGGCCGGGCGTTTGGCGTGGCCAAGCCTGGGCAGGTGCGGGTGATGGGCCTCGATGGCGCGCAGGGCCGCGAAAAAATCGTGGCGATAGGGCTCGGCGGCGATGCCGTCCAGCGGATTGGTCAGAGGATGGGGCGTGTCCCGCATCGCGGCCCCCAATGCTTGAGCAGGCCGCGGCTGGACGAGCTCAGTCGCAGTTCGGTGAAGGTGTTGATCGAGGCATAGCGCGCCATGAAGCGCTCCAGCACGCTGCCCAGCACGAAGGCGCTGACCCCCTGGAAGGCATAGTCGTCCACCTCCAGGTCGATGAGCAAGCCGCGCCCGAAGGTGATGGGCCCGCCCATGGGCAGGCGACGCACCGTGGGCGAGACCTTGACGTGACGCACCCCTTCGATCTGCTTGTCCGGGCCCTGGTCGCGCCGGCCGCCATGCAGGGACAGCAACTCACGGATGGCCGCGGCGCCTTGCGAGGGATCGCTGTCGGTCAGGGTCAGGTAGTTCAGCGCCAGTTGGTTGATCAGGCGCCAGGGCTCGGAGCCTTCGCGGTTGCTGGTGATGGGCTTGGAGGGGCCGTGGATCACTTTGATCGCGTTGATCGGCCCGGTCACATCCAGCATGAAATCACTGGCACTCACGCCCACCGGCATGTGCAGGGGCATGTCCCGGTTGGTGCACAGGGCGGTGATGCCGAGCTGGCGGAGGTCGCGGCTGTAAGGCACTTCGCGCTGGTCCACCAGCGAGATGAACAATTCGGAGCCAATGTAGGACGAGCGCGAGCCCGCGCGCTTCTGATGCGAGGACAGCAGGCGCGGCTCGCGTTGTATCGCGTAATAGGCGCTGTGCTCGGCGTGCTCGGTGTGGAAGGTGGCGTAGAAGGGCTTGAAGGGCTGGCCGTCGCTGCCGCCGGCGCCATAGCCGGTGACTTCCTTGAGCTCGTAGACCTCGAAATCCATGGGTCGTGTGCGGTCCGGCACGACGTGGAAATCGTGCTGCAGGCCGTTGACGTGGATGCGGTCGCAGCGCTTGTCGAACAGGTTGATGGCTGGCGAGCAGTTGAGCTTGAAGTTGCCGGCATCCACCGCGCCCTCCAGCGCGCTGTCGCCTTGCTCCAGCAGCACGATGATCTGGATGGTGTTGAGCCCACCCAGCCGCTCGGAGACCTGACGAATCGCCGGGCCGATGTCCTTGAGGTCGGTGAACAGGAAGCGTTGAGGAAAGGCGAAGTATTCCTGCAAAAGCCGGTAGCCCTCGAAGCCGCGCAGCGTGACAGGCAGCAAGGCCTCGGTGTCGTCGAAGCCAATGGCTTCGATGGTCTTGGCCGGCAGCAGCACCTGCTCGCGCGGCGGGCGTCCGGCATCGCAGACCAGCACGCCCAGGGCGCTGCTCATCATGCGCTCGTAGAGCTTGTAGGCGATCTCGTCGGCGCCGCTCAGGTGCAGGCGCAGGTCCTGGAGGTTGACCTGCGACAGCTTGATCTCCGGCGGACAGCTCAGGGTGAGCTTGATGCCGCCCTTGACCTTCTTGCCCGGCGGCAGCTTGAGGGCCGAGACGGACAGATCAGCCGCGTAGGAAAAATACTCAGCCGCGTCGACCTTCAAGGGCCACATGCGGATGTCTTGGGCGGTGACGAACTCGCAGGCGGTCTGGTCGCCCTTGCCCAACTGACCCGTCAAGCGGGTGCCCCGCGGCACCCGGAAGCCCGTCAACAGCGTGGCATCGCTCATGACCGGATCGAACTGGGCGATCAGCATCGACGGCGTGGGCGCCAGGAAGTGCGGGTAGATGATCTCGGCCAGGCGATTCGTGAAGCGCGGGAACTCCGATTCGAGCTTGAGCTGAACCCGGCTGGTCAGGAAGGCAAAGCCCTCGATCAGGCGCTCGACATAGGGGTCGCTGACGGCGATGCCTTCCATGCCCAGCCGGCCCGCGATTTTGGGAAACTGACGGGCGAACTCGGCCCCCATCTCCCGCACATGCTGGAGTTCCTGGTTGTAGAGCTTGAGCAGCCTGGGGTCCATGGTCGTCGGGTCAGCGGGTCAGGTCCTGGAGGTGGACTTGGCCGGTTTCCAGGTCTACCTCGGTGCGAAGCAGCAACTCGAAGGGCACGGGTTGCGCCCACATGTTGCCGGTGATCTGCAAGCTCAGCGTGTTGTGCTGATCGAGCAGGGTGTCGACGGTGACGGTCTGCACGCGCAGTGTTTCGGCCATCAGGCGCGGCTCGAAATCGAGGATGGCGCGGCGGATCTGCTGTTCCAGTGCGCCGAAGTCCACGGAGGTGACCGTGGTGCCCGACAGCGAGGGCAGGCCGAAGTTGATGACCGAGCCCTGCACCTCACTCAGGCCGGCGTAATCGGCAGGCTTGAGCGGCTGGGTCGCGTTGAACAACCAAGCCAGGTCACGCAGCACGGCGGTGCGCATCTGCTGGCGCGACATCACCTTGCCCTCACGCGACTCGGCCTTCTTGTCCGGCTCGTTGTCGCACAGGCGGTCCAGCAGCGCGGGCTGGAGTTTGTCCTGAGCGGTGAGTTCGGCCATGGTCTGTGATCAATCAGCTCGACGCGGTGGCGTCGGCTTCGCCGGCATCAAGGGCATCGTCTTCGGAGGCAGGCTGTGCCTCGATGTCGATGCGGCGGATGTCCATCAGCGCCAGGTCGCCCTGGTCGGTGCTGAGGATGCGCTGGCCCAGGCCGGTGTAGAAGCCCTCGATGGACTCGATCCAGTCGGTCTGGCGTGCCAAGGCCAGGGCCCCACCGGCTTCGACCGAGCCGATGTAGCGCGTGGGGATCAGGCCCACGGACTCGCCGCCATTGGAGAACATGAAGTTGGCCGGCATCCACACCTGGTCGCGCAGGTCGGCGGGCTCTTCGATCTGGATGGTGGCCAAGCGGTCGAAGGGGATCCAGTAGTACTTGCCGTTGACGATGGTCTCCAGCACCGGTCCCAGGCGCATGTCCGCATCGGCGATCCATTCAAAGGGTTGGCCATCGACCGTGCCCTTGCAGGCCGGGGCCAGCTCGAAGGCCTGATCGCGCAATTGTTTCGCTTCTGCTTTCTCGCCCTTGCCTTCGCGCAGCATGCTTTCGATCAGCAGGGCGGTCCAGGTGTCGGGTTGCCCAAACAGCATGGGTACTTTGGTGCCGGCAAAGACCTCGGCGCGCAGCATCTCGCACTTGATGGCTTCGCGGTAGGTCTGCACCATGGGCAGGGCCAGGGCGTCCATCTCGCCGATGGCGGTCAACTGGTTGAGCGCGCGCTCCCATGAACCCAGCACGCACAGCAGCTGGAACAGGAAGATGCGCTTTTTCGAATCGGCCGGGTTGGCGCGGATGTCGGCCTGGAGGGCTTTGAGCGCGCCGTCGGCATCGCTTTGCTTGAGCAGGTCAAGGGCTTGGGCTGTGGACATGGCGCTCTCTTTGGGGTGTCGGGTGAAGCGATCGATCGGCGGGCAGGGCGCGAGCCGATCGATGATCGGTCATTGTTCGATGCTGTCGATGAAGGTCGAACTGGCCTTGGTGCTGCCTTTTTCGCTCTGGCCGGTGTAGTTGATTTCGATCTTCTGGTAGCTCAGTGTGATGCGCTCGATCACCTTCTGGGCGTCGGCGGGATCTGTCTCGAGCTTGATCGAGGAGATGCGGCCTTTTTCGATGGTGATGACGAAGTAGTCCAAGGGCGTAGCGCCCGAGGCCTTGCGCACGGTCAGCACGGCTTTTTTGATGGTGTCGTTCGTGCTGAGGCACGACATCAGCGCGGTCGATGCGCAATCGATGTGTTTCTGGAAGGTGATGACGTCGAGCGTGCGCCGACCGGTGGCCGCACCCATGGCGCCCATGGCCGATGGCTGCTGCATGCCCCATGACCAGCCGATGATGTCGATCTCGCCCTTGTGCAGCAGGTCGTTGGCTTCGCCAGCAATGGCGCCGCCACGTTGTGAGTCGATCTTGAGGAAGATGTCGCCTTTGGCCATGACTGGCTCCGATTCAACAAGGTTGATTCAGGGAATGCCTGACGAAAACAAGGCCCGGCCAGCAGGCTGTCGGGCCTTGTGTCAACGAGGAAGGAAGCTCCCTCGTCAGAGGCCTGATCAGGCGTCGGTGTTTTCCGCGATGTTCCAGGAAAACTCGGGCTTGCCCTTGGTGCCGCCCTTGGGGTTTTGCTCTTGGTACTCGATCTTGAATTCAGCGAAGTTCAGCGTGACGTTTTCCGTCAGGCGGTCTTCGCCACCGCTGCCGCCGGTCGACAGCGAGGTCACGATGACTTCCTTCATGGTGATCTTGATGTACTCGAGGGGCTTGTCGCCGGCCTTGCGCACGATCAGCACTGCGTCATCAAAGTGAGTGCCCTTGCAGCAGGCAGACATCAGATTGGTCGTGGATTTGTCGACGTACTTGGTGAACGAGATGTCCTGAACGTTGACCTTACCGGCGCCGCCGCCACCGCCTTGGTGGGTGGTGCCGGATTGGCTCATGCCCCAGCTCCATGCCAGAACGTCGATCTTGCCTGCGTGGGTCTTATCGACGGACTCGCCTTCGATGGTTCCGACCTTGATGAACATGTCAACAGCCATGGTGTTGCTCCTAAAGTTGATCTGGATGCACTGGTCAAGGATCACCGCGCATCCGAAAAGCGGTGACCCACCCGATTGACTCGGGGCTTGGGAACTACAAACTACAAAGAACGAAAGAAAATCAGGCGCCCTTGGCCGATGGCAGCTTGGAGACCAGACGCAGGGAGACGGTCAGGCCTTCGAGCTGGTAGTGAGGGCGCAGGAAGAACTTGGACGAGTAGTAGCCGGGGTTGCCTTCGACCTCTTCGACGGTGACTTCAGCGGCGGCCAGGGGCTTGCGCGCTTTGGTCAGCTCGGAGGAGTGCGCAGGGTCGGCATCCACGTAGTTCATGATCCATTCGTTGAGCCAGCGCTGCATGTCGTTGCGCTCCTTGAACGAGCCCACCTTGTCGCGCACGATGCACTTGAGGTAGTGCGCGAAACGGCAGGTGGCGAACAGGTAGGGCAGGCGTGCGGCCAGGTTGGCATTGGCCGTGGCGTCCGGATCGTCGTACTCGGCGGGCTTTTGCAGCGATTGGGCGCCAATGAAGGCGGCGAAGTCGCTGCCCTTTCGGTGCACCAGGGGCATGAAACCGTTGCTGGCCAGTTCGGCTTCGCGGCGGTCGGAGATGGAGATCTCTGTGGGGCACTTCATGTCCACGCCGCCATCATCCGTTGGGAAGGTATGCGTGGGCAGGTTGGCCACGGCGCCGCCGGACTCGATGCCGCGGATGCGCGAACACCAGCCGAACTCCTTGAAGGAGCGGTTGATGTTGGTGGCCATGGCATAAGCCGCGTTGGCCCAGGCGTACTTGCTGTGATCTGCCGAGCCGGTGTCTTCTTCGAAATCGAAGTCTTCGACCGGGTTGGTGCGGGCACCGTAAGGCAGGCGCGACAGGAAGCGCGGCATGCACAGACCGAGGTAGCGGGCGTCGTCCGACTCACGCAGCGAGCGCCAGGCAGCGTACTCGGGTGTGGTGAAGATCTTGGTCAGGTCACGTGGGTTGGCCAGCTCTTGCCATGATTCAAACTGCATCAGCGAAGGGTTGGCCGCCGAGATGAAGGGCGTGTGAGCCGCCGCGCTGACCTTGGCCATTTCACCCAGCCACTCGACATCGGGTGGGGTGTGATCGAAGTAGTAGTCGCCCACCAGGCAGCCGAACGGCTCGCCGCCGAATTGGCCATACTCTTCTTCATAGACCTTCTTGAACAGCGGGCTTTGGTCCCAGGCGGTGCCCTTGAACTTCTTCAAAGTCTTGCCCACCTCGGCCTTGGAGATGTTGAAGACGCGGATCTTCAGCATTTCGTCGGTTTCAGTGTTGTTCACCAGGTAGCTCAGACCACGCCAGGCGGACTCCAGTTGCTGGAACTCGGCATGGTGCAGGATCTTGTTGACCTGCTCGGACATCTTGGCGTCCAGGGCAGCAATCATGGCCTCGATCGAGCCGATGACGTCGCTGCTGATCAGCTTGGTTTGCGACAGCGCTTGCTGCGCCAAGGTCAACACCGCCTCTTCGACAGCCGACTTGGCGCTCTCGTTCTGGGGCTTGAATTCCTTGTTCAGCAGGGAGGCGAAATCGCCACCTTCGTACTCAACGCCTTGCAGTGCGGCGCTTTGGCTTTGTGCTTCAGACATGTCTTCTCCTTCTTGCGCGTTCGGGGCGTTTATTGGCCTTCAGGCTTCTTGGCAGAGGCCAGGGACTTCAGCAACGCATCGTCCTTGAGCACCTTGGCCAGCAGCTCTTCCGCACCGGTCTTGCCGTCCATGTAGGTCACCAGGTTGGACAGTTGCTGACGCGCTTCGAGCAATTGCTTGAGGCCGTCGACCTTGGAGGCGATAGCCGCAGGCGAGAAGTCGTCCATGTTTTCGAACGTCAGGTCGATAGCCAGATTGCCTTCACCGGTCAGGGTGTTGGGCACAGAGAAGGCCACGCGAGGCTTCATCGACTTCATGCGGGCGTCGAAGTTGTCGACGTCGAATTCCATGAACTTGCGATCAGCCACGGGCGCGAGCGGGTCGACAGGCTTGCCCGACAAGTCCGACAACACGCCCATCACGAAGGGCAGTTGCACCTTCTTCTCAGCGCCGTAGAGCTCGACGTCATACTCGATCTGCACACGCGGCATGCGGTTGCGGGCAATGAACTTTTGACTACTGGTGGCCATGCTTCGCTCCTGGAACGTTAGGTTTCAATGGCGTTGAGAAATTGACAACGGATGTCAGCGTACGAATCAAATCAATACTGGTCGTTGGGCACGCCAGCGAGTTTGGCAATCTGGTCAACACCGTCCGGAACCAAGTCGCGGATGATGTCCATGAAGTTCTTGCTCATCAGGCGCTGGGCCCGGCGGATCAGCAGCGGTGCAGGATTGGTGGGCTCATTGAGCTCGATCCACTCACAGACTTTGTCCAGCGCCTTGATGGCGTCATCACGGGTGCGCAAGGCACCGTTGCCAGCCACCGCCATGTGGGCAACACCTGCCGAGGCGAATTCGCCGGATGTATCGGCGCTGGCGGCCACATCGGTAGCGGTGTTGCTGGCGCCCGAGGCCAGCTTGGCCGCGTCGCTGATGATCTGCAAGAGCACGCGCAGTGGGCGAAACTCGGGGCCCGAGATGGTGGCGCGCTCGGTCACCACGCCATCAATGGCCACCACCGTGTCGGCCATGCCACTCAATGCAGTCAGCAAACCTGGCAGTGCGGCGTCGGCATCCAGCAGCGCCTGGGCCACACCGGCCATGGGAGTGACGGCTTCGTCGCCATGCGGTTGGGCCTTGCCCGAAGCCAGTTCGAAATCCCGGCCGGTGATGTTGCTGCGCCCGCCGCCCAGACCCGATTTGCGGATGTCATAAAGGAAGCCCGCGCCATCGACCAGGGGTGCCAGCGCATTCAGGCGCATGGTGGGATCGTTGTCATCGTCTGCGTCCAGCATGGGGTGGACGTGATCCCAGTACTGGGTCAGCAAGCCGTGAATCAGGCGCAGACCATCTGCGGCGGCACCCAGGCCTTGCAGGCGGGTAGATGAACGCAGGAGGTGAACCGCAACGCGCACATCCTTGGTGCGGGTCATCAGCTCGGATGAGAGGGTTTGAACCTTGCGCCAATCCGGCTCTTCAGCCGGGATGATGGTGTCGCCGAACTGCTGCTCGGGCTTGCTGCGCGCAGCCTCCTCCAGAGCCAGAAAGGCGCTGTCGTATTCCAGGTCCGGACCACAGGGCTCGCTTTCGCCAACTGGGGCCAGGAGGGTATCGACATCAATCAGGGCCATGGTGTGTTCCGACTCGTTTTCAATGCTGCATCAGACGATGGTACGCACTGTAGGTTCGCCGGACAGGCGTCACACCTGCCAAAAGTCATGTGATCCTGATGCAGCGCAGAAACTAGGGGGGCGTGTTGCGGGTGGCACCACATTCCCCTGGCTCCTGCGCCTGGATCAGAAGGCCGAGCAGTTGCTGTCAGCCTGTACGCCCGAGCAGTTTGTCAGCTGGGCACCACGGCGGACCTTGGTCCACTCCATGATCAAAGGCTCCACGTCCGCCCCGCCAGCCACCTGTGCCCCCGTTGTATTGGCGGGCGTACACAGTTGCGGCCTGGAGAACTGGCCATGCAGGTAGACATCCGTACGCAACTCGTTGAGCGCATCGATTGACTCAAACGGGAGACGGGGCCGCTCTTGCGGAGGCAAGTAGGGCTGTTGCTCGTTGTTCGTGTAGGTGAAGTTGATGCTCAGGGGTTTGAAGGTGTTGCTTGCGGGGGCATCCACATTCACGCTATAGCCCAGCAAGCCCGAGGTTGTGCTGGCCTGCGGCAGAGCCTGCGCGTTGATCTGCGGCGTCAACACGCTGTTGTCATAGATCGCGCTGGCAATCTGGTTGCCTGCGTCGGACAACTGGACCTTCGACTGCGGACCGGCGATCACTTGCAAGAACGCCACGTTGATAGGGCCGCTTTGAGTGATATCCCCGGACGTGACCAAATTCAGGAACAGGCCAGCGTTAGCGCCCGACTGCGTGCCCAGGTCAATACCCTGAGAACCATCACCCTGATTTTGCAAGGTGATCGTGCCTGCGCCATTCAAAGCACCCGCCTCCACACTGATCAGACCCGACTGGATATCCGAGCCGATCACCGTCAAGCCACCCAACCACGACGGATTGACGATGAAATTGGTCGGCACGCCCCCGGCACCATTGCCAACCCGGATAGGCGTCGCAGGGGCTTCGGTGATGTTGCCCGTTGCGTCCACGCCAGCAGGACGGAAGTTGCGG
>CANBUA010000127.1 GCA_947372535.1 Burkholderiales bacterium
GGACGATCTGGACGCGTCGAGGGTCGTCCTTGATGAAATTCAAGAAGGCGCGCATGCCTTCCTGGATGAGGCCTTTTTCATTCAGCGGCGCTTGGACGACAGCCTCACTGACCAAGGCGATCATCTTTCGGACCTCCAGCTGATACACCGCCTCAAACAGCGCGTGGATGCTGCTGAAGGACTCGTAGAAATACCGCTCGGCCAGCCGTGCCTTGCCGCAGATGTCGCGCATCGTCGTCTGGGCATAGCCCATGGCCCCGAACACTTCCGTGGCCGCCTCCAGCAGGCGCCCTCGCCGCAAACGGGTGCGCTCTTCCGCGGGTACGCCGGAATAGGTGCGCGCCTTGGGCGGCGGCGGTGTAGGCGATGGTTCGGTCATGGGGCGGAGCAGCAGGTCAGGTCAAGCGGATGAGGATACGAAGTCAGTGCGCAGGAAATTCTACGGTGAACGGTGCTCGTACTCCGTGTGTCGATTGATGTTTGGTGAGTTTGCGAAATAGGGCAGGACGTTGGGGTGGACGCCGCTGCCTTGTTCAGCCTCGCTGGCGGCACACCACCGATATTGCCCGTGCTGAGCGGTCGGCAGTGCCTGGGTGAGGATTTCGGCGCTCACCTCGTGCGCCATCACCACGTAATGCGTGCCGATGCCCGGCCTGCCCAGGAAATTCGTGTCATAGAGGTGGGTGTAGAGCCCGATCAATCGACTGTGGACCCGCCGGCAGGCCACGCCCAACTCCATCAGGCTGATGCGGGCAAAGGCGTCGTCCAGGGTCTCGCCCTTGAGGACACGCCCGCCTGGCACGAACCACGAGCCTTTGGCCGGCTCGTTCATCCGCAGGCCCACGAGGATGCGCGCAGCACTGTCGCGGATCACCAAGTCGATCGCCACCAGTGGCGTGCGGTCCACGACCTCCAGAAATGCGTCATCGCTGAGCCTGCCTTGCATGTGATCTCCGTTGTTGTCTCATTTTATCGGTGCCACGGGCTGGGCCAGCAATTTTTCGACCTCCGCGATGAAATCTTTGTCATCGGGCGCCGTCAGGCTGGTGCGCGCGATGACGGTCTGCCCGTCGCGGGCAATCAGGTATTTGTGGAAATTCCACTTGGGCGAGGAGGCGCTCAAGCGCGTGAGCTCGGTGTGCAAGGCATTGGCCTCATCCCCCCGCACATGGCTTTTGGCAAACATGGGGAACTTCACGCCATAGGTGTTGGCGCAGAAATCGGCGATTTCCTTGGCCGAGCCCGGCTCCTGGCTGCCAAAGTCGTTGGAGGGAAAGCCCAGCACCACCAGGCCCTTGTCCTTGTAGCGGGCATACAGGGCTTCCAGCCCTTTGTACTGGCCGGTGAAGCCACAGTAGCTGGCCGTGTTGACCACCAGGATGACTTGGCCGGCGTACTGGCACAGCGACTGCGGTTTTTCATCCTGCAGGCGCGGGAAGGTCTTGTTCAACAAGGGCGGACAGGCGGCCGGCGCAGCTTGAGCCGACGAGACCGAGAGAGAAAGCACGGCAGCCAGGCCGCTGGCGCAAAGCCAGGCAATGGGACGAATCATCTGAGGACCTCGTGGGTTGCGTGGGCACCCCAACCGATGCCCGATGCGCCATCCTAGGCCACTCAAGCCCGGCCAGTGATGAAGTGCTGACGGTAGCGGGGGTTCATTTCCTCGACCCGCAACATCAAAGGCATGTCCGCTGTGTTGAAGGCTTCATCGAAGGCTGGCGGCCCCAACGAACGTGCGCCACACCGCAGATAGCCCCTCACCAAAGGCGGGATGTCCACGACATCAGGTGTGGCTTCGAGTAGGCAGGCGCTGCTCAGTGGCAGGGCCAGACGTGGCCGAACTTGCCAGGGGAGTTCGGCCAGGTGGCGCTCCTGCAACTGACGCCAGAGCTGACGCGCGAGCTGCCCGCCATCAGACAGGCTGACGCTCGCACACCCGATCATCGTCTGCAACTGGCGCACCGCCATGTAGCGGCCCAGCGCCGCCCACAGCATCATGATGACGCCGCCTGATCGCCAATCCTCGTGCACGCAGGCGCGGCCCAGTTCCACGGCGTTCGCGCGCAGCGTTTGCAAGGGGGCCAGGTCAAACTCGGTGTCGGCGTACAGCCCGCCTGCGCGACGAGCCGCCTCGGGGGAGAGCACGCGGTAGGTGCCCACCAGCAGGCCCGGCTGGCCCTCATCATCGTCTCCCCCAGCTTTCACCATCAGGTGATCGCAGAACGCATCGAAGCGATCGGCATCCAGGCCGGGCAGGGTGCCAGGCGGCGGCGACAAGCGGGCCCCCATCTCATCGGCGAAGACTTGATAGCGCAGGCGTTGAACGGCATGCAGGTCATCTTCACTGCTGGCCCAACTCACCGCCAATGCGCACCTTAGACTGGCAACGCGCGGTGGGCCTGACGCCGGGTTGAATCCGGTCGAGAGGGCCTGCGAAAAACCGGCGGTGGCGACGCTCATGCGGATCCTCTGATTGGAATGACAGGGCCTGTGGCCATCTGAACCCCGGCAATCTCCGTGCCTGCTACAAACCAATGCCTCATGCCAGCTCCGCCCAAAACCTTGCCCACCTCAGTTGACCGCAGTTTACCCACCGCCAAGGCGTGGTGGCTCAAGGCCGCCGGCGCGTTGGTGGCACTCGGCATGCTGCTGGCCGCCGCGTGGACCTTGAAGCGCTACGCCGCCATGCTGTCCTGGCAAGACCTGATGGCGGCGGTGGCACGTCAGCCAGATGAGCGCATTGCCTGGTCGCTGGCTTTGACGGCAGTGAGCTTTCTGGCTTTGGGGATCGATGACGTGGTGGCGTGCCGGGTCGTAGCGCCTGGGCGCGTGCCGTTGAGGAAGGCGCTGTTGGCGGGCGCTGCAGGGCATGCCATCTCCAACACGCTGGGTTTTCATGCCCTGACCGGCAGTGCCATCCGCTTGCGGGTCTATGGGCGCTGCGGCTTGGACCTGGCCGATGCCTTGCGGGTGATTTCGGTGTCCGGGCTGGCCGTGGGCCTGGGTTTTTTGTCGATGGTTGGCCTGGGCCTGGTGCTCACGCCCTTTCACGCCGGGCCATGGTCGATGGCCAGTGTGGCTTGGGGCATCGCCGTCTGGCTGATCCTGGCATTGTTCGTGGGCTGGCTGGCGCCACGGCCACGTGTGCTGGCCTGGCGGGCCTGGCGCTTGCCATTGCCGCCGGCCCCCGCTGCGGCCGGCCTGATCATCCTGGGCGCCATTGAAAGCGCTGCGGCCATCGGGGCCTTGTACGTGCTGCTGCCCTTGGATGCCGCGCCATCGTTCTTGTGGTTCGCGGTGGCTTACGTATCGGCTGTCTTGCTTGGCATCGTGGCCCAGGTGCCCGGTGGCCTCGGCGTCTTCGAAGCGGCCATGGCCACCGCCATGTCGGGCCGCGGCGGGCCGGACCTGCTGGCCGCCTTGCTGCTGTATCGGCTGCTGTACAACCTGCTGCCCTTTGTGCTCATGGGCGCGGCCTTCGGCCTGTCAGAGCTGCGCCATGCGGCCCGCGCGCGGCGAGCCGGCGCTCAGTTGGACGAAGGGTAGCGCGCAATCAAGGCCTGCTGGCGAAAGTGCAGACGCGCCAGCCCGATGAGGCCGACCGGCCGGTGGCCCAGCTTGCGCATGGCCGCCGCCAGGGAGAACAGGCGCCGCTGCTTGTCGAAAATGATGGCGTAAGCCTGCTTGAGCGTGAAGGCCGGGTCCCACGCGTGAACGGCCTCCGAGCCAGCGCCATTGACCTCGATGATCTTGAACCCCACCCCCGACTGCAAAGCGCTCAACTCATCGAACTTGACATCGAAACGGCCGGCGTGGAAGTCCGTCATGTCGCGCGCAATGGCGTCCACCGCCTGCGTCAAGGCCGTGGTGATCAGCGGTGTGCCATCGACATACAGCCCGCCCACCCGGGTCGAGCTGACGGTTGACAGTCGGACCACTTCGCCCGCCGCAGGCACCCGGTCGGTGTCGCAACAGGGCTCGCTCAGGCCATCGCGTCCCAGCCGGCTCAGCCGTTCATCCAGGGCCATCAATTGGGCCACTGAATGGACACCATCACCCGTCACGCGAGGGTAATGGCGCAGCAGCATGCCGATCAGCCGCCCTTGCGCCTGACCTGGCTCGCGCATGTAAAACAGACCGGCTTCGCCTTCTGCCGCCAGGAACTCTTGCAGAACGATGCGCTCGCCTTGCGGATAGCGGCCGACGTAGTCTTGCAAGGCTGACCGATCAGCGATCAGCCTGACGCCATAACCGCACCAGCCCAGGTCGGGCTTGACCACCAGTGGGAACGCCAGGCCCTGGGCGCGCATGGCCAGGTCAATGCGCGGCCAGGTCTGCTCGCCTTCGTGAAGCACCGAGGCCGTGCGCGCTGTCGCGGACAGCGCGTGCGGGCCCATGCTGGCCAAGTATTCCATCTTGCCTTCGCCCACCATGCCGCCCGAGGTGATGGCCGGGTTGGCGCAGGAAGGCAAGGTGATCGAGCCGTATCGCAACGACAGCCAGAGCCACTGGGCCACGATGGGCACGAGGTTGAGCCACTTGGGCAGACGCTCCAGCTCACCCACCTGAGGTTGCGTGGCCATCAATTCAGCACGCAGAAATCAATGGGCTTGAAACGGCCGTTGTTGGAGCCCTCGGCGGAGCACGCTGTCAGGCCGCAGATCAGGTCCATCTCGGCGCGCAGCTCAATGAAGTCGCCGGCTTTGGAGGTGGGCACGTCCACCGTCATTCGACCGCCCGCATGGATGTTGACATTCATGAAGATGTTGAAGGTGGTGCCGATCTGATGCCCCTGCACCCCGAACTCGCCCATGGGCTTGCACAGGTTCTCAAAGCAACTGGGGTGATGGCCCTCGTGCTTGTAGAGGATCTCGAACATCTCCTGACTGCACGGGGTGAGCAGGAAGTCATGGCGGCCCACGGTATCGGCCAGGATGGTGAACATGACCTGGCTGTCATTGGCATAGAGCAGATCACCTGTGCTGAGGTAGATCTTGCCGGCATAGTCCATCGAGCGCCCGGAGGACAGCGTGCAATGCGGGTCGTGCGCGCTGACCGCGAACAGGTCGGACACCTGCTCACCCAGGGGGTCGATCACGCGCAGCACCTGACCCTTGTTGAGGCGAAAAGCCTGGCCGCTTTGAGGTGAGATTCTGCGGGGCTGTTCACAGGCGGCTGCGGTCAAGGCGTGTCCTTGGAGGTGGGTTGATCGTGGTGAAGCGCATGAAACGGGCACTGCCAGCGTGAGCTCACGGCCCGGCCTGAATACTGCCGGGATTCGGCGGCTTGCCCGAAGTCGTTCAAGGCCGGGTTGATGGAGCCCTGCGTGGCCAACTCCTTCTGGCGGATCACCTGTTGCATGCGTTCATATTGCCCGTGAGCCCGAAGTTGCTCGAACTGCTCGTGCGGGTTGAACGCGATGATGGCATGAGGCGCCCGCCTGGCCTGGCGCGAGGCCTTGGGGTGCATGCCGACCAGGAAGAACGCTCGCCCGCCGATGCTGAAAGAAAAATCAGGGCTGTCCGGATCGTTGCTGACCGACGTGTTCCAGGCAAAGCGCCGGGCATCGATTTCATGCATTTTTTGCAGGTGCCGCCACAACAATTGCTCGAAGTGCAACTCGTCTCTCACGTCCGTGGCCGTGAACACCGCCAAGAAGGAGGCAAAGCCATCGGCCGCATCCGGGAAACTTTGCGAGAAGGCATAAACATCGTCGCAGCAGGCCTGAGCCGCCCCCGCGTCACCAAGCTGCCCGTAAACCTCCAGGTGATAACGCTGGCGGTTGATGAGCGATTTGGCCGCCACGCAAGGAAAGTCGGCAGACAGCACCTTGTGGCGAACTTGCGCTTGGACTTCTTCTTCGAGTGTGGTGACGTCCATCATTTCCTTCCTCACATGCCGGCGGCAACAGGGGGCCAGCGTGAGAGCCAATGAGCAAGCCACATGCCCATGGCTGGCCGACGCCCTCGACCATCAAGTTGTCATGTGAGCTCGCTAGGCTGGACAAACCTCTTTCCGGAGTTTCTCACATGCTCTACCCCGAACTCTTCAAGCAGTTGGAGTCCGTCCGCTGGAACATGGACACCGACATCCCCTGGGCGAGCTTTGACGCCACCCGCCTGAGCGACGAGCAGGCGCGCACCATCAAGATGAACGCCATCACTGAGTGGGCCGCCTTGCCCGCCACGGAAATGTTCCTGCGCGACAACCGCCACGACAGCGACTTCTGCGCCTTCATGAGCGTCTGGTTCTTCGAGGAGCAAAAGCATTCGCTGGTGCTGATGGAGTACCTGCGGCGCTTTCGGCCCGACCTGGTCCCGACCGAGCAGGAGTTGCACGAGGTGCGCTTCGAGTTCGACCCCGCGCCCGCGCTGGAGACCCTGATGATGCATTTCTGCGGCGAGATCAGGCTCAATCACTGGTACCGCCGCGCCGCCCAGTGGCACACCGAGCCCGTCATCCGTGCCATCTACGAGACCCTGGCCCGCGACGAAGCCCGCCATGGGGGTGCCTACCTGCGCTACATGAAGCGCGCGCTGCACAACTTCGGCGACGAGGCCAGAGCGGCCTTTGCCAAGGTGGGCGTGCTCATGGCCAGCGCTCGGCGCACCGCGCAAGCGCTGCATCCGACCAACCTGCATGTGGCGCAAGGGCATTTCCCACGCGACACCATCCAGTCACGCGTGCCCGATCCGCAATGGTTGGCGCACTGGCTGGACCACCAGATCCAGTTCGACGAGGCCTGGGAGGGCAAGGTGATCGATCGCATCCTGCACAACCTCGGCCTGTTGATGGAGCGCAGCTTTGCCAGCGTGCAGGAACTCAACCGCTACCGCAAAGAAATCAACGCGCGTGTCGCGGTCACCCTTTGAGATTTTCCACGCGGGGCGGGGCATGAAAAAAGCCCCCTTGCGGGGGCCACAGCCAATCTCAAACAAAGAAATCAGCTGGCAGAAGCCGCCGCATCTTTCTTGGTGAACGCACCAAAGGTCAGGAGATTGAAGATGCCCGTCAGGAGCTTGGCTTCGCCCTTGAGGATATTGCCGACAAAGGTCACGATGATATTGGCGCCACCACTGACGTGGGCGATTTCTTGGGTGTCAAGCGTACGCATGATGAATTGATGTCCAGGGTTGAATGAAGGATGGCGGTGGCAAACAAATTGCTGCTCACCCGGTCAGTGAGGATATGGATGCGTTGAATTAAATGCATCGGTATAAACGATCAAACGGTCGTTTGAAATCAGTACAACTGACAATCCCATTCGCGAAATAGCCTGATTATTGGGTCATCGCAGCTGGATGAAATCCACCGATTTGCAATATCAATGCACGGCCGTATTTCATACGGGCTTGATCAACATCGAACGTGCCGTTCTGTCGGATGGCCAAACATGGCACGACGGCGATCACCAAGCTCATTTGCGCGCGCACCCTTAGACTTGCGCCATGAAAAAATTGCAGGCCCTTGGCCTTGTCGCCGCCGCGTTGCTCCTGGCATGCGTCGCCTTCGGGGCGTTCCGCCTTGGACAGATGCATGCCCATCGTGAGGCCCTGCGCGAATTGGCCTTCGTGTCGCTGTGGACCGTCAAACCGTCGGTGCAACTCGTTGACGTGGCCTTGACTCAGCCCGGTGCCGTGCCTGACGCCGTGCTGCTGGCGGCAGAGAGCGCCATTTACATGGTGGCCCGCCAGTCCATGGACTTTGATCCCGACCTGAGCCAGCTTCACCACGATGCTCAAAACATCCTGTGTGCCCTGGCCAAGAACAGAGTGCTGTACCACGACCGGCAGCCGGGCTTGTACGACGGCGCCTTGATGAAACACCTGGCCCAGGTTCACGAAACGCTGGCGTCAAGCGTTGCCGAGCCCCAGTCGTTCAATGGCCAGTCGGGATGTGCCGTGTAGGCCGGCGCCACGCGCTCGCCTGACGTCACACCCTCCACGTTGAGTTGATTCTTCATGACATCGATCACCAGGCACAGACCCATGACCAACATCCAGGCCGGAGAATTTCCCCCAGAAGCGCTGCTGGAAAAATATGCCCGCGAAGAGGCCTACACGGACTGCTACTTCATGGACATGCCACGCGCCGTGAGCCTTGAACAATACGTCGAAGCCTTCTACACCACGCCCTTGTTCAAGGCCGAGCGCTGCCTCCTGGCCCTGGCGCTCAAACCATCGACCGACCTCAAAGCCAGGCAACTGGCCCAAGGGCAGACCGATGATTTTGCGGTCTGGACGGTCGTCAGTCGCCTGCCCCAGCAATTGCTGCTTCAGGACCTGACTGGCAGAATCCGATCGTGGTTCATGGTGGCGCCGCACGTTGATGGCGCGTTTGAAACCACGCGCCTGTACTTTGGCTCGGCCGTGCTGCCCCTGGCCAGGTCGCCCGGCCAGCCTCCGAAGTTTGGCTTGGCCTTCGACGCCCTGTTCGGCTTCCACCGCCTCTACACGCGTGCGCTCATGGCGGCCGCGCGGGCCAAACTCTCCCACCAGACCAACCCCTCGCCAACAAAGGACGCCTCATGACCCAAGCCATCGCTTACCTCTCCTTCAATGGCAACTGCGCAGAAGCCATGCGCTTTTACGAGCAGGCCCTGCATGGCAAGCTCGAAGTGCTCATGACCGGCGCCGATTCGCCCATGGCCGAACACCTGCCACGAGAGTTCAATCACCGGATCCTGCACGCGCGGCTGGCCCTGGCCGGCGGCGGTACTTTGTACGCCGGCGATGCCCCGGCACACCTGCCGTATGAGGGGATCAAGGGCGTGTCCATTGCATTGGACTACGCCACCACGCAAGAGGCGGCGGAGGTGTTCAACGCCCTGGCTGAAGGTGGCCAGGTGACCATGCCCATGCAACCGGCGTTCTGGGCCAAGCAGTGGGGCATGTTGATCGACAAGTTCGGCACGCCATGGATCGTCAATGGCGAGCCCATTGCGTTCTGAAAAGTATTCACGTCGCATTGACCAGGATGCCGGCAAACTCGCCAAGGCGGGCGCCGCCACGCCCGGCTCCGATGGACACGTTATAACTGGTGCACCGCGACTTCACGCATTCGCAAGGCACACCACATGGGCAAGCAAGACAAGAAGACCGCCAAGGCCTCATCAGGCGGCCCCGGCCCGCTCGGCAAACAGGCTTATGACGAGTTGCTGACCCCGCTGCAGGTCGAGCTCAACAACCTGGCACGCTGGGTCAAGCACCACAACAAGCGCTTGTTGATCTTGTTCGAGGGCCGCGACACCGCCGGCAAGGGCGGTGTCATCAACGCCATCAGCGAAACCCTCAACCCACGTCTGTGCCATGTCGTCGCGCTGGCCAAGCCGACCGAGGTGGAGCAGGGGCAGTGGTATTTCCAGCGCTATGTCGCGCACCTGCCGACCGCCGGCAACATCGTGCTCATGGACCGCAGCTGGTACAACCGCGCCGGTGTCGAGAAGGTCATGGGCTACTGCAGCCCGGACGAGTACAAGCGCTTCCTCAAGCAAGCGCCCACCTTCGAGCAATTGTTGGTCGATGACGGCATCCTGCTGTTCAAGTATTGGCTCACCGTGGACCAGGCCGAGCAGGAGCAACGCTTTGCCGAGCGGCTCAACGACCCGCTCAAGCGCTGGAAGCTCTCGCCCATCGACCTGGAAGCCCGCCTGCGGTATGACGACTATGGCCGGGCCCGCGACGCCATGCTCAAGGCCACCCACAGCCCACAAGCGCCGTGGACCCTGGTGAACTTCAACGACCAGCGCCAGGGCCGGCTGACCTTGATCCGGCATTTGCTGGATCAATTGCCTGACTGCCAGGTGGCCGATGAAGCGCTTGAGTTTCCCCCGTTGCCGGGCAAACCGGCCAAAGAGAAATTCAAAGGCGGATTCAAGCCTTTGTAAGGCGGTTGGCGCTCCACCAAACCATATCGTCTGCCACAGCGGACGATGCCCCCGAGCAACTCCCAAGCATTCCCCACAAGCGGGGGACGGCTTCATATACTGCGACCTCATATCAATATAAAACAAACAAATAAGCTGAGTTGCTGTTCCAAATTCATCACTTCAAGCCGTTTTGAACGCCGGGCAGACTGGCATGTTCCATGGACTCAGCAGGTTTTCCGCAGTGCTTTCCGACATCTCCCCAAGCCCGAACACCCCGACGCCCCCCACAACGGTTGAAGGCTGGCAACTCAAGAATGTGGTGGCCGGTTTGCGCCAATCCCGGGAAATCAACCACAACGTCCGGCACAAAGGCCGCATCCGGGAATTGCCTTCGCGCGATGCTTTGGCGCAGGTGGTGCAAGGTTTGTGCGCCGTGCTGTTCCCCACCCACTACGGGCGCCCCGACCTGACCGATGAAAGCATCGACTATTACGTCGGCCATACCCTGCACAGCACACTGACGATATTGGCTGAGCAGGTCCGCCGCGGCCTCTTGTTCGTCACCGATGCCGACGTCAACCAGGACGCCGACCTGGCCCGCCAGGCCAACGAGATCACGCGAGATTTCGCGGCGCAACTGCCCGCCATCCGCGCGCTGCTGGTGAGCGACTTGCAAGCGGCCTACCAAGGCGACCCTGCCGCCACCAGCGTGTCCGAGATCCTGCTGTGCTACCCCGGCATGACGGCCATCATCGATCACCGGCTGGCGCACGCCTTGTACAGGCTGGGCTCGCCCATCTTGGCGCGGTTGATCGCCGGGCTGGCGCACTCGGCCACGGGCATCGACATTCACCCGGGTGCGCAGATCGGACCGGCATTTTTCATCGACCATGGCACCGGTGTCGTGATCGGCGAGACCGCCGTCATCGGCCGCAACGTGCGTCTCTATCAAGCGGTCACGCTGGGCGCCAAACGCTTCCCGACGGACGAAGACGGCCAACTGATCAAGGGCCATGCACGCCACCCCATCGTCGAAGACGACGTCGTGATCTACGCCGGCGCCACCGTGCTGGGCCGCATCACCATCGGGCAGGGCTCGACCATCGGCGGCAATGTCTGGCTGACCCAGAGCGTGCCGCCGGGCAGCAACGTGACCCAGGCCGTCAACCGCAATACCTGAGCCGCACCCGGTTCGCCTCGCTACTTCTCACCCCTCATCAGACGCCTTTTCAAATCGGAGATCTTCCCAAACATGGCCAACAACATCGAACAAAGCACCGCCCTGGGCGACATCGCCGCGCGGCAGCTTGCCATCGCCACACGCACCGTGCCCCAGATGGGCTCGATCACGCCGCGCTGGCTGACTCACCTGCTGCATTGGGTGCCGGTCGAGGCAGGCATCTACCGCGTCAACCGCGTCAAGGATGCCTCCAGCGTGACGGTCGATTGCTCAGGCCGCGACGAGCGCGAACTGCCCAAGACCTTCGTGGACTACATCGAGGACCCGCGCGAATACCTGTTGTCAGCCGTGAACACGGTGCTGGACGTGCACACCCGCGTCTCCGACCTCTACAGCAAGCCCTACAACCAGATCTCCGAACAGCTGCGCCTGACCATCGAGACGATCAAGGAGCGCCAAGAGAGCGAACTGATCAACAACAAGGAATACGGCCTGCTCAGCAGCATCGCGCCGCACCAGCACCTCAAAACCCGCACTGGCGCGCCCACGCCCGATGACCTGGACGAGCTGCTGACCAAGGTCTGGAAAGAGCCCGGCTTCTTCCTGGCCCACCCTTTGACCATTGCCGCCTTCGGCCGCGAATGCACACGCCGTGGTGTGCCACCACCCACGGTCTCGCTGTTCGGCTCGCAGTTCATCACCTGGCGCGGCGTGCCCCTGATCCCTTGCGACAAGCTCCTGATCGAAGAGGGCAAGTCCAAGATCCTGCTGATCCGCACGGGCGAGAGCCGCCAAGGCGTGGTCGGCCTGTACCAGCCTGACCTGCCCGGTCAGCAAAGCCCCGGCCTGGCCGTGCGCTTCATGGGCATCAACCAGCAAGCCATTGCCTCCTACCTCGTGTCGCTGTACTGCTCGCTGGCCGTGCTGACCGACGACGCCATCGCCGTGCTCGAAGACGTGGAAGTCACCAAGTACCATGAGTACAAGTGACCTCACCCCGACGGGTTTGCCCGATGTGGCGGCCTTGACGGCACTGGCCAACCAGTTCTTCTCGGCCTTGCCGGGCGGCGCGCCTTCGGTGCCTGGCGGCTTTGGTGGTCTGGGCGGCGTTGGGGCTGCCAGCCCGTCATTGCCGGGCCTGCCCGCGTCCGTGCCTGCTTTGTCCACGCCGCTGCCCAACCCCGTCACGCCCCCGCCCGCGCCGTTCGTGAGCACGGCGCCCAGCGTGCCGCCCGCGTTCACGGGCGATGTGCCTTTGTCGTCTGGCACACCGTCTTCGGTGCCGCCCGGTTTGGCCACCTCCAACGTGAACGTGCCGGACATGACGCTCAACCCGAGCGACTGGGGCTTGCCCACGGATGCCGAGCTGGCCCAGGTGCTGGCTTTGCGCTCGCCGCCTCGCGTCAACCAGCCACTGGGACATGCCCTGGCCACGCCATCGCCCAGCTTCTACTTTCTCGAGCAGGCACCGCTGCAATCGCCAGGCATCGCCGTGCCGGGCGGCCAGCAGGCGCCCGTGCTGGGTCAGGCGCCAAGCTTCAAGCCGCCCTTCGACGTGAACCTGGTGCG
>CANBUA010000128.1 GCA_947372535.1 Burkholderiales bacterium
CGGCCTATGCGCTGGGCAAGTTGGGCGCCGGCGATGTCAAATTCCTGGTGGCCGTGGGCTTGCTGACCTCGCTTCAGGTGACGATGGCCACCTTTGTGGTGTCGAGCTTGCTGGCGGGCATCCTGGCCATCCTCTGGCTGAACAGGCACTGGTGGGCATCAACCCGCCTGATGGCGCCGCTCGGCAGATGTTTGAACTTTCTTGCCCAGGGTCAGGGCTCGGAAGCTGGCAACCCGAGGTTTCCGCTTGGCTCCCTGATCAGCATCGGTCTATGCTTGGCATTGTTGGATAGAGCATGACCACCTCCCCTGCCCTCAGATCTCCCGCCTCTCGCCGCCTCAGGCAGCGAGGGGCCGCAGGCATTGAGTTCGCCTTGCTGTTCACGGTCTTTTTCGCCGTGTTCTATGCCACCCTGAGCTATGCCATCGTGATGCTCCTGTATCAGGGCCTGACCCATGCCGCAGCGGAAGGCGCGAGGGCGGCCATCCAGGTCAATTCCACGTCGTTCAGCGCTGCCGACTACCAAACTGCAGTGCGCGCTGTGTCCAAGTCGGCCGTCGAAAATGCCATCGACTGGATGCCACAACTCGCCAAGGATGCGATCAAGGCCAACGGCATCTCCACCAGCTTCAGCACCTCCGTCGTGGTGGTCGGCAGCACAACGGTGGCCAAGCCGACCATCACGGTCACGGTCACGTACCCCAATTTCAAGAACAACGCCATCCTGCCGCTGATTGCGTTCCCGTTCAACCTGGGCACGATCCCCAGCGTGCCCGACAATCTGGTGGGGTCAGCATCAATTTCCTAGCGCCATCCCGGCCAAATAGCCCTGACGGGCACCACTCCTGGCATCCATGAACAACAAGGTATTGCGCATCATCTCCGTGCTGCTGGCCCTCGGCGCGGTGGCCGTGGGCTACTTCGCCATCCGGCTCAGCCGGGCCCCGGCCCCATCCCCGGTCGTGATCCAGCAGCAGGCCCCGGCCGCCTCCGCGCCCATGGAAGCCGTGGCCGTGGCAGTGCATGAATTGCGGGCCGGGCAAGCCTTGATCGCCAAGGACATCGCCATCCAGGCCGTGCCACAAGCGCCCACCCAGGCCTATCGACAGATGCAGGATGTGGTGGGCCGTGTGGTGGTCTCGGACATCCCCGCAGGCACCGCCTTGACACCCAGCCTGTTTGCGGCCGATTCCATTGCCTACCTGCTCAAGCCCAATGAGCGTGCCGTGGCGATACAGATCGACGAAGTGGCCGCCGTGGGGGGCTACATCAAACCCGGTGACAGCGTGGATGTGCTCAGCTTTGTTTCGGCGGGCAGCGACGTGGTGAACACGGTACCCACTGCCCTGGTGGTGGCCGACAACGTCAAGCTGCTGGCCGTGGGCAATGTGTCGCAACTGGACGACCTGGAGCGCGCTGGGGCGCCCGTCCAGAATGGCAAGGAGAAGTCGCTCAACCCACTCACCGCGGGCACATCCAGTAGCCAGAAAAGCAGCGTGGATGAGCGCCGACTCCACATGCGTTCGGCCGTTCTGGCGGTGCGTGATCGCGACGTGAACAAGCTGATGCTGGCCGCCAATGCCGGCACGATGCGCCTGGCGCTCAGGCCACCGCAGGGATCCGACCCGAATGGCAACCTGCTGGATGACCGGAAGCCACCCCCGAGGGCCGCCGGCAACGCGGTCCTGAGCGACGTCGCCACGCACAAGGGAGATCCCCGCAAGCTCGTTGTCCAGGAAGGCAGCGTTGAAAAATCCGTGACGAACGACAACAAAGTCTATCCATGAGCATCAACCAGACTCCGGCGGCCGCGGTGGTCTCGATCCTGGCGACCTTGTCGTTGGCTTTCGCCACCTCACTCCCCATGCAGGCCTGGGCGGCCAAATCCGGCAGCAAGCGCGCGGCATCCAGCCACGCTGCCTTGCCCAGATTGACGCTGGCCATTGGTGATCAGCACGTGTTCGCTGTAGACGGCACCATCGCTCGCGTGGCCACTGCCAATGCGGGCATCGTGGGCATCAACGCCGTGCCCCCTGCCGGCGTGGTGCTGACGGCCGCAGGGCCAGGCACCGCCATGGTGTCGGTGTGGGTTGAAGGGCGCAACCTGCCGGTGGCGCAGTACCTGGTCACGGTTTCGCCGCGCTTACCTGGCGCCAAGGACGCTCTGGGCGGGGAAGCTGGGCAGACGTCCGTGGACGTGGCGGGCGCGGCCTTGCGCCTCAGTGGTCAATTGAGTTCGCTGGAATCCCACCAGGCTGCTGTTTCGGGTCTCGCCGCCAGCTATGGCGGCAGTGGAAGCAGTGGAGGCAATAAGGGTGGTGGCGCAGGTGGTTCACAAGAGACCAATCCGAACGTTCTGGACAACACCAAGAGCAACTTTGACGTCCAAGTGCAACTGGATGTCAAAGTTGTGGAAGTGAGCCGGAGTAAATTGAAGGAGGCGGGGTTTTATGCCAGCCGAATCAGCGGATCGGCAACGTTTGGCATGGGCGGGCCCTTCAGTTTGTCGTCATTGACAAGCAGCAACAACAACACCCAAAGAACCATCGCGTCAGGGACAGGCACCGTCCCGATGACCGATGCCTTCAACATCTTCCGCTGGGGCGCCAACAGCCTGACCGTGTTCAGCGCACTGGAAAACAACGGCTTTGCCTACACCCTGGCCGAGCCCAGCTTGACGGCCATCAGCGGGCAGACGGCATCGTTCCTGGCCGGCGGCGAACTGCCCATCCCGCTGCGTTCGGGCTCGGGCTCCGACTCCACCATCACGGTGGACTACAAGAAATTCGGTATTCGCCTGAGCATGACGCCCACTGTGCTGGACGCCCAGAGGATGACGATCCATGTGGCACCCGAAGTCTCGGACATTGACGAAAGCCTGTCCGTGACCGCAGGTGGCCTGAGCATTCCGGGCATGCGCGTTCGGCGCACCGAAACCACGGTGGCCCTGGCCGATGGCGAAACCTTCGTCATCAGCGGCCTGGTCAGTCAGAAGACCTCGTCCTCGGTCGACAAATTCCCCTTCCTGGGCGACATCCCGATCCTGGGCGCCTTCTTCCGCTCCAACCGCTTCTCTCGCGATGACCAGGAAATGCTCATGATCATCACGCCTCATCTGGTCCGCCCCTTTGCCAGGGAGGCCAAGCTGCCCAACCTGCCCGGCGAAGAGTTGAAGGATTTCGACCCCGGCTACTTGCGCTTCCTCTTCCTGGAAAACGGCAAGTTCACTCAGCCCGACAGCGGTTTTTCGAAGTGACCCCCATGGACGCAACCCAACAATTCCTGCTGGTCAGCGACAACAAGGGCATCGTTCAGTGGCTGGAATCCGCCCTGCGCGATGAAGGCGAAGTGGTCACGGCAGACAGCTCCGATCTGGAGCGCGTGATCCAGCTGGTCGACGCCCTGGGCACACGCGTGGTGTTCGTGGAACTTTCCGCCGCCCATGGCTCGCGCGATGCAGGCTTCATGGAGGGCCTCACCGCCGCCAAGCCCTTGCTGGCCGTGGTGGCCATGTCGGAGCAGCCCGATCGACAAGCCGTGCTGTCGGCCTTGCGCGCTGGCGCGCGCGATTTCATCTCGCCGGACATGCGGCCGGGTGAGGTGCTGTCGCTGGTGCGACGCGCCATGAGCCGCGACCACAGTGATTTGCGCGCCGGCCAGGTTCAAGAGGGCCACATGACGGCGGTCGTCAGCGCCCGCCCTGGGGCCGATGCCCCCATGTTCGCGCTGCACCTGGCCCTGGGCCTGCAAGAACTCTCACCCAAGGAAGACATCCTGCTGCTGGACCTGGGCGTGCCCTATGCCGACAGCCTGAGCTACCTCGGCATGGAATCCACCTATACCTTCGTGGACGCCATCCGCAGCCTGCGCCGCCTGGATGACACCCTGATCAACTCGGCCTTCGCCAAGCATGAATCGGGTCTGCGCGTGCTGGCCATGCCGGAAGAATCGCTGGAAGCCGGCCACTTCACCACGGCCGACCTGTACGTGCTGATCAGTGCCTTGCGGCGCCACTTCAAGCACATCGTGCTGAATGTGGGCGGCGTGCCGGCTTCCGAGTTCCTGTTCGTGATGGTGGGACGCAGCGACAAGGTCTTGCTGCTGGCGGAACAGAGCGTGCCCAGCTGCAAACAGAACCGCACCCTGCTGCAACGCCTGCGCGACAACAAGTTGGGCTTCAACGAGGTGCGTCTGGTGGTCGACCGTTATCTGCCTGGCATCCCGCCCAATGCCGACACCATCGCCAAAGGCTTCGGCATCCCCCTGCTGGCCACCCTGCCCTCTTCGGGCATGGCCCGCCTGACCATGATGAACTCGGGTGAAAGCCTGTTCAAGGCAGCGCCCAGAGACCCGTACACCCAATCCGTGCGCAAGGTGGCCCAGGTGCTGCACCGCGAACTGCACGGCGAGGTGGGCAACCGGGGCAGACCGGCCAGCGCGGGTCCCGGCTGGATGGACAAGCTGGCCTCCCGGCTGAACCTGAGTTGATGGGGATGGAACCCATGGACTACCGAGGTTTCGTCGCCGACTTCAGCGTCAAGGAAAGCGAGTCCTATCAGGACATCAAGTTCCGGCTGCACCACCACCTGATCGACCGCATCGATCTGGAGCGCGTGTCCATCCAGGACATGTCCAAGGCCGAGCTGTCGGATTACGTGCTGGACAAGGTGTCCCACTACAGCACGGAGCATCGGCTGCCCATCAGTCGCCACGAGATGGAGAATCTCGCGCGCGAAATGGTCGATGAGCTGACCGGCTATGGCCCGCTCGAAGACCTGATCAAGGACGACCGCATCAACGACATCCTGGTCAACGGCACGCGCCAGATCTATGTCGAACGCGCCGGGGTGCTCAGCCGCACCGACCTGCGCTTCATCGACGATGAACACGTGCTGCGCGTGATCCGCCGCATCCTGGCGCCGCTGGGTCGCCGCATCGACGAATCCAGCCCCATGGTGGATGCGCGCCTGCCCGACGGCAGCCGGGTGAACGCCATCATCCCGCCGCTGGCCCTGGACGGCCCCTGCCTGTCCATTCGCAAGTTCCGCAAGGATCCTTTGCAGGCAGGCGACCTGGTGGCATCCGGCACCATGGACGAGGCCATCCTTGGCTTCCTCAAGCATGCGGTCACCCGGCGCTGCAACATCCTGATCAGCGGTGGCACCGGCGCGGGCAAAACCACCATGCTCAATGTGCTGAGCCGCTTCATCTCGCCCGCCGAGCGGCTCGTGAGCATCGAAGATGCCGCGGAACTGAGCCTGGGCCATGACCACGTGGTGCGCCTCGAAACCCGCCCGCCCAATGTGGATGGCAAGGGCGAGGTCTCGGCGCGAGACCTGATGCGCAACGCGCTGCGGATGCGCCCGGACCGGGTGCTGCTGGGCGAAGTGCGTTCGGACGAAGTCATGGACATGCTGCAGGCCATGAACACGGGTCACGACGGTTGCATGAGCACGGTGCACGCCAACAGCCCGCGTGACGCCTTGTTGCGCATCGAGATGCTGGCGGGTTTCGCCGGCTTCCAGGGCCAGGACGTCACACTCAAGCACATGATCGCCACGGCCATCGACCTCGTGATCCAGATCGGCCGCCTGCCCGATGGCCGTCGCCGCGTCATGGCCGTGACCGAGGTGCTGGGCGTCCAGGACGACCGCATCGTGACCAACGAGCTGTTTGTCTTCAATGTGGATCAGAACCGCTTCGAGTCATCCGGCCTGACGCCGGCCTCGGCCAAGCTGCGCGGCGGCGATGACCCCCAATCCACCGCTTTCCGCAGGTCATGGTAGCCGCCCTGTTCCTGTTCATGCTGGCCATCCTCATGTTGTTGATGGCGGTGCTGTCGATGCTGCGCGCTCGGCGGATGGACCACGAGTCCAAGGTGAAGCAGCGGCTTCAGGCCTTCTCCTTTGTCCCGCAAGACGATTACCTGGCCCGAAGGACGGATGGCCTGATGGGGCAGGCCGAGGCCTGGCTGGCACGGGTCGGCTTGAAGATCGACCCCATGCTTGCCCTGACCGTCATCGGCGTCGGGCTGATGATGTCCTGGGCACTGTGGCACCTGGTGGACCCCCTGGCCGGCATCATCGGCGTGATCCTGCTGGCCACTTTGTCGGTGTTAATGCCCCAGGTACGTTACAAGCAAAAGATCAATGCCATGGTGGCCCAGATCCCCCTGTTCATCGATCAGGTGATCCGCGGCCTGGTCACCGGGCGCAATGTGGAAGGCGCCATCAAGCTCGCCACAGAAGACCTCAAACAGCCGCTGCGGGAGGTCATTGACCGCGCCAACACCAACGTGGCGCTGGGCGCCGATCTGGGCGAGGCCCTGCGTGATGCTGCGACCTTCTACGACGTTCGGGAGCTGCACATGCTGGCCCTGGCCATCCAGACCTCTCGCACCTACGGCGGCAGCCCGCGCGAAATGTTGGAAAGCGTCGTCAACCTGATTCGCCAACGTGAACAGATGCAGCGCGAACTGCGCGCCATGACCGGCGAAACACGTGTGACCGCCTGGGTATTGGGCCTCTTGCCTACGTCGATCGCGGGTTACATGGTGCTGGTCAACCCCCGTTACATCGGCACCATGTGGCACGACCCGAGTGGCCACGTGATCATGCTGGTGGCCGGCGGGTTCCAGGCTCTGGGCGCCCTGATCCTGTGGCGCATGGTCAAGTCGATCTGAGCGGGCGCAACGAACATGACCCTGCTCCTGATCCTTGCCGCCTTGCTGATTGCGCTGGCCATCGTCGTGGCCCTGATGGGCAGGCAGGACCCGACCGCGCCCGAAGCCCAGAAGCGCTTCCACGACGCCCTGGAGACCCCCCAGGACGAAGCCTGGTTGAACCAGCGCAAGTGGCGGCGCACGCAGGGCATCACGATCCGAGTCAAGCGCCTGCTGGAGCGCTTGCCGGGTGCAGACATGCAGGAGATCGAAGTCCTGCTGCGTCAGGCCGCCCTGGTGGACGACCGCAACCGCTCCATGGTGTACGCATCGCTGTGGCTGGGGCCCTTGATGGGCCTGGGCCTGGGCATGTTGCTGATCACCTTCAAAGACTACCCGGCGGGCCCCAGCTTGGTGATCTGCTTTGCCGCAGGCTACGTGCTGCCCCGCGTTATGTTGCGTCGCCTGGCCGAGAACCGCCAGAAGGCGATCAAGGAAGAAATGCCCATTGTGCTGAACCTGATGCGCCTGCTGTTCGACGCCGGCCTGTCGCTGGAACACACGCTGAAAGCCATCAGCGAACAGGCGCGGCACATCACCCCCAACCTGTCGGCCGAGTTCTCCTGGGTGCTGCTGCGCATCCACCATGGGCAGGAACGGGGCGAGGCCATGGATGAAATGGCCAAGCGCAACAATGTGGATGAACTGTCGGAAACCGTGGCCATGCTCAAGCAGGCCGCCCGGTATGGCGGCAATTTGCGCGACTCGCTGCTGAAGTACCTGCGCCTGCTCGAAGACCGGCGCATGACCGACCTGCGCGACAAAGTGGGGCAGATGTCGGCCAGGATGAGCATCGTGATGGTGTCCTTCCTGTTTCCCGCCCTGTTGATCTTCCTGGCTGGCCCTGGCTTGATGGCCATCACCCGCGCGTTCGCGTCGCTGAAATGATGCGATCCCACCTACTGATCCGGATGGGTTTTTTGGCTTGTGTCGCCTGCCTGACCTGCTCAGGCCTCGTGGCCTGCTCGGAGCTGAGCACCGTGGGCGGCCATGGCAATGCGTCTGGCGGGAAGGTGGGCTCGTGCGACAAGGACCTCGGGCCCACCGGCAACACCCGGCTGGCGACCATCCAGCAGTTGCTGGACGACAAGAAGCCTTATGCGGCTCTGGCTGAGTTGGACGCCCTGGGCGCGGACAGCCCCAAGGCCATCCTGCTGCGGGCCGAAGCCCTTCGGCAAGTGGAGCGGCACGGCGAGGCCAGAACGCAATACGACCGCCTGCTCAACACCTGCCTGGCCGCTTCGGCGCACCATGGCCTGGGCTTGATGGAAGCCAAGGATGGCCATGTGAAAGAAGCCATCCAATCGCTGCAAGCGGCACGGCAGGCCCTGCCCACCGATGCCAACGTGCGCAACGACTATGGCTACGCCCTGCTGCTGGACCGGCGCTGGGACGATGCGCAGTTCGAATTCCTGACGGTGCTGGATCTGGTACCCAACGATGCCCGCGCCTCGCGCAACCTCCTGCTGCTGGCCCTGGCCCAGGGCAAGACCGACCTGGCCCAGCAACTGGCCAACAAGCTCAAACTCGATCCGGCCAGCATGGAGCGCATGGGTGCACAGGCGGCCGAGATCCGGCATCCCGCCGCGGCGCCCCTCCCCCCTGGATCGGCGGCGCCAATTCCCCCCTTGACAGCCTCATCGGCAGAGCGATGATGAAACTGCAACATGCCGCCTCGGCGCCGGGGCAATCGTCCCCCTTTTCAGCACGTCCATCCCACATGAACTCCTTGTATCGACACTTCGCGCTGCTGGCCCTGGGTGTGGCCGCAGCGACGACAGCCCAGGCGCAAGTGGTGGCCAGCGCGAAGGGTCAGCCGGCCGCCACCCCAGTGGCCCATTCGGAACCCACAGCGCCCGACGAAGCCGCCAGCAGCCCGGTCAGCGGTGCGGCCACCCAAACCTGGCTGGGGGCGCAAGCCCGTCGAGAGCAGGCGTCCAAACAGCGGCAGGCCTTGTCAGGCCCCGTCATGAGCCGCGTCCACAAACGCTATGTGGACAGCTTTGGGGTGACCACCGAGTCCACCAAGTTCCACAACGACTCGGACCGTTGAGCCCCGTCGTGCGCCCTGATCACTCCACCCACGTCGAGGCCAGGTCGTCCGCGCCGCTGAAGGTGCGGGCTGCGCTTGGCTTGGGCGCAGGTTCAGGCAGGGCGGAGCATCCGCACCAAGCCATGCGCAGCCACCAGCGAGGGGCCTTCGGAGTGATGGCGCCATTCGCCTTGCTGATGGCGCTGCTGTTCACGGCGCTGAGCATCGACGCCGGGCGGCTGTGGTTCGAGCGGCGGGCCACCCAGCGGGCGGCGGACATGGCCGCCTTGGCTTCTGCGCGGTTCACCGGTTGCGGCTCGGATCAGCAAAAGGCCCTCAACGCAGCCCAGGCCACGGCGACGGCCAATGGCATCGATGCATCCACTGTCACGCTTTTGACCGGCGTGCTGACGAGCGACAAAGCCGGCAACAACGTCTTTACCGCCGCGCCGGTGGGCAACAGCAATGCCACCCAGGTGCGTCTGACCCGCACGGTGCCCGCCAGCGTGCTGCTGCGTGGTTTGCCTGGTTTCGACAAGGACGTGATCTTTGCGGCCACGGCCGTGGCGCAGGGTGGGCCGCCCGTGGCCACCTATTCGGTGGGCAGCGTTTATGGCGTTTCCGCTGAAACAGCCAAGCAGCTCACCAATTTCTTCAAGGCGGTATTGGGGAACACCTCGCCCACATTTGACACCGCGGCCGTCACCGCGTTGGTCAACGCCACGACGACCTTGGACGCATTGGTTCAGGCCAACAATGAGCTCTACGGCGAATCGCTCTCACTCGATGCATTCCTCAAGAAATCCATGACCTTGTCGGATTTTCTGCAGGTGATCGCCAAGGCATCGACCGCGGCGGGTGACCTGCAGGCGTTCAAGGACCTGGAAACGGCGGCAGACAAGCTCCCGAAGTACAAGCCCAAGCCTCATCAAAACGAGCTCAACACCTTCCTGGTGAGTCAGATCCTCAACATCCAGTCGCCTCCTGCGGCCGGTGTGAGCACCACGGCCATCAGCGTGTTTGACCTCGTCAATGCCAGCATGAATGTGGGCGCGATCAACCTGGGTGGCGTGCTCAACTTCAGCTTCGGCTTGAATTTCCTGGGGAACACCACCCTGAGCATCATCAGCCCCCCGATCATCGCCATCGGCCCTGCGGGCACAGACAGCAACGGCAACTGGTGCTCGCAAGCGCAATCGGCACAAATGAGCCTTCGGTCCACCCTGGCGCCATTCAAGTTCGCCGGTGGGCTGGATCTCAGCATCATCGACATCGCGTTTCGGGTCGATACCTTGATCACGAGCGGGCATCTGGAAGAGTTGTCCGTGGTGCCGGGAAACATCAGCGGCAAGCTGTCGTCGCAATCGACCATCGTCACCCTGGTGCTCACCAACAGCAACGACGTCGACAAGCCGATTGCCAACAAGGACAACTTCGGCATTGGGTACATTGGCTTCAAATTCCTCAACACGGGATTCAAGATCTATTTGCCGCTCGGTGAATCGAAGTCTGAAGACACGACATTCAGCTTCGCGAGCAAGGCCGATCTGCCTTCGACAAAGATCCTGGGCGCCGGGGGCGTTGGCGACACCTTCGGCGGCCTGTTGGGCACGGACACCTACATCGAAGCCCGCTTGCTGGGCATCAAAGTGCCCATATCCAAGTTGGGCAACATCCTGGGCCTGGTCACGCAACCCTTGGGCGCCGCCATTGACGGTTTGCTGGCCGCCATGGGCATCCAGACAGGGTCTGTCAAGATGCAGGTGATCGACGTGTCGCTGTCGCCGCCCATCTTGAAGCAGTGAGCGATGGGGGCCCTCCCTCACCCCTCCCCATACACCACCTGCGCCAAAGCCCCCGGCATCAACTCCTTGAAGCGCAACATCGCCGCTTCGGAAGGAAACACCTTGCCGTGCTCCCCCAGCTCCAGCTCGCCCCGGGCCGACAGCTCAGGCGTGTGCCGCTCCACCACCACACGGATGGGCAAGCCCTGGTACTGATCCGGCAAGTCCGGCTGAGGCGCCGGCTGGCGCCGGGCCGGGTGCTCGCGCAGCACCTCGGCCACGGGCAACCTGGGCTCCCTGGCCGTCAGCCGCACAAAACGCGCATAGCGGCAGCGCGCCGCCGCCAGGCCCATCACCTGCTGCACATTGAGCCGCAAGCCACCTGAGAAGCGGTCGTTCTGCACCTTGCCCTGGATGATCACCAACTCATCGTCCTTGAGCAGGTCCTTGTTGGCATCCAGCGTGTCCTGGTTGGCCACAGCCTCGATGACCTCGCTCTTGTCGTCCAGCTTGAAGATGGCCACGCGCCCGCGCGCGCCGTTGATGATGCGCAGCTCGCTGATGATGCCGGCCACCAGCTGGGGCTCGCGGCTGTCCTGCAGCTCGGCGATGCGCTGTTTGGCAAAACGGCGCACTTCGCTCTCGGCTTCGTCGAACAGATGGCCCGACAGGTAGAAGCCGATGGCGGTCTTTTCCAGCGACAGGCGCTCTTTCAGCGTCCAGGGCTCGGCGTTGACCAGGTCGGGCTCGTTGGTGGAAGCCGCATGGCTGTCGCCAAAGTCGAACAGCCCACCCTGGTCGGCGTTGGCCGCCAGGCTGTCGCCGTACTCGAAGGCGAGGCTCACGCTGGCCATCAAGGCCGAGCGGTGCGGCTGCAGCGCGTCGAAAGCGCCGGCCTTGATCAGCGCCTCGACCACGCGCTTGTTGACGCGGCTGCGGTCCACCCGGGCACAGAAATCGAAGAAGCTGGTGAAGGGGCCGTTGGCTTCGCGCTCGGCCACGATGGCCTCGATGGCGCCCTGCCCCGTGCCCTTGACGGCGCCCAGTGCGTAGCAGATCACCTTCTTGTCGGTGGGCACGAAGCGCCACTGACCCTGGTTCACATCGGGCGGCGTGAAGGTGATGCCGAAGTTCTGCGTGGCATCGTCGTGGAAGATCTTGAGTTTGTCCGTGTCGTCACTCGACACGCTCATGTTCCCTGAGAAGAACTCGGCCGTGTAGTGGGCCTTGAGCCAGGCCGTGTGGTACGCCAGCAAGGCATACGCGGCGGCGTGCGACTTGTTGAAGCCGTAGCCCGCGAACTTCTCCATCACGTCGAAGATTTCGTTGGCCAGTGCGGGCTTGATGTCGTTCTTGGCCGCACCTTCCGCAAAGATGGCGCGGTGCTGCGCCATCTCTTCGGCCTTCTTCTTGCCCATGGCCCGGCGCAGCATGTCGGCGCCGCCCAGCGAGTAGCCGCCCACCTTCTGGGCCACCTGCATCACCTGCTCCTGGTAGACCATGATCCCGTAGGTCTCCTTGAGCACGGATTCCATCAGGGGGTGGGGGTAGTCCACGGCTTCCTTGCCGTGCTTGCGCAGGCAGAAGGAAGGGATCAGGTCCATGGGGCCAGGTCGGTACAGGGCCACCAGGGCGATGATGTCCTCGAACAGGCTGGGCTTGGCGTCGCGCAGCATGCCCTGCATGCCGCGAGATTCCAGCTGGAACACGGCCACGGTCTTGCCTTCGGACAGCAGCCGGTAGGTGGCTGCGTCGTTGAGCGGGATCTTGGCGAAGTCGAAGTCCTTCTGATCCGGGTGGCGCGCAACGATGTAGTCCTTGGCCAGCTCCAGAATCGTCAGCGTGGCCAGGCCCAGGAAGTCGAACTTCACCAGGCCGATGGCCTCCACGTCGTCCTTGTCGTACTGGCTCACGGCCGAGTCGCTGCCGGGCTGCTGGTACAGCGGGCAGAAGTCGGTGATCTTGCCCGGGGCGATCAGCACGCCCCCGGCGTGCATGCCGATGTTGCGCACCATGCCTTCCAC
>CANBUA010000129.1 GCA_947372535.1 Burkholderiales bacterium
CGCGAAAAAGGCCTGCGCCTGGAAGTGCGCAACACCATCCCCGAAAAAGCCTTGCGTGGCGACCCGACCCGCCTGTCCCAGGCGCTGCTCAATTTGCTGGCCAATGCCCTGAAGTTCACGGACCAAGGCAGCATCATCGTCAAGGCCGAGGTGATCGCGCGCGATGTCGATGGCTTGACCGCGCGCTTCGAGATCCACGACACGGGCGTGGGCATCGAGACCAGCAAACTCACCCGGATTTTCGAGCCCTTCGTGCAGGCCGACGATTCAACCACCCGCCGCTATGGCGGTTCAGGCTTGGGGCTGGCCATCACCAAAAACCTGGTCGACTGCATGGGCGGCCAGATCGATGTGGCCAGCGAAATTGGAAAGGGCAGTATTTTCGGCTTTTGCGTGCGGCTGGAACACGCTACCGTCAACAGCCTCAACCCGTCGTTTGACGGCCACCTAACCGCCATGGCGTCATCCCTCACCACCATGCCTGCTGCCAGCGACTTACTCCGACAGAACCACGGCGGCGCCCGCATCCTGCTGGCCGAGGACCACCCCGTCAACCAGATGCTGGCCACCGAGTTACTGGCCATGGCAGGCTTGAAGGCCGAGGTGGCCAACGATGGCGTGCTGGCGCTGGAGATGGCCCGCCAACGTCAGTACGACCTCATCTTGATGGATGTGCAGATGCCCAACATGGACGGCCTGGCCGCCACGCGCGCCATCCGCCAGGAAAGCCTGAACCAGCAGACCCCCATCCTGGCGATGTCGGCCAGTGTGCTGGCGCAGGAGCAGGCCGCTTGCATCGAGGCCGGCATGAACGGCCACCTGGGCAAGCCCATCGATACCACGGCGCTTTACGACACCCTGCTGAAATGGCTGGGCCAGGGTCAGGCCGGTTGATCGGGTGACACAGCCGCCAAGGGCACGGCCAGGAACTGGCCAGACAGCAACTCGGGCAGGCGCTCGCGGCCCATTCGGAAACCACAAGCTTGCGGATGCCCGCCACCGCCCATGGATTCGGCCAGGGCGATGCCGTTGAAGGTGGGCACGGAACGCAAACTCACTTTGACGACGCCGTCCTTGGACACGCTCCACAGCAATGCGAAGCTGCCGCACTGCGCCGCCAGGATGTTGCCCACCTCGCTGCTGAAGGCGCCGGGGCAGTTGACCATCAGGCCGCTCTGGCCATTGAAGGTCACGGGCGCGGCCCCATGGGCGATGTCATTGCACAGGTGCAGGAACTTCTCATTCATGGCCGAGCCGCGCTGGCAGAAGGCCTCGACCTGCTCTGGCGTGAAAGCCGCGATCTCGGCCCAGCGCGGGAACTCGTTGGGTTCGAGATCCAAAGCCGACAGGAAGGGAGCGCTTTGCGGGAATTCCCAGGTCCAGAGGTCACGGTCCTGCACGAAGCGGATCAGGTCAGGCACGGGCTTGTCTTGCTGGAAGAACTTCCAGGCCAGCATGGCGCCGGACTGGCTCATGTCGAAGTGCACCGCGCCGCAGCGGCATTGAAACCCGCTGAGTTTGTCGGCCGCACTCTGGTGGTGATCGAGCATCACCAGCTTGGCCGCCTTGGCGTCGATGGCTGCCATCAGCTCGGGCGGGAAGGAAAAATCGAGGATGTAGACCGCGCGGCCATCCAGAGGCGGCAGGTCCTCGACCTGGCTGACCTTGCCGTGGCTCACGCCCAGGTACTCGCCCTCGCCTTCGAAGAACAGCCAGGCCGCCAGGGCCGCGCCGAAGCCATCGGGGCATTTGCCGTGGTAGATCACCAGGGGCTGAGGGTCCTGGCGGTCGGGGCGGACGGCAAGTCCGGGCAGGCTGGTGAAAAGTCCGTGGCTCATGGTCTCGATGCGCAAAAAGCAGTAGTCGGCAGGAGCCGCGATGCTAGCGGTTTTGCGCCGCGGTGATCAGCCGATTTGCGGCACCAGGCGCAAATGCGTGATCTCTGACGGCGCCCCGAAGCGCTTGGGCGGGCCCCAGTAACCCGTGCCCCGGCTGACGTAGACCCAAAGGTCACGCACCCGGTGCAGGCCGGCCGTGAACGGTTGTTGAAAGCGCACGAACCAGGTCCAGGGCAGGAACTGGCCACCATGCGTGTGGCCCGAGAGCTGCAAGTCAAAGCCGGCCTGGGCCGCGGCCTCTGCCGTTCGCGGCTGGTGGGCCAGCAGGAGTTTGACGCCCGCATGAAGCGGTGCGCCGGCCATGGCGGCCTGCGGATCACTGCGGTGCGAGGGGTCGAAATGGTGAGCGCTGTAATCGGCCACGCCGGCCAGCACAACAGACGCGCCGCCATGGGCCAGCACCACGTGCTCGTTCATGAGCACGGTCAGGCGCAGGCGGCGCAACTCGTCGATCCAACTGTGGGCGCCCGAGTAGTACTCGTGGTTGCCGGTCACGAAGAAGGTGCCGTGGCGCGAGGTCAAACCAGCGAGCGGCGCCACGTGGGGCGCCAGTTCGCGCACGCTGCCATCGACCAAGTCGCCCGTGACGGCCACCATGTCGGCGCGCAAGGCATTGACCGATTCCACGATGGCTTGCAGGTAGCGGCGCTTGATGGTCGGCCCGACGTGGATGTCGCTGATCTGGGCGATGGAAAAGCCGTGCAGGGCCGCCGGCAGATCGCGGATCGGTACATCGACCTTGACCACCTTGGCGGTGCGGCGCGCATTGAGGAGGCCGCACAAGGTGATCAGCAAGGCCAGAGGCAGAACCCACATTGAATTCAAAGCAGGGAGCACACCCAGGCCTACCAGCACCAGCTTGAGCACGGCTTGGATCAGCGTCAGCACCATCACCGAGGAAAACAGGCCCATCAGGCCCATGCCCAGCCAGGACAAGGCCTGCGCCAGCCGATGCCCGTGGGCCCCGCGCCAGATCAAGGCGGCCGGAATCAAGGTGGCCGACAGGATCAGCCCGCCCAGCGCCAGGCCCTGAGCCCACGCCCAAGGCTGCAGATCGGGCAACAAGGCCCAACCCACCAGGAAGTGAAGCAGCGCCGACAGCGCCAATAACGTCGTGATGGTCCTCATGGGCCATCAGTTGAGGTGCTTCTGCGCGATTTCAAGCTCAGGCTTGTTCTTTGGCCGGCGGCTTCGGCGGACGAGGCCCTCCCGCGTGCGCCGGACGGCCGGCCCGGTCGCCACCGCGATCATTGCGATCGCCCTGGGGACGCCGCTGCTGCGGGCGGTCCGAGCCACCCCGGTCGCGGTCACCACCACCACGCTCAGGGCGTTGGCGGTGCATGGGGCGCTCGGCCGGAGCCTGAGCGGCTTCCTGGCGAGCCTGCGCGAGCAGCCCATCCAAGGCCTCAGGCGCCACGCCCTTGAGCGCGCAGAAATTGGCCGGCGTCAGTGTGGTGCGCTCGAAATCACGCAGCAGGCTGGCCCGCTGGCGTTGTTCCTGCTCTTGCTCGACGCGCTTGGCGTTCTGGCGCTCGCGGCGGCGCGCCAGTTCTTCGACCGCCACCTGGCGGTGCTCGTCCGACAACTCGGCCGCCGGTGCGCCATCGAGGTCGAAGCGGTGCGTGGCCTTGCTCACGGCAATCAGGTAACCGGTACCGCCGGTGTAGCGGCGCAGGAAGGCCGACAGCACCGGCTTGGTGAACTGGCCGGGTGCTCGCTCCTGGATGTCGGCCTGGATGCGCAACTTCAGGGGCTTGGGGCTGCCAGTGAACAGCGCCGGGAACAACTGCTTGAGTTGGCTGGCGCAGGCCTCGGGCGTCATGGGAGCGGCAGCGACCGGTGCGGCGGCCACCGTTACATCAGCCGCCGGTGCGGAGACCACGGATGCATCAGCAGTTTCCGGCGTAGGAGCCGCATCCGGCGTGGGCGTGAGAGGCGTCGAGGACATGAATGGAGCAGCGGACAAAGAAGAAGAGCGCGATTGTGCCCCCGATGGCCGCACTTGGCGCCCCCCTAGGTCCATGCTCGCTTGCCCACCCCCGTGTAGTTGACGCCCGAACAAGGCGTGGCGAAGACGGCGCCGGCCGGTTTTTCCAGCCCCTCCAGGTAGCAAGGCAGCATGCCGGCCAGGAAACAAGGGAAGAAAAACAGGCTGAACTCTCTAGGCGAGAAGCCAAAATCGGCCCCAAACGCCGAGACCAGCGCACCCAGGTTCAAGCGCAAAGGCCGGCCCTGGCCGCGCAAGCAGCGCTCGATCTCGAAAGCCAGGCTGACGTGTGGGCCCTCGGCCTGGCCCAGCTCACGCGCCCTGGTCATGGTGGGCGCGATGCGTTCGTCGTGCATGGCCAACGGGCGGCCATAGCCAGGCAGCTTGCCGCATTCACGTTCATAACGGGCCAGGCACTCGGCCAGTGGCTCGCCCGCCTGGGTTTCGGCCCGCATGCGCCAGAAAAACGCCAGCGCCTTGTGCTCGTTGCGACGGCCGTAGATGGTCGCCTCCGAGACTGCGTTGGCCGCCGCGATGGCCACCGTCGGCGTGCTGCGCGTACTGCCGGCCAGGGCGGCGATGCGGTTGTTCCAGATACGGGCATCGGGGTAGCTGGTCATCACCCAGATCGACTCGATCATCTCGGCCTGGGCCTTGGACAGGCGCTTGGCGTTGACGCTGAAGCCATAGAGCTCGACCCAGCTCAAATCCTTCAAAGGCGACTGGTGCAGGTCATGACCACGAAAGACCGCGCGATCGCCCGGAAAGGCCCCGCCCACCCGGGTCGGGAAGACATCGCCCGCATGGGCGCTCAAGGGATGCTCGTTGGTCATGGTCATGGCGCCACCTCGGTGCGTCCGGGGTCGTCCTGGAGATCCAGTGGCGGAAACGGGAACTGCTTGAAGCCCAGCGCAGATTGCTCCAGCGCGTGGGCCGCCGCGCCGGGCAGCCGAAGGATGAGGTGCAGCATCTCGCCCTGCGCCGGACTCATGCCCAGGTCGCACAAAGCCGCCGCCACCACGCCCGTCATGGCCAGCGGTCGGCCAGCGGCTTGCTCCATCGGCAGACGCTGCTCGTGCAGCCAGCTCAAATGCGTGCCAGGGCTGATGGCCGCCAGACGCGCCAAGGCTTGGCGCACCACGGTGCTGGCCGCCGCCGCATGGGGCTCGAAGCCGGGCGCATGGCTCACCGCCGGCCAGACATCGGGCTGGGGCTCGGGGCGGTTGATCAAAGCTTGCCAATGCGTCTGCCAGGCAGACACCTGCTCGCCGCATTGCTGCCAGCCCTGCATGGCCAGGAAAACCTCGCGTGCGCCACCGCACTGCCCAGCCCCGACACCCAGCGCCGCCATCAAGGTGGAAGCAGCGGTCGAGCCGCCCACGCCACCGCACATGGCCGCGTGCACAGCCGGATCGCGCGGCCCCGGATTGGCCAGGGCCACGGCCAGTGCATCGAGCAAAGCCGCTTGCGCCGCATCGGGTGCCTCGCCACGGAACAACAGGAAGATCATGTCAGCCCAGCGCGCGCGGCCCAGCATCTGGCCGAACACGTCGTAACCATGGCAATGCGCGGCACGCGTGGCAAAAGGATCGCTGGGCTCGGGCGCTTCCAGCCAGATGCTCGTCTGGATCATCGGGACACCGTGTCCAGCGTCTGCATGCGCAGGCCCATGGGCGGCACTTCCTCGGGGTCGATGCGCACATCGAGCAAGGTGGGGCCGCATCGCTGCAAGATGGCGTCCATGTCCAGCCGCGCGAAGTCCTCGGCCGACTCGACCACATGCGCCGCGATGCCCATGGCCTTGGCCATCAGGCTGTAGTCGATGCGAGGCAGCTCGAAGGCCACCTGCTCGGCGCCCGCCAGGCGCTGGCCATGCTTGACCATGCCCAAGGCCGCATCGTTGAGGATCACGAAGATCACCGTCAATTGCTCCTGTGCCGCCACCGTGATTTCCTGGCCGTTCATGAGGTAGCTGCCATCGCCCGTGATGCACACGACCGGGCAGGCCGGCTTGGCCCGCGCGATGCCCACGGCCGCACCGATGGCCCAGCCCATGGGGGCAAAGTCCATCAGCACCCTCAGCCATCCCGCGTGATCCAGGCGGCGTTCGGCCAGGGGCAGGCCGGCCGGCGATGGCGGCAACGCCTGAGCGCCCGGCCCGCTGGGCACCGAGATCAGGTTGCCGCGCCGGTTGCGCAACTCCAGGTAATGGATGGCCCAGGCCGTGCTGTTACCGGCATCGGCCACGAAGCGCGTGGTCGGCGGGAAGCGCTTGGACAACTCGGCCATCAAGCGCTGCGGCTTGATGCAGTCACTCACCTCGGGCGATGAATCGCCCTCCCAGCCACGCGGCGTGGTCGGCAATTCGGCGCGTTTGGCCGGCAGGACATCGCCGATGTGCTGCAACAGACGCTCGAACACAGTGCGCAGGTGGCCCAGCACGTGCAACTTGGCCATGGGCGAGGTCATGAAGTGCGCCTCCACCGAATCCACGTGGATCAGGTGGTTGTTGAGCACTGCATCGCTCCAGGCTGCGCTGGTCCATTCGCCCAGCATGGTGCCCACGGCCACCGTCAGGTCGGTGCCCCCGCCGAGGGCCTGTGCGGCCGAGGCGTGCCCGGCGAAGCCGAACACACCGCGATAAAGGCGGTGATATGGGTTGACGAGACCCTTGGCATCGGGGGTCGTGACGAAAGGGATGCCCAGGCGCTCGGCCACGCTCATGATGAGGTCGATGGCCTCACCGCAGGCAGCCCCGACGAGCAACACAGGCTGTTCGCTGGCTTGCAGGCATTCCCCGAGCACAGAAACAGCACGCTCATCAAGCGAGGTCGGCCGCCTCAAGAGCGCCTCGACCTGGGCACGGTCATAGCGACGCACCAGCGGGCTGCGCAGCACGTCCACCGGGATGGACAAATGCACAGGCCCGGGGGGCGGTAGCTGCGAGCGCATCAGCGCGCTGACCAGCTTGTGCTCGAGCTGATCGACATGGGAGACCAGGGTGTTGTAGCGCGTGCAGTGTTGGAACATGCCCACAGTGTTGACACCTGTGCAAGCCGATTCCTGCAGGGCTCGGCGCCCAAACAGCGGCAGGCTGGGCTGACCCGTGATGGCCAGCAAGGGCACGCCATTGTCATAGGCGCAAGCCACGCCCGTGAGCAAGTTGGTGGCACCCGGCCCCGAGGTGGCCACGCACACGCCCAGGCGGCCCGTTTCGCGGGCATAACCATCGGCCATGAAGGCCGCGCCTGCCTCATGGCGGGCGACCACAGGTCGAGGGCCGCCCCGCGCCATGCTGCGCGAGAGGGCGTTGTAAAGCGGCTCGATGGCGCCGCCCGGCACGCCGAACACATATTCGACGCCAAGGGCTTCAAGGTAAGAGACGATGAGTTCGGCTGCATCCAGCGGCTCGCTTGAGCCTTGGATGCCTGGCATGTCCTGCCATTGAGACGCAGTGGTGTACTTCACGATTGAGCTGACTTCCGGTGCAGATCCGGGCATCCAACATCGATGCCCGATATCGAGCGCCGATGATGCCTACACCTTGTTACGTCGTCATCCCCCGCATCTCGGGGCAAGCCACCTGCAAACGTGACATATCACAACAATCCAGCAGTCTTGGGCCCGGCCCCTGAAACAATGGTTAAGCTCCGGGAGTTATGAACTGAAGTGCGCAACGGGGAGTGTCCGTGTCGGTTGTTTCCTCTGTCTTGAGGATGATCCTGCGCCTGATCATCGTCTGCTTGTCCTTGATGTGGCTGCCGCCTGTGGCGCAGGCCGCCTCGGACGAGGCTGCCCGGGCGATTGCCGTCATCTACCCCGACATCGGCGAGCCTTATCGCAGCATCTTCAACGCCATCATCGAAGGCATCGAAGACAAAATCAGAGGCAAAGTCGCCGCCTACCCCGTCTCGGCCAACAGCACGGCCACTGACCTGCCGGCAGAACTCAAGCGCCGTGACATCAAGACCGTCATCGCCCTGGGCCGGCAAGGCCTCAAGGCCATCGGCCCGCTGGACCACTCGCTCAACATGACAGCTGCCGGCGTGCTGTCCGTGCCCGAGTCGGAGTCGCAATCCTTCGCCATCCACAGCCTGGCCCCCGATCCGGCCCTGCTGTTCGGCCGGCTCAAGGCACTCATGCCCGGCGCCAGGCGTGTGATCGTCATTTATGACCCCCGTCAGAACAACTGGTTGGTCAGATTGGCCAAAGATGCTGCCAAGGTCTACGGACTGGAGCTCGTCGCCAAAGAAGCCACCGACCTCAAGACCGCGCTCAAGCTTTATCAAGAGACGCTGGCTTCGTCCGACGCCAGGCAGGATGTGCTGTGGCTGCCTCAGGATTCGACCACAGTGGACGAGAACGCCGTCCTGCCCCTGGTGTTGCAAGAGGCCTGGAATCAAAGCCTTCTGGTCTTCTCCAGCAACGTCAACCATGTCAAGCGCGGTGTGCTGTTCGCGCTTTACCCAGACAACCTGGAACTGGGCCGAGCCCTCGGTGCCTGGGCTGTCGCGGCCGGCTCATCGGCGAGTGCAGCTGGCAAAGGGGTGATCCCCCTGCGCCAGGTGCTGATGGCGGTCAATACCCGAACGGCGACCCACCTGGGCGTCAACCTCGCCAACTCACCCCATCGCTTCGCGATGGTTTTTCCGGAACCATGACGTGAACACCAGCAGTACACCCCCATGGCTTCCGCGCAGACTGGCTCTGCTGCTGCGGCGGCTGACCTTTCAGCGGCAGCTCAGCATCACCGTCACCATCGGTGTGCTCATGCTCGCCTTGCTGTCGTCGCTGGCCAGCGCCTGGCAGGGCAGCCGCCAGATCCGCGACACCCTCATGCAGCAAAGCATGCAGGTGGCCTCCAGTCTGGCACAGCAAAGCACCCTGGCCCTGCTCTACGCCTCGCCCGACAACGCGTCCGAGGCCATCAAGGCCACCCTCGCCTACCCGGACGTCAAGCGTGTCGAGATCTTCCGCGCCGATGGCCGTTCGCTGGTCTACCGAGGCATCACTGAAACCCGCTATGCGGATCCGGCCATGCCGCAGATGCCTTCGCGCTCGGTGTTCCTGGAGGCCGAGACAGATGAGGCCTGGCACTTCATTGCCCCAGTCTGGACCCGTCCCGAGACCTCACCGTTCGACGTGGTCGCCCCCCAAGAGGAATACCTCGGCTTCGTGCGCGTGACCCAGAGCAAGAGCACCCTGGGCCGCCTGATGGCCAACATCTTCGTGGTCAACCTGGCCATCTCTTTTTTCATCGCGCTGGTCATCCTGCTGACGATCCGCTGGCTGTCCGACCGCCTGACGCGGCCACTGACCGCGCTGTCGCGCGCCATGGCCAAGGCCGAGCGTGGCGAGGCCAATGTACGTGCAGACCTTGAAGGCCCGCGCGACATCGAGACGATGGCACATGCCTTTAACCGCATGATCGCCGTGCTGCAAGAGCGTGGCGAGGAACTGTTGCGCCACCGCGAGCACCTGGAAGAACTGGTGCGCGAACGCACCTCGCAACTGAGCCAGGCCAAGGAACGCGCCGAAGTGGCCAGCCAGGCCAAAACGGCCTTCCTGGCACGCATGAGCCATGAGCTGCGCACGCCGCTGAACGCGATCATGGGTTATGCCCAGATCCTCCAGATGAACAAGGGCTTGACCGAACTCCAGGCCCACGGCATCCAGACCATCCGCCACAGCGGCGAGCACCTGCTGATGCTGATCGTGGACATCCTGGATCTATCACGCATCGAATCGGGCAAGACCGAGCTGCATCCCTCCTGCGTGGACCTGCATGCCCTGATGACCGCCATGGGCGACATCATCGGCATCAAGGCCAAGGAAAAAGGCCTGAACTTCATCACCGTGTGCAGCCCGGACATCCCCCGCGCCTTGCTGGTGGATGAGCAGCGCCTGCGCCAGGTCATCCTCAACCTGCTGAGCAATGCCGTCAAATTCACCATGCAGGGCAATGTGCGCGTGGTCGTCAGCTTGACCGAAGCCTCGGCCGATCCAGACGTCGCCGCCCTGCACTTCGAGGTGGTGGATTCGGGCACCGGCATCGCCGATCACGACCTGGAGCGCATTTTCGAGCCCTTCGAGCAGGCTGGCGATGCCCGCAGCCGCTCGGCCGGCACCGGCCTGGGCCTGGCCATCAGCCGCCAGCTCATCCGCCTGATGGGCGGGGACATCCAGGTCACCAGCGTGCTGGGTGAAGGGAGCCGCTTCTGGTTCGAATTGCGCCTGCCGATCGCCTCACTGGCCGATGGCGCATCGGCCTCGTCTCAAGGCATGACAGGCGTCAACATCGTGGGTTTCGAAGGCTCGGCCCGCACCATCCTGGTGGTCGATGACGTGGAGCTCAACCGCACGCTCCTGTCGGACATGCTCAAGCCGCTGGGCTTTGTGGTCCTGCATGCCGGCGATGGCGCTCAAGCCCTGGCGCAGGTCCAGACCAGCCCGCCCGACCTCATCCTGATGGACCTGGCCATGCCCGTGATGGACGGCCTGGAAGCCACACGCCGCATCCGCTGGGGCGACCAGGGCGCCCAAGTGCCCATCGTGGCCTTGTCGGCCCATGCCTCGGACAGCGATCACGCGCAGGCCATGACCGCCGGGGCCAATGCCTTCATGGTCAAGCCTTTTGATCGCCATGCCTTGCTGGTCGTCATGGCCAACCTGCTGCAGTTGCAGTGGATGTACGACATCTGAACGTCAGCCCGTCATCGCCCCTGATCAGATCAGAAACCGTAGACCGCCTGAACCATCACGGCCCGCCCCGGCAAGGGGAAATCGTAAGGCAGTGAGATGAAGGGCTGATTCGGCGATGCGTCATAAGGCGACGGCTCGCGGGCATCGACATCAAACAGGTTGCGCACCGACATGGCCAAGCGCCAACCACTTTCGGCGGGCTCCGAGCGCAAGGTCAGGTCCACGGTGGCGTAGCCTTTCAGCGGTCCACGCGGATCCCCGACCGCACGCGGGCGCTCGTCGATCCAGTTGAGCTGCGGGTGCACGGACCAGCCTGGCGCAAAGCGCCAATCGCCGCGGACATAGAGGTGGTTGGATGGCGAATTGGGCGCCCGCGAATCGGTCTGTTCATCCACGGAGTTTTGGTGGCTGAAATTGCCTGACAGGCGAAACGCGCGGTTCACGTCCCAGGTGGCCTCCAACTCCATGCCCTGCCCAGTCTGCCGCCCGGTATTTTCGTAGGCAGAATTGACGAGCTGGATGATGTCGCGCAGGCGGTAATGAAACACGTTCACGCCAAGACGCAAAGCAGGTTGAGGTTGCCAGGCCAGCGCGGCCTCGACGGTCTCGATCCTCTCCGGCAGCAAGGACGGGTTGCCTTTGACCACCGGGTTGTTGATGACGTAGAGCTCGGACATCGAAGGCGCCCGAAAAGCGCTGCCGTAGATCAGCTTGGCCGTGACGTTGTAGGCCGCTTCCCAGACCAGGGCCAGGCGCGGATTCGTGGTGCCACCAAAATCGCTGTAGTTGTCGTGGCGCAGACCTGCTGTCAAGGTCCAGTCCTTGAGCAGGCTCCACTCATCCTGCACGAAAACATAGCGGTTGTCGCGCGCCTGGGGCTTCATGAAGGGCGCCGTGTTGGTGGCGTCGATCACATCACCGAAACTGCCCGTGCCGATCGGCATCAGCACGCCGTTCTGGTCATAGAAAAAGTTCTTGGTTTCGCGGATCCTGTAGACCGCTTCGCGCTCGACGCCCATTCCCAGACGAACCCGGTGCTCGCGCCAGCCCGAGTACACGGTCGACGCCGACAGCCGACCATGGTGGTCCCATTTGTCGGGGTTGCCGATCAAACCATCGGCGAACGCGCCACCTAAAAAACCGGCCGGGAACAGCGTCAGCCGGGACAGTTCCACATAGCGCACATAACTGGCCTGCACATTGAGGGACCAGTCCTCGCGCCAGCGGGGGTCGTCATAACTCAGGTCCGTGCTCAGGCTTTCACTGTCGACCGAGCCGCTGGGATCCAGCGCCGAGGCCACGCCCGTGCTCACGCCCAGGTTGTTGCGAAACCGGTAAGCCGTGCGCCAACGCCAGTGATCGACCGCCAAATCAAGGGCCGCGTCGACGAAGTGACCTTCCAGGTTGATGCGTCCGGGCGCCAGGGAAGCCTGCGTGTTGAAGACGCCGTCCCAGCCGGTCTGCGCATCGGCCTCCACCGTGCGGCGGGCGCCATTGGTCATGCCCAGGCGCAGGTAGGACGACACGTCAACCTTGCCCCAGGTGCCCACCTTCGAGAACCAGGTGTCGGCCGTCTCGAACGAGCCCAGGCGTGCGCCCACCTGGGTGGAAGGCGCCCCGCCTGCAGCTTTCTGGATGATGTTGACGACCCCCGCGAAGGCATCGGCCCCATAGAGCGCCGATCCCGGTCCCCGGATGACCTCGATGCGCTCGACATGCTCCAGCGGGAAGCCCCCCCAGCCACCACCGCGGTTGCCGGTGTAGACGGTGGTCAAGGGCACGCCATTGAGCAGCACCAGTACCTGGGGATTGAAGCCCAGGTTGATGCCCCGAATGACATACACGGGCGCAAAGACCTGGGTTTCGCGGGCCACGTGCAAGCCAGGCACGGTCTCGAGCACCTGATCCAGGTCGGTCGCGCCCA
>CANBUA010000130.1 GCA_947372535.1 Burkholderiales bacterium
TCTGGCTTGGCCAGATCTTCCAAGGGCTCTTTGCGAGCCAACAGCAGATCGAGCAGGTCATTGTCGGACAGGTCCATCAACTCAAGCAAGCCCTGGACCAGCGGCGTGGTCAGATTTGCGCCGTGTTGCTCAAAAAATCGCTCAATGAAGAGATCATTCTCAAGCAGGCCACGGCGGCATCGCCAGCGCAGCCGCCTCAGCACGTCCGCATCGGGCGTGAGATCGGCGGCAATTGCTGGCGTGTTCATCGCGTTCAAAGGCATCAATCAGATCAAACGGCGCGACGCACCATCAGTTCCTTGATCTTGCCAATGGCCTTCGTGGGGTTCAGGCCCTTGGGGCAGACATCCACGCAGTTCATGATGGTGTGGCAACGGAACAGACGATAGGGGTCTTCGAGGTTGTCCAGGCGGCCTGAGGTGTCTTCATCGCGGCTGTCGGCGATGAAGCGGTAGGCCTGCAGCAAACCGGCTGGGCCCACGAACTTGTCGGGGTTCCACCAGAAGCTCGGGCAGCTGGTCGAACAGCTGGCGCACAGGATGCACTCGTACAGGCCATCGAGCTCTTCGCGCTCTTCAGGCGACTGCAGGCGCTCTTTTTCAGGCGGCGGCGTGTCGTTGACGAGGTAAGGCTTGATCGAGTTGTACTGCTTGAAGAACTGCGTCATGTCCACGATCAGGTCGCGGACCACGGGCAGACCCGGCAGCGGCTTGAGCACGATGTTGCCCGGCAGGGTCAGCATGTTGGTCAGGCAGGCCAGGCCGTTCTTGCCATTGATGTTCATGGCGTCCGAACCGCAGACGCCTTCGCGGCAGGAGCGGCGGAAGGACAGCGTCGGGTCAACGGCCTTGAGCTTGATCAGGGCGTCCAGCAGCATGCGTTCATGGCCGTCGAGTTCGACCTCGAGCGTCTGCATGTAAGGCTTGGCATCCTTGTCTGGATCGTAGCGGTAGATCTGGAAAGTGCGCTTCATGGGAGCAATCCTAAAAAGTGATGCCGTCGATCAGAACGTGCGGACCTTCGGGGGAACGGATTCCACCGACAGAGGCGTGAGGTTCACCGGCTTGTAGTCCAGGCGATTGCCTTCGGCGTACCACAGCGAGTGCTTCATCCAGTTGGCATCGTCACGGTTGGGGAAGTCGTCGTGGGCATGGGCGCCACGGCTTTCCGGACGGGAGGCGGCGGCCACCATGGTGGCTTGCGCGGCTTCGATCAGGTTGTCGACTTCCAGGGCCTCGATGCGGGCCGTGTTGAACACCTTGGAGTTGTCCTGCAGACCGATGCTTTTCACGCGCTCGCGGACGGCCGCAATGCGCTGGACGCCTTCGTCCATGCTGGCCTGGGTGCGGAACACGCCAGCGTGCTTTTGCATGGTCGCGCGGATCTCGTTGGCCACATCCTGCGAGTACTCGCCGCTCTTGGCGCCATCGAGGCGGGCCAGGCGCGAGCGGGTGTAATCGGCCGCGTCTTTGGGCAGCGGCTTGTGGTGCTTGGTCTTGAGGTTGGTCTCGACGATGTGGTTGCCGGCCGCACGGCCGAAGACCAGCAAGTCCAGCAGCGAGTTGGTACCCAGGCGGTTGGCGCCGTGCACCGACACGCAAGAACACTCACCCACGGCATACAGGCCATTGACGATCTCATTGGGCTTGCCGTTGGCGGGCACCACCACTTGACCGTAGACATTGGTGGGGATGCCACCCATCTGGTAATGGATGGTCGGCACCACGGGGATCGGCTCCTTGGTGATGTCGACGTTGGCGAAGTTGTGGCCAATCTCGAACACCGACGGCAGGCGCTTCATGATGGTCTCAGCGCCCAGGTGGGTCATGTCCAGCAGGACGTAATCCTTGTTGGGACCGCAGCCACGGCCTTCCTTGATTTCCTGGTCCATGGAGCGGGACACGAAGTCACGCGGAGCCAGGTCTTTCAAAGTGGGTGCGTAACGCTCCATGAAGCGCTCGCCATTGCTGTTGCGCAAAATAGCGCCTTCGCCACGGCAGCCTTCGGTCAGCAGCACGCCCGCGCCGGCCACGCCGGTGGGGTGGAACTGCCAGAACTCCATGTCTTCCAGCGGGATGCCGGCGCGTGCCGCCATGCCCAGGCCATCACCGGTGTTGATGAAGGCATTGGTGGAGGCCTGGTAGATGCGCCCTGCGCCGCCGGTGGCGAACAACACGGTCTTGGCGTGCAGCACATGCAGCTCGCCCGTTTCCATCTCCAGCGCGGTCACGCCGACGGCATCGCCTTCGGCGTCGCGGATGATGTCCAGCGCCATCCACTCGACAAAGAACTGCGTGCGGGCCTTGACGTTCTGCTGGTACAGCGTGTGCAACAGCGCGTGGCCGGTGCGGTCGGCTGCGGCGCAAGCGCGCTGCACGGGCTTTTCGCCGTAGTTGGCCGTGTGGCCACCGAAAGGGCGCTGATAAATCGTGCCGTCCGCGTTGCGGTCGAAGGGCATGCCGAAGTGTTCCAGCTCGTAGACCACCTTGGGTGCTTCACGGCACATGAACTCGATGGCATCCTGGTCGCCCAGCCAATCGGAGCCCTTGATGGTGTCGTAGAAGTGGTAGTGCCAATTGTCCTCGGACATGTTGCCCAGCGACGCACCGATGCCGCCTTGCGCGGCCACCGTGTGCGACCGCGTAGGAAAGACCTTGGACAGCACGGCCACGTTCAGGCCAGCCAAAGACAGTTGCAGCGAGGCGCGCATGCCCGAGCCACCGGCCCCGACGATCACGACATCGAACTTGCGTGTTGAAACAGAAGAAGTAGCGCTCATTTTTACAGTCTCCACAGCACTTGGATGGCCCAGCCGGCGCAGCCCACGAGCCACACGATGGCGAACACTTGCAAACCCAGGCGGACGCCCACGGGCTTGATGTAATCCATGAAGATGTCACGGACGCCGACCCAGGCGTGGTAAAGGATCGAGATGATGACGACGAAGGTGATGACCTTCATCCATTGCTGGGAGAAGATGGCCGACCACCGGTAGTAATCGACCGGGCCGCCCAGGATGACCTGCAGCAGCAGCACGACCGTGAACAAGGCCATGAGCAGGGCCGTGACACGCTGGGCCAGCCAGTCGCGCAGACCATAGTGCGCGCCGGTGACGATGCGCTGAGTGCCGTAGTTTTTAGACATGTTGTTTTTCCTGCGTTCGAGATCAGAACAGGCCGAAGAGCTTGGCGCCCAGCACGATGGTCAACACCACGCTGGCCACCAGGGTGCCCACGGCGGTGTTGTGGCCCGACTGCTTGGTCACGGCGTCATGGTTGAGGTCCATGGCCAGGTGGCGTACCCCGGCGATGAAGTGATGCAGATAGGCCCAGATCAGGCCCAGTGCGATCAGTTTGAAGAACCAGCCGGGCACCATGCCATCGGCGCAACCGACGCGGAACACCGTGGTGAACTTGTCGTAGGAGATCTCGGAGGTCACGCTGGTGTCGAACATCCAGATGATGAAAGGCAGCAGCAGGAACATCACGACGCCGCTCACACGGTGCAGGATCGAGACGATCCCGGCCGGCGGCAGGCGGTAACTGACAATGTCAGTGACGTGGATGTTCCGGAAGACGGGGCGGGGGGTTTTCGCGTTGTCGGCCATGTTTGATGGGCTCTACCGAGCGTCGTGGAACGTTGACTAAAGATGTGAATTTTAGGGCAAGCCCTGAAGATCAATTCAACTCATTGCGGTAGTGATGCGCCTCCGTTCGGTACAAACCCCTGCGCAACTCCACCGGCTGGTCGTCATAAGTGCGCGACAGGCGCTCGACGCTCAACAGGGGCGTGCCCACGGGGGCGCTCAGCAGCGCGGCTTGGGCTTGATCAGCCAACACCGCCCGCAGCTTCTCTTCGGCCCGGATCATGCGGACGCCGAATTCGGTTTCGAACAGCCCGTACATCGGGCCTTTGTAATCGCTCAGCCGCTCGGCCGTCAGGCCCTTGAACAGGTGGCCGGGCAGCCAGATGTCGTCCAGCACCACGGGGCGGCCGGCGAAATGCATCACGCGGCGCACCTCGACCACGGTGTCGCCGGGCTTGAGGTTCAGGGCACGGGCGATGTCGGCAGGCGCGCGCAGGCGGCGGCAATCGAGCAGCTCGCGCTTGACGGGGCCGGCCAACTCAGGCTCATCGGGGGCCAGGCGCAGGAAGCGGTACTGGACACGCTCCTCGGCGTGGGTGGCCACAAAGGTGCCCTTGCCCTGGCGGCGCACCAGCAGGTTTTCGGACGACAGCTCGTCGATGGCTTTGCGGACGGTGCCCTGGCTGACCTTGAAGCGCGCGGCCAAGTCGATCTCGCTGGGGATGGCCTCACCCGGACGCCACTCGCCCGCCTGCAAGCTGCGCACGATGAGCGACTTGATCTGCTGGTAGAGCGGGCTGAAGGACGGTCCGGAAGCGGCTTGCGCGTCAGCCTCGGCGCCGGAGAGGGGCACCGATTCCACAGGGTTCTGTGAAGTTTGTGGCAAGGCGGGCAGCGACACGTAGGAGGGTCCGAGGGAGTCGAGGGTGAACGACGGCTTGAAATCTGGGCAGGCGCGGGTGAGCGCCAAGTGCGCCGGGGTCAGCGCGGTCTGCATTGCACCACAAACAGGCGTGTTTCGTCCACCACTGAGGTGAATGATGTCTTATATAAGACATAAGAGGTTGACGAGCGAGCGGGATGGTCCTAGACTCCCGCGCAGCGTTACAATCAAGGGTTGTCTCCTAGTCCCTTGATCCTTCCCTTTTTCTTTCTATCTCGGAGTTGCACATGAGCAAATCACCCGTTCGCGTGGCCGTCACTGGCGCCGCTGGTCAAATCGGCTACGCCCTGTTGTTCCGCATCGCCTCTGGCGAAATGCTCGGCAAGGACCAGCCCGTGATCCTGCAACTGCTGGAGATCCCCGACGAGAAGGCTCAGAACGCGCTCAAGGGCGTGATCATGGAACTCGAAGACTGCGCCTTCCCCCTGCTGGCTGGTGTCGAAGCCCACTCCGACCCCCTGACCGCCTTCAAGGACACCGACTACGCCCTGCTGGTCGGCGCCCGCCCACGTGGTCCTGGCATGGAGCGCGCCGACCTGCTGGCCGCCAACGCCCAGATCTTCACCGCTCAAGGCAAGGCCCTGAACGCTGTCGCATCGCGCAATGTCAAGGTGCTGGTCGTGGGCAACCCCGCCAACACCAACGCCTACATCGCCATGAAGTCGGCCCCTGACCTGCCTGCGAAGAACTTCACGGCCATGCTGCGCCTGGACCACAACCGCGCTGCTTCGCAACTGGCCGCCAAGACCGGCAAGCCCGTCGCCTCGATTGAGAAGCTGGCCGTGTGGGGCAACCACTCGCCCACGATGTACGCCGACTACCGCTTCGCCACCATCGACGGCGCTTCGGTCAAGGACATGATCAACGACGCCGTCTGGAACAGCGACGTCTTCCTGCCCACCGTCGGCAAGCGCGGCGCGGCCATCATCGCCGCCCGTGGCGTGTCCTCGGCTGCCTCGGCCGCCAACGCCGCCATCGACCACATGCGCGACTGGGCCCTGGGCACCAACGGCAAGTGGGTCACCATGGGCGTGCCTTCCAAGGGCGAGTACGGCATCCCCGCCGAAGTCGTGTTCGGCTACCCCGTGACCTGCGAAGGTGGCGAGTACAAGCTGGTCGAAGGCCTGCCGATTGATGCCTTCTCGCAAGAGTGCATCAACAAGACCCTGGCCGAGCTGCAAGGCGAGCAAGACGGCGTCAAGCACCTGCTGTGATCGCCTGCTGAAGCGGGGGCTTAAGCCCCTCTTTGAAAAAGCCGACGCTTGGAAGTCGGCTTTTTTTCGTCCAAACTCGGTGCATGCACTCATCCATCACCGCGATCCACCCCCGCCAGGCGCTGTTTGGCGCGGAGCACCCCCACCACCGCCTGCCGGTCTGCGACCACTACGCTGGCGTCGAGGCACGCATGCGCAAGAGCCTGACCCTGCAGGCCGAGATGGCCGACAAGGCCGGGCGAGCGGTCTTCGATGTCACCCTGGACCTGGAAGATGGCGCACCTGTGGGCGGCGAGCACGACCAGGCCATGCTGGTGGCTGAACTGATCAACAGCAGCGCCAACCAACTGGGACGCATCGGCGTGCGGGTGCATGACTTCCAGCACCGCCGCTTTGAGGATGATGTGGACACGCTCATCCGCCATGCCGGCCACCGGCTGGCCTACATCATGGTGCCCAAGCTGGCTGGCACGGAGGAAGCGCGCAAGGCCATCGATGCCATCAAGGACGCCCGGCTCAAGCATGGCGTGGGGCACATCGTGCCGGTGCATGGCTTGATCGAAACCCACCGCGCCTTGCAGGAAGTGGCCGACATCGCCGCCCTGCCCGGCCTGGAGTCCCTGTCCTTCGGGCTGATGGACTTTGTCTCGGAGCACCGCGGTGCCATCCCGGCCTCGGCGATGAGCGTGGCAGGCCAGTTCAGCCATCCGCTGGTGATGCGGGCCAAGCTGGAGATCGCCGCAGCCTGTCATGCGGCGGCGATCACGCCCTCGCATTGCGTGGTCACCGAATTCAAGGATCAGCGCGCTTTAGGCCAAGCCGCTGAGCGCGCCGCGCGCGAGCTGGGCTACACGCGCATGTGGAGCATTCACCCGGACCAGGTGCCCGTCATCATCGATGCGTTCGCCCCCGTGGTCGCCGAGGTGGACGACGCGGTGGAGATCCTGAGCGCTGCCCAGGCCGCGCACTGGGCCCCGACTGCCCACCGCGGTGTGCTGCACGACCGCGCCAGCTACCGCCATTACTGGTACGTGCTGGAGCGCGCCTGGCTCACGGGCCAGCCCTTGCCCGCCGAGATCGAATCGGCATTCTTCAGCGCTTGATGTACACCTTGCTGTTGGGTGATTCAGAAGTGCGGGCGGTCCGACAAGTGCCGCAGGCGCCGGAACAAGGCGGTGCGCCACCAGTTCGCACTCGGATCGCCGTCGAGCTATCGGCAGCGCGGGTGCATTGGCATGAGGGTGTGGCCAACACCTCCGACGCGCGGTTTCATCGGCCCGTCGAGGGCTACCTCAAGCCCTTGACCATCTGGCTGGACGATGCCCTTTGCACCGTGTCCGACGACGCCAGCACTTTGGCAGACTGCTACGGGGCTGTCACCGAGGGCACGATCCAGCGGCGCACGGTGAACCACCCGGGCGAGATGCACGACGAGGTGCTCCGCACCATCGCCCTGCCCCTGACGCACTCAGGCCCAATCAGCTTGACCCTGCACATGCAAGCCCGTGCCACCTGGCAATTCAGCGCCACCAGCATCCGCATCGACCTGCCGCCAGATGCGCAGTTCCGCCAATCGATGGCCTGCTGAAGAAGGCTTCGACGCTCAAGGCTGTCACCCCATTCAAGGCGAACTCAAGGCCCGCTCGATGCGATGACGAGGCACCGTCGTCTTGGGCACCTTGGTCTTGAACCAGGTGCGCACATCCTCCTCCAGCCCAATGCCGTGCATGAAGTTGTAGATGGCCTTCTTGAGGGCCACGCCCATCACGTCATGGTCCACGCCCGTGGGGTCGATGAAACCGATGTCGTTCTTGGCAAAGCTCACGGGGGGCAGCGGGATGAGTTCGACGCCATAGTCCGCTGGGCTCTGGCCCACGGGCGAATGCACCGTGCAAGCAAAACGGTGGAAGAAGCCCGACTGGATGCAGCCTTGCTCGAAGAGCTGGCGCACGTACTCCAGCGCATCGACCGTGTCCTGCACCGTCTGGGTCGGGAAGCCATACATCAGGTAAGCGTGCACCAGGATGCCGGCGTCGGTGAAGGCCCGCGTCACACGTGCCACCTGCTCGACCGAGACACCTTTTTTCATCAATTGCAGCAAGCGGTCGGAGGCCACCTCCAGGCCGCCTGAGATGGCGATGCAGCCACTGTCGGCCAGCAACTGACACAGCTCGGGGGAGAAGGATTTTTCGAAGCGGATGTTGCCCCACCAGCTGATGGACACCTGACGCTTGATGAGCTCCAGCGCCAGCGCCTTGAGCGCCTTGGGCGGCGCGGCCTCATCGACGAAATGAAAGCCGGTCTGGCCCGTCTCTTTGACGATGGCCTCAATGCGGTCAACCAGCACCTCCGCCGAGGCGCCTTCATAGCGTGAGATGTAATCCAGGCTGACGTCGCAGAAGCTGCACTTCTTCCAGTAGCAGCCATGGGCGATGGTCAGTTTGTTCCAGCGCCCGTCGGACCACAGCCGGTTCATGGGGTTGAGCATGTCCAGCAAGGACAGGTATTTGTCCAGCGGCAGGCCATCCCAGGTAGGGGTGCCGACTTCGGCAAAAGCGATGTCGGGCTCTTGCCAATTGATGTAGCGCACCTCGCGTGTCTCGGCATCACGCACGAAAGCGCGCACCAGGCGCTGCTGCGATCGCTTGCCCTGGAAATGCTCCAGCAAGGCCAGGAGCGGCCGCTCACCGGCATCCAGCGTGACCACATCGAAGTAGTCGAACACCCGTGGCTCACTCAGATCCCGCAACTCGGTGTTGACGAAGCCGCCGCCCAGCCCCACCTTGATGCCGGGATGCTCGGCCTTGATGGCTTGGGCGATGCGAAAGGCCGCATACACCGCGCCTGGAAAGGGCACGGAGATCAACACCAGTTGCGGCTGGTGCTTGTCGATGGCCGCCAGCGTCAAGCGGCGCAAGGTGTGGTCGACCAAGTTGAAGGGCTGGGCCAGGGCATGCGCCAGCGGGTCGAAGGTGGGTTGGCTTTGCGCGAGAGATTCGGCATAGCGCACGAACTCGAAACGCGGGTCGATGGCATCGCGCAGCACATCGGCCAGGTCATTGAGGTACAGCGTGGCCAGGTGCCGGGCACGGTCCTGCATGCCGAGCGCACCGAATGCCCATGCCAGCGGATCGCCCCCCTCCTCGTCGATGTAGACATCCAGCGACTGGAAACGGGCACCCTCAGGTAAAAACTGGCGGGTGCAGATGCGGTGGCCCAAGGTGGCATCACGCCCCTGCAGAAAGGCGATCGTGGGCGCGATGGTGGCCAAGTAGCGCTCGGCGTGGTCGATGAAAAAATTCACAGGCCCCGTGCGTTCAGCCTCAGGCAAGACATCGATGGCTTCGCGCACCGCCAGCAGGCCATCGCGCGAAAGCAACTCAAGCACCAGGCCCAAGGCCAGGTCTTCTTGCACGGCCTCCACGCCCCTTGAGCGCAGGAAGCCAGTCAGGTAGGCGGTGGATGGATAGGGGGTGTTGAGCTGCGTCATCGGGGGGATGACGGAGAGCACCTTGAAGGCAGGCGATGACATGGGCGGGAGCAGGCGGTGAACGCAGGGCAGTCTAGCGTGCCGGCACCTCCATCAGGTCGCCATCACCCGGAACAAGGTCGAATAGGGCCGACAAACCCAGGTGATTGCGCATTCAGGCAAGCTGGTGTTCAGGCAAGATCCTCGAGATCCTGCCGGGAGTGCCCACATGCCCGATCACCGTTCAATTTCCTTGCACCAGGTCCCATCTCATGCAGCCTTGAGCTTGCGGCAGATGATGTACCGCTACTGGTTTTTCGGCTGGTTGTTCCATGATGTGAACCGAGCCAACCTGTTCGAGCGTGCTGCAGCCTGGCGGCATAACCAAGAGCAAGCGCGATGGTTGCCTACCTACCTCAAGCGATGGGCGATTTTGACGGTGCTGAGTTTTGCCGTGGGGGTGCTGATGGAGCATGGCTTGCGCGTGCCGGCCTTGTCGGCCGTGATGTACATGCAAGCCATTTTCGGCGTCACGTTCAACGCCGTGACGTCTGTGATTTTGCTTGGCTTCAAACTGTTGCCAGGACCGTTCTGACAGCGAGCACTTGCCATCCTGCTGCATTGCAGCAATTTACCTGTAAAACATCCCGTGGCTGGCAAAATTTGCATGAAAAAAACCGGGACAAGCCCGGCTTTTGATCAACCCTTGTAACAGGGATGACTCAGGACATCTTGCGACGGCGCATCAAGGTGCCGGCGACAGCCAACCCAGCGAAAGTTAAAGCGTAAGAACTGGGCTCAGGCACCGCGCTCACCGAGGCGAAAATGGAACCCGTGAAGCCAAGTTGACCTGGCTTGAAATTCGTGGCCAGGACATTGAGGGTGTAATTGCCCGCACCGAGGTCAAAGAACGAGAACTGGCCTGAGCCGTCCACACTGGCGCTTGCCACTTGCTGGCCGCTGATGTTGACGGCTTCGAACGTGATCTTGCCGCCGAAAGGTGCCACCAGGCCGTACACATCGCTCGTGCTGCTCAAGGTGAACGTGAAGGTGTTGAGCGGATCGGCCGTCGGACGGATGCCGCCATAGAAGAAAACGGGGGTGGGCGTGAGGGTGCCCAGGATGCCCGTGTCGTAGTCCTGTGACCCGATTGGGTCGATGGTGGTGCCCGTGGCAGCGAACGCTGCAGGCGCGCCAGCCAGGCAGGCAATCGCAGCTACCGCTGCGGCGAGGTGATGGAATTTCATGTGTGTGTCCTTTGTTAAAAAACCGGCGAGTTCTTACATTCGCTGGCTACTTAGGGCAATCCCGGTGCCCAACAAAGGAAACGCGATCTCCTCCCCCTGAGATGAGGGAGGGTCTTGAGCTTTCAGCGGTTTTTGAGCTTGCGCCAAAGTGTGGTCCGGCTGATGCCCAATCGCTCGCTGGCCGCCGCCCGATCGCCGCTGCACTGCGCCAGCACCTCCAGAATCCGGGCCTGGGCCAGATCGACCTGTTGCGCCTTCAGACTCGCGGGCACGGCAGCCCTGGCAAGTTGATGACTGGACGCGAACAGTTCCGGGGCCATGCGCTTGATGAAATCGTCTACCTGTGCTGCCTCCACGGGCAGACCGCCAGCGTGGACCATCAACCGTTCCATGATGTTCTCCAACTCACGGACATTGCCCGGCCAGTCATGCTGTGCAGCATGTTGGATCAAGTCAGGCAACAGCGCCTGTGAATCGCTGGCTTTCAACTGCAGCCGCTCACAAAGCTGGCGATGCATGTCACGGGCGATCAAGGCGATGTCCTCAATCCGCTCGCGCAAGGGTGGCACGCTCAGCCTCAGGATGTTGAGTCGGTAGAACAGGTCGAGCCTGAACCGCCCCTGCCCCACGAGGTCCGTGAGCTCGCGGTGGGTGGCGGCGATCACCCGCACGTTGATGGGCGTGGGTTCGGTCGCGCCCACCCGCAGAATCTCGCGCTCTTGCAGCACCCGCAGCAATCGGGTTTGCAAGGAAAGCGGCATCTCGCCAATCTCATCCAGAAAAATGGTGCCGTTGTGCGCAGCCTCGAACAGGCCGATCTTGCCGCCACGACGGGCGCCCGTGAAAGCACCGTCCTCGTAGCCGAAGAGCTCGCTTTCGAGCAAGGTCTCTGACAGGGCCGCGCAGTTCACCGCCACGAAAGGCATGTCGCGGCGCTCGCTGGCCAGGTGGATGCCCTGCGAGATCAATTCCTTGCCCGTGCCGCTCTCGCCCACCAGCAGGACCGTGGCGTTGCTGCGCGCGCAATGGCGCGCCATGGCCCGCAATTGCTGGGCGGCTTCGCTGTGCCCCAGGAAATCGGCCAGTTCATGCCGGGCCCCAACCGCCTGGCCTTTGATGCGCGTGCGGATCTGGCGGTCCACCCGCTGAATGCTGATGGGATCTTGGCAACTGAGCACCGCGCCGGTCAGCACGCCCTGCTCCAGGATGGGCATGCGGTTGACGATCAAGGCCTTGCCCTTGACGCGCTCGATCTTCTCGATCTCTTGCGTGGCCAGCCTCAAGGTTGATTGCAGACTCAACTCCGGGCAGACCTCACTGAGCTTGCGCCCCAGCCATTGCGCGGGCGTGATGGCCAGGAGCTGAGCCATGGCCGGGTTGAGCGTCTCGATGCGCTCCTGCTGGTCCACGGCGATGACGCCATCGCTCAGTTGCGCCAGGATCGTGTTGAGCCGCTCCCGCTTGGCCAATTCGATCCGCGATGCACGAGCGACCTCGACCGCATCGTCCAGCGCCTCACGCACGGCATCCATTGAATACAGAAACACCCCTGTGATGCCCAAGGCATCGGCCTGGTCAGCCACGGTGCCTGTGCCCACGATGACGCTCACGCCCAGGTGCTTGAGCTCTTGCACGCAGGCCTGTGCTTCGTCCTCGGTCCGGTAACTGCGCTGCACCACGCCGTGCTCAAAGAGCTCGCCAAAAGCACTCAGGTCAGGCGCCATGCCTTCGAAGGTGACCAGGCCCATCCGGTCGGACAGCCGCCTGGCGCGGGCCAGGGCTTGCATGAGGTC
>CANBUA010000131.1 GCA_947372535.1 Burkholderiales bacterium
TGGACATGGCCCACAAGTTGGGCGTGACCGTGGAAGGCGAACTGGGCTGCCTGGGCAACCTGGAAACCGGTGAAGCCGGCGAAGAAGACGGCATCGGCGCCGAAGGCAAGCTGGACCACAGCCAGATGCTGACCGACCCCGAAGAAGCCGCCATCTTCGTGCGCGAAACGCAGCTCGACGCACTGGCCATTGCCATCGGCACCAGCCACGGCGCCTACAAATTCTCGCGCAAGCCCACCGGCGACATCCTGGCAATCGACCGCATCAAGGAAATCAACCGCCGCATTCCCAACACCCACCTCGTGATGCACGGCTCCAGCAGCGTGCCGCAGGAACTGCTGGCGATCATCCGCCAGTACGGCGGCAACATGAAGGAAACCTATGGCGTGCCCGTCGAAGAAATCCAGGAAGCCATCAAGTTCGGCGTGCGCAAGATCAACATCGACACCGATGTCCGCCTGGCCATGACGGCCGCCGTGCGCAAGTTCCTGTTCGAGAACCCCGAGAAGTTCGACGCCCGCGAATGGCTCAAGCCTGCCCGCGAAGCCGCCAAACAGGTTTGCAAGCAGCGCTACATGGAGTTCGGCTGTGAAGGCCAGGGCGCCAAGATCAAGGGCATCCCACTGAGCGAGATCGCTGCCGCCTACGCCAGCGGCAAGCTGGCCCAAGTGATCGCCTGAACCCGATGGCTTGACTCGCGCCAGCACCCCTGGGGGTGGCTGGACATTGGAGGGCAGGCTGAACAGGTCTGCCCTTGTTGTTTCTCCTTTTCACGGTGGTAGCCATGCGGTGGCTCAAGTACCTGGGTGTGGCGCTGTTGGTGTTGCCATGCCTGTCTCTGGCGCTGCTGGGGGCCTCCTTCCTGAGTGCTCCAGCATCGTCCGCGCCGAAGAGCCAGGACGCGCACACGCGCTACCCCATCGTGCTGGCCCATGGGGTCATGGGCTTTGCCTACATCGGGCAGCAATCGTACTGGCGTGACATCCCCGAGACCTTGCGTGCCCATGGCGCACAGGTGCATGTGACGCAGGTGTCGGCCTTCAACAGCTCCGAGGTGAGAGGCGAGCAATTGCTGGCGGAGGTGGCGCGCATCCGCCGCGAAACCGGCGCGGCCAAGGTTCACCTGATTGGCCACAGCCACGGCAGCTTGTCGGTTCGTTATGTGGCGGGTTTACATCCAGAGTGGGTGGCCTCCGTGACGTCGGTGGCCGGGCCGACCACGGGCTCCGAGGTGGCTGACTGGTTGGCCAGCGAGATGGATGATGGCACCCTGACCGCCAAGGTGATCCTGGCCTTGGGGCAGGGCGTGGGGCGCTTGATCAATTGGGCATCCGGCGCATCATTGCCCTTGGATGGCGAGGCCGCCGTGCGCGCGCTGACGTTCTCAGGGGTGAAGGCATTCAATCAGCGGTTTCCGGCCGGGGTGCCGACCCAACCCTGCGGCCAGGGCCAAGCCACGGTCGATGGCGTTGACTACTATTCGTGGGGCAGCGTTGGGCAGTTTTACCGGGCTGTGAACCCGGCGGACTACCTGATGTGGCTGAGCAGCCTGACCTTCAAGCGCGAGGTGGCTGGGCAGAACGATGGCCTGGTGGGGCGGTGTTCCAGCCACCTGGGCCGGGTCATCCGAGACGATTACCCGATGAACCACTTCCAGTCCGTCAATCAATTGTTGGGGCTGACGGGGCCAGGGGTCGATCCAGTGGCCTTGTTCCTTGAGCATGCGCAGCGCTTGAAACAAGCGGGCGGGTGATGGCTTAAGCTGGCGGCCGACTCAACCTGATTGGAGGCCCCATGCTCAAGCTCTGCGGATTCCCGCTGTCCAACTACCATAACAAGGTCAAGCTGGCCTTGCTGGAAAAAGGCCTGCCATTCGAGGAGGTCCTCGTCGGCGCGGGCCTGGATGCCATCGACCTGAGCGTCTCGCCGCTGGGCAAGGTGCCTTACTTGCTGACCGAAGACGGGGGGCTGTGCGAAAGCCAAGTCATGCTGGACTACATCGAGGCGCGCTGGCCCACGCCGGCCTTGGTGCCGGCCGACCCGTTTGCCGCCGCCAAGGTGCGCGAGATCGCCACCTTCATGGACTTGCACGTCGAGTTGTGCGCCCGCCAGCTTTACCCACAGGCCTTCTTTGGCGGCAGCCTGCCCGAGAAGTTCACGGCCCGTGTGCGCGCCGACTTGGTCAAAAACCTGGCCGCCTTCAAACAGGTGGCGGTGATGGGGCCTTACGCGGCTGGTGATGCCTTCACGCTGGCCGATTGTTCGGTCTACCCCAGCCTGCCGCTGGCGGCGCTGGCCAGCAAGCTGGTCTATGGCGTGGACCTGGTCAACGAGGCCGGCATCGACTGGAAGGCCTACGTCAAACTGATCGAGCAGCGCCCCTCGGCGCAGAAAGTCGCGGCTGATCGCAAGGGCGACATGGCTCGGGCGACGGCAGCGCAGGCGGCCAAGGTAGCTGGCGGCTGAAGCGCTAAAACGTAAGGGGCAGGTGGGGTGCATGGCTTTGCGCATGTCCCCCGGTCGGACTCTGTCCGCCCTCCTCCTTTACTTCGCAAAGTCATGCACCCCACCTACCCCTTCCTCACAGTGCGGCTGTTGAGGCGCAGCCACCACGCGATGCCAAGCGGCGTGAACTGGGTGGCCGGCGCAGCGAAGTAAAGGAGGAGGGCGGGCGCAGCCCGGCCGGGGGACATGAGCGAAGCCGGCCATCCAGTTCATGCAGCCCGCCCTCTCTACAATAGCGGTTTCATCGCCTGTCCCGCTGCACCGCCATGACCTCCGCCCTGCACACCTCCGCCCTGACCTCCCTGCCTTTGCTCGCCCGTGGCAAGGTGCGCGACAACTACGCCGTGGGCAGCGACCGCATCCTGATGGTGGCCTCCGACCGCATCAGCGCCTTCGACGTGATCATGGGCGAGCCCATTCCCGGCAAGGGCGCCTTGCTCACCAAGATGGCCTTGTTCTGGTTCGAGTTGCTCAAGGACGTGGCGCCCAACCACCTGACCGGTGACGACCCGGTCAGCGCCGTGACGCCACAAGAGCGCGCCCAGGTCGAAGGCCGCGCCATGCTGGTCAAGAAGCTCAAGCCGCTGCCCGTGGAGGCCGTGGTGCGCGGCTACCTGGCCGGCAGCGGTTGGAAAGAATACCAACACAACGGCGAGGTCTGCGGCGTCAAGCTGCCCGCCGGCCTGAAGAACGCCAGCAAGCTGCCCGAGCCCATCTTCACGCCCGCCACCAAGGCCGAGATGGGTGACCACGACGAGAACATCAGCTACGACCAAATGGTCGCCATCATCGGGCCGGACCTGGCCGCCCAGGTGCGCACCTTGGCGATCCAGCTGTACCAGAAGGCAGCGGATTACGCCTTGAGCAAGGGCATCATCATTGCCGACACCAAGTTCGAGTTCGGCCTGGACGAGCAGGGGACGCTGACGGTGATGGACGAGGTGCTCACGCCTGATTCCTCGCGCTTCTGGCCCGTCGAGGGCTATCAGAAGGCCTTCGACGAAGGCAGCAACCCACCCAGCTATGACAAGCAGTTCGTGCGCGATTGGCTGGAGCAGGCCACGGTCAACGGTCAACCCTGGGACAAGACGGCGCCTTCGCCGGCTTTGCCTCAGGCCGTGATTGACAACACGGCGGCCAAGTACCAGGAAGCGCTGGTTCGTTTGACGGGCGCTTGATCAAGGGGCCCGTGAGGCGGGCGGGCCAAGATGCCTCAGCCGGCCTTGGGCGCAGGGCGGCCTCCGTTCAATCCTCGAACGAATCTTCTTCGTCGGCGTAACCGTCGTCGCCATCCAGCATCGGTGGCAAAGCCGCGGCTGCCAGCCGCTCCTGCGCCAGGCGCTGCGCTTCTTCATCGGTCGCCGCCCAGCCCTTGAGGATCTCCGCCACATCGCTCACACCCAGCTTCTTGAGCGATGAGAAAAGCGTGATGCTGATGTCGGACTCGTCGGTGCTGAGCTCGGCCAGCACGGCCTGGGCCTTGTGCAGCGACTCGGTCGCTTCCTTGCGGTTGAGCTTGTCGGCCTTGGTCAGCAGCACCAGCAGCTTGACCTCGCCATTGCTCACCCGGGGCGCCACGAATTGCAGCAGTTGTTTGTCCAGGTCGGTGAAACCGTGGCGCGAATCAATCATTTGCACCACACCCGACAGGCTGCGTCGCACCTCCAGGTAGCGCGCCATCACCTCTTGCCAGCGCAGCTTGGCCGCGCGTTCGACGGCGGCATAGCCATAACCCGGCAAGTCGGCCCACAACTCGTTGGGCGCATCGCGCGGCCCCACGTGGAAGAGGTTGATGTGCTGGGTGCGGCCCGGCGTCTTGGAGGCGTAAGCCAGCTGGCGCTGCTGGGCCAGGGTGTTGATGGCGGTGGACTTGCCCGCGTTGGAGCGGCCCACGAAAGCGATCTCCGGCAGTTCATTGACCGGCAGTTGCTCGATCTTGGCCGCCGTCGTGAAAAAACGCGCCGAATGGGACCAGGCCAGGGCCAACTGGCCCGGGGTGGCGGGCGCGCTGCTCTTGGGCTGTGGGGTTTTGTGCACCGGACGGGGTGCAGGTTTGGACGACTTGGAAGTTTCTCGGCTCATGGGACATTGTAGAATCTTCCGACACAGCCTCACCCACCACCACCATGAAACGACTTTTCGAATCGTTCGCCATCGCCGCTTTGACCGTCAGCGTGTCCATGCTGGCCCATGCGGCGGAACCTGCGAAGTCCACCAAACCGGACGTGGCGGCGGGGGAAGCCAAAGCCACAGCCGTCTGCGTGGCCTGCCACTCGGCCGATGGCAACCGCGGCGCCGCCACCTTCCCGATCCTGCAGGGCCAGCACGCCCAGTACATCGTCAAGCAACTGACCGAGTTCAAATCGGGCAAGCGCAAGAACGCGGTGATGTCCGGCATGGCCGCGCCCTTGACCGAGGCGGACATGCGCAACCTGGCGGCCTTCTACCATGGCAAAAAAGCCAAGGATGGCTTTGCCGCCAACAAGGACACCGTGGCCCTGGGCCAGAAAATCTACCGCGGTGGCATCGCGGCCAAGGCGGTGCCGGCCTGCGCTGGCTGTCACAGCCCCAATGGGGCAGGCATTCCGGCACAGTACCCCCGCCTGGGCGGTCAGCATGCTGACTACACCAAGACGCAGCTGACGGCCTTCCGCCAAGGCGAGCGCACCAACAACCCCCAGATGGCGGCGATCGCTGCCAACCTGAGCGACAAGGAAATCGCTGCCTTGGCCGATTACATCGCGGGTTTGCGCTGAGTTAACGCCACCCATTAAGCCCTCCAAGGGCGGCACAATGCGGGCGGGTCTCTTTTGGAGGCCCGCCCTTTTTCTTAGGAACGCCATTTCCCCCATGTCTGCCTTGACAGAGACCGCGCCCCGCCCCCCTGCCCACTCGGCGTGGGAAGACCTCCTGGACCTGCTGGCGTCCATGCGTTTTGCCATTTCGCTGCTGACCATCATCTGCATCGCTTCGTCGATCGGCACGGTGCTCAAGCAGGGCGAGCCCCTGGTCAACTACGTCGATGCCTTCGGGCCGTTTTGGGCCGAGGTCTTTGGCGCCCTGGGCCTGTTCCGCGTGTACGGCTCGCCCTGGTTCCTGCTGATCCTGGCCTTTCTGGTCACCTCGACCAGCCTGTGCATCGCGCGCAACACGCCAAAAATCATCAATGACCTGCGGACCTTCAAGGAGCACATCCGCGTCAAGGCGCTGGACGCCTTTCACCACAAAGCCAATGGCGTGCTGGCCGCGCCGCTGGACGCGTCGCGCGATTCAGTCGTGCACGCACTCAAGGCCCACGGCTGGCAGGTCAAGACCGAGACGCGCATGGGCCAGGGCCAGGACGCGCCAGGCGTGATGATCGCGGCACGTGCGGGCATGGTCAACAAGCTGGGCTACATCGCGGCGCACTCGTCCATCGTGCTGGTGTGCCTGGGGGGTTTGTTCGACGGCGACATCGTGGCCAAGGTGCAGGCCTGGGCACAGAACCTGGAGACTTTCAAGTCCGGCCAGCCGAGCGAGAAGAACAAGCTCAGCATGAACAACCCGGCCTTCCGCGCCTCCTTGTATGTGCCCGAGGGCCAGCGCACGGGGCTGGCGGTGATCAACATGGACAAGGGCATGCTGGTGCAGCCGCTGTCCTTCGATGTCGAGCTCAAGAAGTTCATCGTCAACTACTACGACACCGGCATGCCCAAGCGCTTTGCCAGCGAGATCGTGGTCCATGACCTGCGGGACGGTTCCATGCACCCGGCCACGGTCGAAGTCAACAAGCCTTTCGTGTATGACGGCGTGACCATCTTCCAGTCGAGCTTCCAGGACGGTGGCTCGGTGGTGCAGTTGCGGCCCATCGTGCTGGGCACGACCGGCGTCAGCAACAACCTGCTGTCGGCCGAGGTTGGCGGAGCGGGCCGGATGCTGCCGCCCGAGATGACCCATGGCACGCCGTTGATGCTGGAGGTGACCGAGCTGCGCGCCATCAACGTCGAGGACTTGAGCAAGGCCAGTGGGGAGGAAGACCCCACCCTTGGCAACGGCTCGGACAATGTCGATGCGCGCGGCGTGAACTTCCAGTCGCTGACCAAACAGTTGGGCTCGGGCGCTCAAAAGGGCGACAAGAAGTTGACCAACATCGGCCCCTCGGTGACTTACAAGTTGCGCGATGCGGCCGGCCAGGCGCGCGAGTTCCGCAACTACATGGTGCCGGTGCACCTCAACGGGCAATCGGTGTTTTTGCTGGGCGCGCGCAACTCGCAGATGGAGGGCTTTCGCTTCGCCCGCATCCCCGCCGACGAGAACATGAGCATGGAGGGCTGGCTCAGCCTGCGCAGCGCCTTGCACGATCCGGCCATGCGCCTGGAGGCGGCGCGGCGCTTTGCGGTGGCGGGTGCCGAGTCCGGCAAGCCCGAGCAGATCGAGCAACTCAAGGTCTCGGCCGAGCACGTGATCGACATCTACGCCGGGGCCTCGTTCGTCAAGGACGTGCCCAATCCCGGCGGGCTGACGGGGCTGTCGGCCTTCATCGAGCAGGTGGTGCCGGAAAACGACCGCGAGCGCGCCTCGGGCACGATGTTGCGCATCCTCGACGGCTGCATGTACGAGCTCTACAACCTGGCGCGCGAGCGGGCTTCGCTGCCGCCGGTCTCACCCCAGGTCGAAGCCACGCGCCACTTCATGACGCAGTCCGTGCTGGCCTTGTCCGATGTGATGGCCTACCCTGCGCCTGTGATGTTTGCCATGGCCAGCTTCGATCAAAAGCAGGCCAGCGTGTTCCAAGTCACACGCACACCCGGTCGCAACGTGGTCTACCTGGGTTGTGTTCTGCTGATCCTGGGCGTATTTTCAATGTTGTATGTGCGTGAGCGCCGCGTCTGGGTCTGGTTGCAAGACCAGCCGGGCGCAGGTGGCGGCACGGCGCTGAAGATGGCCCTGTCGTCCACACGCCAGACCATGGACGTCGATGCTGAATTCGATCGCCTGCGCAGCAGCCTGCTGCCGTCGGCGCTTGACCAGAAAGAGAAGGTTGTTTGACATGACTGCTACCACCGCTTCGGGCACGCCCAACCTGCCGGGCACGCTGTTGTCCCGGCGCTCGCCGATGGACTGGGTGTTCGCGTTCATCGCCGTGTGCGTCACGGGCTGGGGCTTGCAGCGCTACGGCAAATCCATGGACGTCTACGAGATTGGCATCGTCCTGTGCCTGACGCCCGCGGCCATTGCCCTGGCCTGGACCTGGGGCCCGCTGCGCTGGTTGTTGCTGAGCTCGGGGCTGGCGGCGTCCACCGCCATGGCCTTGTACTTGCGCACCACCGACGATTACGGTGCCGACCTGGCTGCTGCCGACAAGGTGTTCTGGCTCAAGTACATGCTCTCCAGCCAGAGTGCCATCATGTGGATGGCTGTGCTGTTCTACATGAGCACGTTGTTTTATTGGATCGGCCTGCTCTCGCGGCGCAACACGCCCATGGTGCTGGCCTCCAAGATGGCTTGGGGCGGCGTTTTCATGGCCCTGACCGGCACGCTGGTACGCTGGTTCGAGAGCCACCAGATCGCGCCGGACATCGGCCACATCCCGGTGAGCAACCTCTACGAAGTCTTCGTGCTGTTTTCGTGGCTGACGACGGTCTTCTGGCTGTCCTATGAAGACCGCTTCGCCAAGGCCGGGCAGTCGCTGTCGGGTCTGGGTGCCTTCGTGATGCTGGTGGTCAGCGCGGCGGTCAGCTTCATGCTCTGGTACGCCCTGGTGCGCGAAGCCAGCGCCATCCAGCCGCTGGTGCCGGCCCTGCAAAGCTGGTGGATGAAGATCCACGTGCCGGCCAATTTCGTGGGCTATGGCACCTTCTCGCTCTCGGCCATGGTGGCGCTGGCCTACCTGCTCAAGACGGCCACGCCACGTGCCCTGTGGACCGGCCTGGTCGGCGTGCCCACGGCGACGATTGCGCTGCCGCTGATCGGCTTTGCCGTGCTGGGCAACCTCACGCCTGAGATGATGACCTCGGTGGGACGCGCCGGACGCATGATCGGCGGGCTGCTGGTGTTTTTCGTGCTGGTGATCCTGGGCCGCTCGTGGATCAATGAGCGCACGCCGCCACCGGCGGTCTCGGACGATGTCATGTACAAGGCCATCGCCATGGGCTTTGCCTTCTTCACCATCGCCACCATCCTGGGCGCCTTCTGGGCGGCCGAGGCCTGGGGCGGTTACTGGAGTTGGGATCCCAAAGAAACTTGGGCCCTGATCGTGTGGCTGAACTACGCGGCTTGGCTGCACATGCGCCTCATGAAGGGCCTGCGCGGCACCTTTGCGGCCTGGTGGGCGCTGGTGGGCCTGGTGGTCACGACCTTCGCCTTCCTGGGCGTGAACATGTTCCTCTCCGGCTTGCACTCTTACGGCCAGCTGTGATGCAGCACTGGGTCAAGCCGGAGGCGGTCGATTGCCTGCGCAGTGGCTCGTGGTTCGGGCACCTGGCCCCGGCGCTCGAATTGGCCCTGCTGCAAATCGCCAAGCCCAGGCGTCTGCGCAACGGCGAGACCTTGTTCACGCGCGGGGCCGCCCACGACGGGCTCTACGCGGTGATCGAAGGCAGCCTGTGGGTCTCGGGCGTGACGGTCGATGGCAAGGAAGCCATCCTGTCGATGATCGAGGCGGCGCAGTGGATCGGCGAGATCTCGCTGTTCGACGGGCTGCCGCGTACCCACGACGTGGTCGCTTCGGCGGATGCGTCCCTGCTGCATTTCCCGCTTGCTGACCTGGAGGCCCTGCTGGCACGCGAGCCGCGCTGGTGGCGGGATTTCGGCAAGCTCATGGCCTTCAGGGTCCGCCTGGTGTTCATCGGCATGGAGGATCAGGCCTTGTGCTCGCCAGCCGTGCGCCTGGCCCGGCGGCTCTTGATGCTGCTCCAGCCGCTGGTGATGTCACCCGCTGGTACACCACTGATCGTGCCCATCAGCCAGTCACAACTGGGGATGATGCTCTCGCTGTCGCGGCAGACCACCAACCAGATCCTGCAGAGCCTCCAAAGCCAGGGCGTGCTGCAGATCTCCTATGGGCGCATCGAGGTGGTCGATTTGATGAAGCTGGCGGTGGCGGCGGACGCAGGCAACATCGATCCGCAGCTGCTGGCCCAGTTCATGCCGGCCACCGGTAACGTGCGCGAATGACCGTTTGAAGATTTTTGACGTCAAAAATGTCGCAAAACAAGGGTAAACGCGAGCTCGGATGATTTGACCTTTTGGTTTTTCAGATCCATACTTGTTTCCGGATTGAGCTTATTTGGTTCTTTCCGGTTTTTTTTGAGTCCGCATGTTTGAATTTGCGCCGTTGATTGAACGTCAACGGCGCTTTTTTTTCACGCATCAAAAACGCGCAGGCCTTCGATAATCAGTTCATCTTTTGCTTGACCTCTTCAACGAGGGCCTGTCATGCGCTACGTGCTGCGAGACGATCAAGGACTGGTGGCCAGTGTCCACCGCGATCCCATCCCCGGGGCTCAGGTGCTGTCCGCCGACGACCCGGAGGTCCTGGCCTTTCTGCAGGGCACGCCGTCGCCGGGGGAATCGACTTCCTACGCCAGCCTGGACGCCCACCTGGTGCGGGTGTTGGAAGACTTGATCGACGTGCTGATCGAGCGCAATGTACTCATGGTCACCGACTTGCCGCCCGAGGCCCAGCAGAAGCTGTTCGACCGCAAGAGCTTTCGCTCGCGTGCTCAGAAGCATGCGCTGCGTCTTTTCGGCAGTGAACAGACGCCTTTCGACGATTCGGGGACCCAACCCTGGACGCATGGGCAGGAGTGAGCAAGCCCATTGATCCATGAGTAACATCCGCCCCTGGTTCAACAACAGGGGCGGGCGACCATGGGTCATGACGACGAGAAGCGGTGGTTGTTGCCAACAGTGTGGCGCTTGGGTGGCCGTGCCCTGGTGCTCGGTGCTTGCGGTTCTGCGCCCGCCGTGGCCCAGACTGTCCCCACTGACGTTGCTTCCACCACACTGACCGAGGTCGTGATCACCGCGACGCGCACGCCTGCAGCGCGCCTGGACGTGCCCGCCGCCATCGACACCGTCAACGCCTCGACCTTGCGGACCATGGGGCCGCAGGTGAACCTGTCCGAAGGTTTGCAGCGGCTGCCGGGCTTGTCAGTGCTCAACCGCCAGAACTACGCCCAGGACTTGCAGTTGTCCAGCCGAGGGTTTGGTGCCCGTTCGGCCTTCGGGGTGCGCGGCGTTCGGCTCTATGCCGATGGCATCCCGGCCACCATGCCCGATGGACAGGGCCAGACGGCCTTGTTCGACCTGGGCTCAGCCGAGCGCATCGAGGTGCTGCGTGGGCCGGCATCGGCCTTGTATGGCAATGCCTCCGGTGGCGTGGTGCAGGTGTTCACCGAGGAAGGCCCACCCCGGCCCGAAGTCACCCTGGGGTTGGCCGTGGGCCGCGATGGCTTGCGGCGCACCTCGTTGAAGTTCGCTGGCGAGACCGGACGCCTCAACCACGTGATCAGCGCCAGCCATGTCGAGACCGATGGCTGGCGTGCCCACAGCGCGGCACAGCGTGACCAGCTCAATGCCCGCTTGGCGTGGGCGCTCGATGGTGGCGCCAAGGTGACGCTGGTGGGCAACTACCTCAACATGCCCGGCGTGCAGGACCCGCTGGGGCTGGATGCGGCAGGGCTGGCGCTCGATCCCAAGGGCGTCAACCAGGTGGCGCTGGACTTCAACACCCGCAAGGACATCGCCAATGCGCAACTGGGGGCGGTGTACGAGCAGCCCGTGCGCGGGACCAAAGACACGCTGCGCTTGATGGTCTACGGCGGCCAGCGGCAGGTCCGGCAGTTCCAAGCCATCCCCGTGGCCCCGCAGAACAATCCGGCGCACCCTGGTGGGGTGATCGACCTGGGCCGTGATTACGGGGGCCTGGATGCGCGCTACACCTGGCGCGAGACCGTGCTGTCGCGGCCGCTGTCGGTCACGGGCGGCGTGAACATCGACGAAATGCGCGAGGCCCGCCAGGGCTACCAGAACTTCATTGGCACGACGCTGGGGGTGCTGGGCGAGCGCCGCCGTGACGAGCGCAACCTGGCGCGCAACAGCGATCAGTACTTTCAGGCGCAATGGGCCTGGAGCCCGGCGTGGGAGGTGGGCCTGGGGGCCCGCCACAGCCGCGTGCGCTTTGCCTCTCGTGACCGCTACATCACCACCGGCAATGGCGACGACAGCGGCGCCCTGCAGTTTTCCGCGACCACCCCGACGGCCTCGTTGCTCTACAAGGCCAGCGGTCAGACCAGCGTGTACGTCACGGCCGGTCGCAGCTTCGAGACACCCACGCTCAACGAGGTGGCCTACCAAAGCAGTTCGGGCACGGCCACGGGCCTGAACCTGGGCTTGCGCGCCAGCCGGGGCGAGCACCTCGAGGTGGGCATCAAGACCCAGGCGCTGGCGGGTGTGCAACTGAGCGCAGCGGCTTTTCACGTGGACACCACCGATGAGATCGCGGTGGACACCAACACAGGCGGGCGCGCCACGTACCGCAATGTGGGCCGGACCGAGCGCCATGGCGTCGAGACCTCGGGGCAGTGGCGCATCAACCCACAGTGGACGGCTTATGCCGCCCTGACCTGGACCAGCGCGCATTACC
>CANBUA010000132.1 GCA_947372535.1 Burkholderiales bacterium
GTGATGCCGCCAGACAGGTTCAAGAGCGGCTCGCCCTCGGGCGGGGCTTCGCCCGCGTGGCTGGACAGCACCAGCAAGGGCTTGCCCACCAGCACCGTGCGCTCGGACTGCGCCTGCGCGGCCAGGGACGGCAGCTCGCCAGCCTGCACCGACAACAGGCCGCCAGGTTGAGTGGGGGCGCCCAGGCCTTCGAGCAGGGCATCGAAGGAGGCCGGCTGCGACGGCGCGAAGCCGGGGGTGGGCGCTGGCGCGGAAGACGTCCTGGCCGCCGTGAAGCCGCTGACCAGCACGGGCTCGTCCACCACCGAGGGCAAGGGCATCAGGCCCTGAACCTCGGGCACGTTGTCGGGCAGGGGCGTGAAATCCGAGGTGGGCTCGGTGGCCGCAGCGGCAGGCTTGGGGCTCAGCAGCGCCAGCGGATCGACGCTGGAGGGGGCGCCCACCGAGGCCTCTTGCGGTGCCGAAGGCGCGGTCTTGGCCATGAAGCCAGCCAGCGGGTCCACGCTGGACGAGCCGCCCGACAGGCCGAACAACTGGTCGATGGACGAGGCGCTGCCGCCCTGGGTGCCGCCGCCCTGGCCACCCATCAGGTCCAGGCCCTGCAGACCGGAGCTGGCGGCCGAGGCGCCGAATGGGGAGCCGGAATGGGACAGGCCGCCGCCCAGGCCCAGGCTGTCGAACGGCGACGCGGAAGCGCCACCGCCGGCTGCGGGGCGCGGCGGGCTCAGGTCGGCGAAGGGATCGAAATCATCGGGCAGGTGGGCGGGCGTCGGGCCGGAAGCGGGAGACGCCGTTGACCTGGGCGAGGCCGATGCGGCAGGTGTGGACGTCGGGGACGGGAAGGGAGCCTGAGCCGGTGCAAAAGACCAGGACGAGCCGCTACCGGAAGAGGGGCTCAGCAGATCGGCGAAAGGATCGGCAGCCGAGGGGCCAGCCGGCGCGGACACGGGCGAGCCCAGCAGATCGGCAAAAGGCGATGCGGGTGATGCGGCCGAGGCGACCGGGCTGGGGGCAGCCGACGGGGCGGACGGTGTGAACGTGAAGGATGCGGCGGCGGGCGGCGCGGGTGGGGCGACAGGCGCCTGGCGCACGACCACGCGCTCGGCATCCCCCACCAGCCGGGTGGCGGCGTTGTCGAGATCACGCGTCTGGGCTTGTGTGCGCGCGGCGGTGGCCTGGGTGTGCGGCGAGGCGCTCAGGCTGACGTTCATGGCCATGCGGCCCGGGTCGGTGCGGCCTTCGGTGCCCGAGCCCACGATGACGGTGCGCGAATCCACGGCGGCGCGGCCCTCGGTGATGGTGCGGGCGGCCGGGTCGTTGTTGGAATGGCTGACCAGCAGGGAATAGGTGCCCACCTGCAGCTCGTCGCCATCGTCGAGCAGCACCGTTTCGCCAGGTGGCACGGCCTTGTTGTTGTGCCAGATGGGGTTGGCGTTGCCCGCGTTGAGCAGACGCCAGCCTTCGGCGCTGCGCGACACCTCGGCCTGCAGGCGCGAGATGCGGCGCTCCGGATCGGGCAGGGCCAGGGTGTTGGTGTCCGAGCGGCCCATGGTGCCGCCACGCTCATCGAAGTAGGCGGAAATGGCCTGCGTCAAAGGCTGACCAGCCAGGCTGACGGCGCGGATGAGCAAATGCATGAAGGCTCCCTTGGCCCTGGTGTTCGAGGTGTCAGAAAAGATGGGGCGATGGTGACATCGTCGCCTTGGGGGCTGACCTTGGTCAATCAACGAAAGTCATGCGGCGCTCATTGCGGCAGCCCGGCGAAATACCAGCCCCCCGGCTGGAAAGCGCCCGCACGGCCGGCCGCCCAGGCGCGCAGTTGAGCCAGCGCCTGGGTCTGCATCGACACCGGCATGTCCACATCGAAAGGCATCGGGCTTTCGCAGCGAACGGCCAGTTCGATGCCCGTGTAATGCCGCAGCAGGATGTCGCTGTCGTCGTGGACCAAGGCGTCGACCAGCACGGCGGGATCGACAGGTCGGCCCAAACGGTAGCGGCGCCCGGGCACCCATCGTTCAGCCTGCTCGGTCATCCAGGCCTTCCAGCGCACCGGGTCTTTGGACCCGCTCAGGGTCTGCTCGCCAAAGGGCCGACCATCCGCCCGCACAGGCGCCTCGCCGCGCTCCCGCCAGGCCTGCAATTCATCGCCCACCAAGGTGTCCTCGTCCACGGGTTCGGGGTCGAAGGTGCTGTCCAACAGCGTGGCGCCGGTCATCCATTGCAGGGCCGTGGCCGCGGCCTCGGCGTGCTCGGGATGTGTCAGGTGGGCGCACAGCACGTCGAACGCCACTGGATCGCCCAACAGGCCCAGCCCATGCAAGACCACGGCGTCGGCCTGCCCGGACGCCGCCAGCTGCAGCAAGGTCTGGAGGGCCTCCGGCGGCCCCGCCAAACCCAGGGCCAGTCGAGGCCAGGCTTGCGTCTTCGCATCGGTGACCGCCGCGCCCAGCGCCTCGCGATCCCCCAGCCGCAAGAGCGCCAGCAAGGCGGCCATCCGGCTGCCCGCGTCGCCCTCGGTCATCGCCTTGCGCATCAGGGGGCGCGCCTCCGTGACACGCAGGCGACCCAGCGCATCCATGCTGGATGCCGACACCGTGGGGTGCGCTTGCCAGGCTTGCAACAGGGCGGGGCCCAGCTTCAGCTGACGGTGTCCACACACGGGCGCCAGCAGCGCGATCAGTGGGGCCGAGCCCGTCTGCAAGGCACGCTCGACAAAGGCTTCCCAGGCCGGCGGCAACGCCCAACACAAAGCCTGACGCGCCGCCACCAGGCGTGCCTCGTCTGCCAGATCCAGGCTGTTGAGGATCCTGGCCATCGCCGGCGCGTGCGCATGCCGGCACACGACGCTCATGGCCACGAACACCTCGCCCACATCCCCTTCCACGGCGCGCTCGGCGCACACGCGCAGGGCCAGCTCATGCCCGACCACGAGCGCATCCAGGCGGGCATCGAGCCGCGCCTCCAGGCCAGACAGGCTGCGCCAGCTGGCGTGCCCCTCCAGCAAGCGCAACTGCCGCTGCTCATACAGGAAGCCCGCCTCCTGGGATTGCTCGAGAAAGAGATCACGGTGAAACGCCAGCGTGCCCTCTTCTTTCGCGAAATCATGTCCGCTCATTGATGGGTCTCCACGCTTCAGGGCGCCTCTTCTTCGCCTTCGGTGTCCGCATCGATGGGGCCCTCGGGATCCAGATCATGCGTACCGATGACGTTGCGGGGGTTGTCGCTGGCAAAGCCCGGGTACTCGCGATAGCCCTCTGCAGGCAGGAAGACCGGGCCGGTGATCCCCGCCTGGACCAGTGCCTGCACCACGCGCTCGTGAACGATCACCGTGTTGCGGCGCTCACCCAGGCGGAACATCAGGCTGTCACCCAGGCGAGACGCCAGCAAGTGGAGCCGCAGGATGCTCCAGATCTCGTTGGGCTCTTCGTCGTCGACTTCGAGCTCCGACTGGTCCCGGTCCAGGCAGTGGATCACATCCAGCAGGTTGATCGCATGGTGCGTGCGCAACACGCGGCCATCGTGGTCATTGACCAGCCGACAGGGGTAGAGGTCGAAGCCGTCCACCCCGGCCCGGCGCAGCACGTCGGTGAGCCGAGCCGAATGCACCAGGCACCGACGGCGAGCGATGACCAGATCGTCGGTGATGGCGAAATCGCCTGCTGCGTGGAAGTGGATGTCCAGCTCAGGCAGGGGCTGCTTGAAGCGTCGGCCAGCAATGAAGTTGACCTTGTGGTCGGCGTACGTGGGTGCAAAGGCTGGCGCCATCACCTGCTTCGGGTTGCTTCGCCGGGTTTCCCACACGTAATAGCTCATGGCTCAGCAGAAGTCCGTGGTGGCCACAAAACGGGCACCTGTGATGCCGTCGCGCTCGAACGCCGCTTTCAGTGAGGCGCTCGCGATCACGTGGTAGCGGAACTCGCCCAGGCGAAAGAGCTGAGGCGGCGTCGACATGCCATCGACGGGCTGGATGCGCGCGTCGATCAGCGTGAACTCTTCGACGGCGCTGTAGCCGACCCCGTCTGAAAACGTGCCCACCGTCGAATGGGCCGGGTCGAGGCAATCCACCTTGCCGATGATGTTGGCCACGCAATAGTCCGACACCGTGACCCCGCGCTTGGCATCGACCAGCGTGATGGGAACGTACTCGATGTTGGTGACGCCCGCCTTGGCCAGCGTGGCCCGCAGCTTGGGGGAATAGACATGCAAGCGCCCGCTCACCAGCGCGAAGTCCGACAGGGTGTCGGGCTTTTCATCGGCCGCCACCAGGGTCATCGGCGTGGGCGCCACCTTGAAGCGCTCACCGCTGGTCCAGCGCGCCGATTCGAAGTCGTCGGGCAGATCCCGATAGAAGATGAACTTGCTCGTCAAGCGGGTGTCGTTGCCGAATACGTAGTACATGGGTCACCTTTCATGAAGTCAGGCCACCCGGCACGGGGTAGCCATATTTCTTGTACCAACTGCTCAGCACCTGCTTCTTGCTGCCCAGCACCTTGTGGCGGCGTTTGACATCGTTGCCACCGTAGTCGTTCAGCCACTGCTGACCGCTGGTGGACGAGCCATCTCGCTTGCGGCCCGACTTGAGGTTGCCGGCTCCCTCGTCGCGGTAGTCGCCGTCATACAGGTCCTCTGACCAGTCGTACAGCCACCACTTGCGGTCCAGCAGCTTCTTCTTGATGTCGTCTTCCGCCGTTTCCAGGTCGGCCTTGATGTTCTTGCGGGCCGCAGGATCGGTGCAGGGCTTGCTGCCCTTGTGTTTGTCGTAGATGGGCTGGAGCTTGGCCGCGACTTTTTCGTAGTAATCGTCCCAGTGCCCACCGCGGTGGCGCTGCTTGTTGTCCTTGCGCGTGTGCCCGAAATACGCCGGCAGTGCCACCCCGTTGTTGCCGTTGTTGATGTCGTACCCGGAGTCCTCGGCCAGCTTGGCCAGCTTGCCCTTTTCGATCTTGGCCATGACCGAGCAACTGATGCAGTGGTGGGCCTGCACCGGATAGCCCACGTTTTCGCTCAAGGTGAGGTCCAGCTTGCTGGGGCCAAAGCCATCCTCGATCATCTCCTTGTACAGGGTGTACATGTGCCGTTCCACATTGCCGGTCGTCATCGCTTGCTCCTGTTCACTGGCCGCTTCACGCGCCCAACTGCCCTTTGAGTTTTTCCAGGTCCTTGCTGGTGTCGCCCGCGTCCTTCTGGGCGCGCCACTGGGAGGCCTTGTGGCCTTCGCCGCAGCAAGGGCAGCTCACCTGAAGCACCGGGATCAGCGGCGGCTGGATCAGGGGCATGGGCGGGGTGTTGGGCGACGACATCTTGTTGTGCACCATCGGGTCCAGGGCGCGCCCCACGTTCTTGCCTTCCACCTTCACATCAAAGGAGTAGTTGACGAACTCGGCCTTGCCTTTGGTGGTGTTCGACGCCACGCCGCCCCCGGCCGATCCGGCCTCATCGCCCGTGCTGGTGCTGAAGTTGGAGTCCTTGAGCATGATGGGGTTGCCATCGCATTTCACGCTGCTGCTGCCGCTGGCGGTGTCCGAGGACTTGGCCACGTTGGGATAGGGAATGGGGATGGGCCCCGCCGGGGATGGCGTCTTGCACACATCCGGGAAGGCGATGCTCACCCCGCCGCTGTCGGCGTGGACCACGGTCTTGCCATTGACCCCAACCGTCACACCCATGATGTGCTCCTCACGTCGCTGACCCCGGCGCGCAGACACCGAGCATGACCGCACCCCGCTCGCCGTCGTCGCTGGCCGCCCACACCAGGGCCGCATCCCCACCGGCATGTTGCCTGGCCAGGGCCATGGCGCCCAAGATCAGGTGAAGCGCACCGCTGGCCGCCCCGGTATCGCCCATGCAATCGGCGGCATGCCACAGCGTGCCAGGCGCATCCTGGCCCAAAGCCCGGCTCAACACCAGCCCCCACTCCTGAGCCCGGTAGCGTTCGCCATTGAGATCGCAGCAGACCAGGCTGGGCACGCGGCCGGCCGGCACGGTCTGTCGCGCTGCACGGATGGCCTGGGTCAAGGCCTCGCCCGTGCTGGGCTTCTTGTCATAGATCGTTTGCGACTCCATCGCGCTGCCCACGCCCAGCACCTGGGCCAGCGGCTGGACGTGCCGGGCCTGCGCAGCGGACAGCCGCTCGACCAGCAGGAAGGCCGCGGCCTCACCGGGCACGAAGCCTTTGGCGTTGTCGTCGGTCTTGAGGCGCCCGGTGTCATGCAACCATTGCAGCGTCAGTTCATCCAGGTAGCTGTCCACCCCGGCCACGAAGGCTTGCGCACACGCCCCCGATGCCACCGCCCTGGCCGCGGTCTGCAGCGCCATCAAGGGGCCGGCCTGCCCGTGTTGCCCCACCGCCGTGCGGGCCGACAGGTCTGGCAGGCCCAGTGCCTGGCACGACTTGCGGACCAGCTCGGTCAAGGCACGATCGTCCATGCCGGGCCGCTCGGGCTCGGCCAGGCACAGGTAGATGTGGGTGTGACCCAGGTCTTGCGCCTGCAAGCGCGCTTGCGCGAGCGCCTCGGACCAGGCCCGCACGGCCAGCCGATGCAAGCGCAGAAAGCGCCGATGCCCGTCGGTCACACCGGTGGCACAGGCACAGACCACGGGCATGAGCTTGCCGCGCGCATCGCGGATGCGCAGCTCAGGTGACACCCCCATGCGCGACAGACCGGAACGCACCGAGGTGTAGCTGATGGGCGCGCTGTGCCCCACAGGCGAGACCGCGCCCACGGCGCTGATGACGATGGGGTCTCCCCCGGCGGCGGGCTCAGCCATGGGTCAGGCCTCCTTCCAGCCAGATCCAGCGGACATCGTCGACCAGGCCATGCACAGGCAAAGCCCCATGCCACAGCAGCGTCAGGCCGCCCTTCATGGCGTTGATCACCACGGCGCTCAGCTTCAGGGGCATGGGCTGAGGGGCGGCATCCACGTGCATGGACGCGTGCAGCGCGACCTGGGGCAGAAGGAAGTGCTCACGCCGGCTTTCGGTGACGTTGAGCAGGTGCACGGCTTCACCACCCCGCAAACCCGTGATGGCCAGCGAGGGCGACGCCGAGGTGTGGAATCGGGGGTCGAAATCCAGGGGCAGCAAGGGCATGCGGGAAGCCTGCCAGGCGGCGTCATACGTGCCCGCGAACGCGGCCCGCGGCGCCCAGGATTTGTCGACACACACGAAGCCCACCGGGTCGGCCCGGTCGCCGGGCAGGCTCATGGGGCGCTCGGGGTCTTCGATGCTGGGCACCAGGACCTCCTGCGCGGCCAGGCGGCTCTTGCGGGCCACGAAGCCCCGCCCCACCGGGTTGCGCGCCTCGGCCTCGGCGTCTGCAGGATCGCTCGTTGCCGCGTCATGGCCGCCAAAAGCCTGTTCGTAGATGAGCGGCACGCGTTCAAATGGCTGCGGGCTGCTCAAGCGGGTCACGCCCAGCGTCGAACTCCACGCGCGGGGCCCGAACACCCTGGCCGTCCGGGTGACCTCACCCACCCGCATCGCGACCAGTGACTCCCGATCGCCGGGGCGCGCGGGATAGCCATAGGCCAGCAGAGACACGTCGGTGCTCAGCCGCCCCCAGTTCGCGTCGGATTCATACAAGAGGCTCGATGCCCCCGGCTTGCCCGAGTACAGGTCCTGGTAGAGCACGTCTTGCTGAAACGGCGCCAGCCTGGCTTGATCCGCACCACCGAACTCGAAGCTGGCCTTGACCACCAGCACCGCGTGCTCCATGCCATGCGGGTCCATGTCGACAAAGACATCGCCCTTGAATGGCGAGTGGTTGATCAACTGCATGCCGCGTTCAGTTGATGTCGACCGTGGCACCCCGAATGCGGTGCGAACCCTGGGCGCGCGACAGGATCTCTCGACCCACGATGACCACCTTGCCATCGCGGCGCAGCGTGATCCGCGCGTCGCCACATTCCATCGTCAGCTCTTCCTGGGCCCGCAGGCACAACTGCCGGAAGCCTTCCCAATCGGTCACGTGCTGCTGAACCTCGTCCAGCGAGTGGCGGATGATGCCGGTGAGCAATGGCTGGCGCATGTCCAGGTCGGCGAACACGATCAGGACCTCGACCTCGGCCCAGCAGCGGGACAAGCGCTCGCCATCCGATGCGGCCAGGGCCAGGCGTGCGGCCAGGGGGCCATGCGGATTGCCGGGAAAATCGACCAGAGGGACGCCTTCCGGCGTCACCGACACCACCTTGCCCACGCGCGCGCCGAGGGGCGAGGTGGTGACGGGCGGGCTCAGTTTGAATGCCTGCTGGCTCATGATCAATTCCCCTTGATGCTGCTGCCCTTGAGCAGGATGTCACCGGACGCCTTGACGTTGACCTTGCCGGAGGCCTTGGTGCTGATGTCCTTGCCGTCCAGCAAGATGCTGCCGTCCTTGCTCAAGACCAGCTTGGCCGAGCCCACCGTGATGACCAGTTCGTCTTCGGCGGTGATGTCGATCTTCTTGGCCTTGAACACATGCTCGCCCTTGACCGTCTGGGTGGACTGACCTTCGACGCTGAGCGTGCGATCACTGCCCACGGAAATGGTTTGGGCACCCCCGACGGTCTGGGTGTGGCTGCCCCCCACCGTGAGGCTTTTGCCGGCGCCCACGAGCTCTGAGCTCTGGCCCCCGACCTCCACCAGCTTGGCGGCCCCCACCGTGGTGTTGTGGGCCGCCCCGACCGTGACCTGATAGAGGCCCCCGATGGTGAGCTCCTTGGCCACCCCGACCGTTTCAGCCGAATTGAGGCCCACGGTTTCGCTCTTGGTCCTGTTGACGGTCAGCATCATGCTGCCCACGATGGTTTCCGTGTGGTCGTTGCCGATCACGATGACCTGGTTGTGACCGACCTTTTCCTGCCGGTCCACACCGATCGTGATCATCTCGTTGTTGTCCACCGTCTCGGTCCGGTCATGCTTGACATGCACCGTCTCGTCGTGGTCGATGGTCTTGGTCCGGTCATGCCCCACCCAATGGGTCTCGTCGTTCTCGACCTCGATGTCCTGGTTCTTCTCGGCGTGGATCCACAGCTGTTCGCTGCCCTTCTTGTCCTCGAAGCGGATGGCGTTGGCGTTGCCATAGGCCCCGCCCTTGCTCGATCGCGTGAGGATGCCGCTTTGCGTCGCGTTGGCCGGCAGCTCCCACGGCGGCATCTGCTCGGCGTTGTACACGCGGCCGGTGATCAGGGGCTGATCCGGATCGCCTTCGAGGAAGCTGACCACCACCTCCTGGCCGATGCGCGGCGTGTGGATCATGCCGAAGTTCTTGCCCGCCCAGGGGTGAGACACGCGCACCCAGCAGGAGAACTTGTCGTACTTCTCACCGGGGCGTTCCCAGTGGAACTGCACCTTCACGCGGCCGTACTTGTCGGTGTAGATTTCTTCGCCATCCGGGCCGACCACCACCGCCGTCTGCGGCCCTTGCACAAAGGGCTTGGGCGTGAGGCGCGGCGGGCGGAACTGCTGGGCTGCCGGGATGGCATTGAAATCCACCTTGAACTGAGTCTCGCTGGCGCCGGCCTGATCAAACAGGCGGATGGTGGCCTGCATGCCGACGCGCGTGATCAGGTAGCGGCCCTTCTGGTCGTCCAGCGGGTGGCGGGTCAGGTCGAACAGGCGGCCAGACTCGAAGTGCTCGACGTTGGTCACACCCTGAAAGCGCTTGTAGGCGGTTTGGGCACCATCGAGCAGGTCGTCGGCCAGCTGCTTGCCGTCAGTCTTGTCGGTGTAGTCACCCTGAAAGTCGAAGCGCTCGGCGCCGGCTTGCGGGTGTTGCCGGCTGACCTTGGCCTCGGTCAGCAGCGAGGTGGAAGGCGCCATGAAGTCGTAGCTGGTCAGCACCACCTTCTCGGTCTGGATCTCTTCTTCAGAGACCCAACTGGCGATGTGGGGCTCGTTGTGCCGCGGCTGGGCGATGTCGTCTTCCAGATAGGGCAGCTTGGCATCGTGGACGATGGGGTTGTGCGCGCTGGAGGCGTCCATCAGCACCAGGGTGTGCTTGTCTTGCTCGTGCTTGACCCACCAGTAAATGCCTTCGTGCTCCAGCAGCCGGGTGATGAACTGGAAATCGGTTTCGCGGTATTGAACGCAGTAGTCCCACTTGCGGTAGCTGCGCATCAGATTGAACTGCAGCTTGGCCACGGCGGCGTGATCGTTGCACACCTTCTTGACGATGTCGGGCACCGACTTGGCCTGGAAGATGCGGCAATTGGCGGTGCGGGTCAGGAACCAGGTCCACGGGCGCACCTCCACCAGGAAGGTGTTGAGCCGCCCGTTCTTGACGCAGTGGCTGAAGCGCACCACGTGACCGTGCACGAAGCGCTTGTTGCCCTCGGCATCCACCAGGGTCACGCCCACGGCCTTGCCCAGCAGATCGGCCGCCTTGAAGGTGGTCTGGGGGCTGTACAGCTGCAGCTGCATGACGCCAATCTCGCTCAAGCCCTCTTGCAGGGTCAGCGATTCGACAAGCACCGTGCCTGCAGGGTGGCCGCAATCGAAGGTGATGGAAGCTGGCATAGCCTTGGAGTGGAATCCAGCCCACCCGGTTTAGGAAGGGACGAAAGTCATGCGCACGCTCACACCACGTAATTGCCCTGGGTCGTCACGCTGATGCCCAGTTCACCCTGCCAACCCGGGTTCAGGCTGAGCACATGCTTGCCCCTCAATAGGACGCCGACCAGCTCGCGGAAATCGCTGACGTTGGCGACGTGGGCCTGCATCTGGCCAGGGATGAAAGCCACGGCTGGGAAGTCGATGTCACGGACGTTGGGACGCCCCGCTTCATCGCTGTGGTGCACCACATCGCCGCCCCGGTAACCCGCGCCCTGCACCATTTGGTTCAAATGGTTCTTGATGGCCAGGATGCGGGGGGTCAGGTTGCCCTGGTGCTCATCCTCATGCACCTTGAACTGGCTCATGGGCACGTGATGGCGGTCGCTGCCCGGCACCATGCGCCGGTCGGCCAGACCGCCCGTCTCCTTAAAGGATTTGATCTTGGGGAAAACGGCCCACAAGTCATAGTCACCTGTGGTGGCGGCTCGGTAGGTGCGTCGCACATCGTCCGGGCAGGCGGCGTCCACGATGGCCATGACCGGAGGAAAGCCGGCTGCGGGCACGGGCAAGTCAGCAACCCCCCGCCTGGGGACCTCGCCCGGACCATACAACACTGCCCACAGGATCTTGCCATCGGCGCCTGGCGCATTCATGGTGCGGCGAAGTACGAACTTCGTCGGGAGGGTCGCGGCGACACCCACCGCCGTGTAGTGCATCTCGTTGACGGAGCCCACTCTTTCATGGGCGGCGTTCTCTCGCACTCGGGCGATGCGACCGAGGCCGCCTGGGAGTGGGTCTTCGAGGTCCCGACGCCGCTCGTCGGTGATGAACAGGGGTGTTTCGCTGCAGCCATGCTGCAGCGCGTTTCGCACCGCAAGCCCCTGCTCCGCCTGATTGCCACCCTTGCCGAGGCGTGGGTCGCTCAACACGAAGCCCGCCATCGGGCCCCAGTTGCAGCTCTTGGCTTTGTTGTGAAAGCCCTTGCTGGCATAGTCTTCCAGCAGCAGCCCGGTCGCCCAGCGGCCCACGGCCCGCACCACGATCACGCAGTCCTGGGCGTTGGCCACCTGCTGAAAGGCATGGCCATGCGACATGGGCATGCCTGTTCTGATGACGGCCTCATTGCCTCGGATCATGTGTTTCCCCTGGTTTCATTTCGATGGGTTTGGATTCGGCGCACGACATCAACGCGGCTTCATGGCGCTCACCAGCCAGCCCAGCACGGGCTTGCCCGCCTCGGTGCGCAGCACCACCTGCTCCACTTTGGCCGGCAGGGCAAAGCCGGCCTGGGCCAGGGTCTGCTCCACGTGGCGCTTATGGTGAGCATAGCGGCCGTTGGGCTGCAGCAGGTGATCTTTCGGATCGTGCAGGGTGAGGGCCTCGACCGTGTAGATCAACCACCCACCCGGCCGCAAAGCGGCGTAACTGGCCGCCGTGGCTTCGCCCAACGCGCCGAAGTAGCACAGGGTGTCGGCCGAGATGATGACGTCGAAGGCATCGGGTTGGGTGCCCAGGTAGTAGACCAGCTCGGCCTTGTGCAGCACGTCGTAGCAGCGGCGCGGGCGCGCCTGCTT
>CANBUA010000133.1 GCA_947372535.1 Burkholderiales bacterium
GCCAGGATGGCCAGGCGGCGCTCCATGGGGCCGTGGCCGGATTGGGCCAAATGTTGCCAGAGCAGGCGCTGACGCAGCACGGCGTAGGCGGTCTCGGCCAGGGCGTTGCGCTCGCGTGAGCCTAAAGCCTTGTTCTTGCGGAAAAAATAGGAAACGAGCACGTCCGCCGGGGCGTCGAGCTTTTGGATTTCACTGAGCAGATGGCACGTGAGGTCAAGGAGGGCTTGAGGTTGCATGGGCGGGATTATCCTGCCTCGGGGCCTCGCGTGCCCATTCCGGTGGCGCCCAAAGGTGCTTCAGACGCTGACTCAGGGGGCCTGGGCGTGCCACATCGCGCGCCATGAAGACCCATTCGTGCACCGTCAGCCAGAGCGGGTTGTAGTTCAGCAGGGGCTGGACCAAACCGTAATCGGGCGCTTCTGTCTCCTCCGTGAAGGTGCCGAACAGGCGGTCGAACACGATCAGCGTGCCGCCGAAATTGCGGTCGATGTAGGCCGGGTTGCGGCCGTGGTGCACGCGGTGGTGCGAGGGCGTGTTGAAGATGAACTCGACCCAGCGCGGCAGTTTGCCCACCCATTGCGTGTGCACGAAGAACTGAAAAGCCAGGTTGACGGAGAGGGCCAGCAACACCCAGCGTGGCTCGAAACCCAGCCACACCATGGGCGTGTAGAACAACCAGTTGCCCGCGAAGCTGTAGAGCCAGCTCTGGCGCAGGGCGGTGGTGAAGTTCATGTGCTCGGACGCGTGGTGCACCACGTGGGCGCACCAGAACCAGCGGATGCGGTGGCTGGCGCGGTGGAACCAGTAGTAGCAGAACTCGACGCCCAGGTAGAGGGCGGCCATCTCCAGCGCCGACTGTTTGAGCGTGAACAGGCGGTGCTGGTAGAGCCAGTCCATGGCTGGCAGGACGAAGAGCAGCACCAGCAGGACGTCCACGAAGGCATAGAAGCCGCCCAGGTTGAGGCTGGCGAAGCTGTCCTGCCAGCTGAAGACCTCGTGGCGACCGGCCCGGCGCCAATGCCACCACTCGATCGCGATCGCCAGCATGAACAGGGGCGTCAGCCACAGCAGGAAGGCGTCACGCCAGTCGAAGGTGTGCCAGAGGGACCAGGCCCAATCCGGAATGGGAAAAGGAAGGGTGCCGTTCATCCGGCCATGATCCCACGGTGGTGGGGCCCATGGCCAGCCTGGTTTTCACGGCGATCACTCGTATTTCAAGCGCGCATCGTTGGGTATCCCTTCGATGGGGCACTCCGAGGTGCCCACCGTCTGGCGGGTGAGCGCTTCTACGCGCTCGCGCGTGCCCTGCGGGTCCTTGATCCACTGCTCGTAGAACTCATAGGGGCACTCGGCCACGCCCTTGTCGCCTTCGCCCGAATTGATCTTGCCGGTGTAGCCCCTGTGCAGCAGCTTGAACAGGTGGTTCTGCGACTGGCCGGTGGCGCGCGCGTCGCGGATCAGGCGCTTGCTCAGTTGCGCGTACTGGATGCCGTAGTCCTCCTCGCCGCATTCGCCCAGGGTGCGGCCGTCGAAGCCGATGATGGCCGAGTGGCCGAAGTAGCTGTAGACGCCATCAAAGCCTGCCGCGTTGGCCACGGCCACATAAGTGTTGTTGGCCCAGGCCATGGCCTTGGACATCAGCACCTGCTGCTCCTTGGCCGGGTACATGTAGCCCTGGCAGCGCACGACCAGCTCGGCGCCCTTCATGGTCACGTCGCGCCAGATCTCGGGGTAGTTGCCGTCGTCGCAGATGATCAGGCTGACCTTCATGCCCTTGGGGCCGTCCGACACATAGGTCTTGTCGCCCGGGTACCAGCCCTCGATGGGTGTCCAGGGCATGATCTTGCGGTACTTCTGGACGATTTCGCCCTGGTCGTTCATGAGGATGAGCGTGTTGTAGGGCACCTTGTTGGGGTGCTCCTCGTGGCGCTCGCCCGTGAGCGAGAACACGCCCCAGACCTTGGCATTGCGGCAGGCTTGCGCAAAGATTTCGGTCTCGTCACCGGGGATGGTGGAGGCCGTCTCCATCATCTCGGTCTTGTCGTACATGATCCCGTGTGTGCTGTATTCCGGGAAGATCACCAGGTCCAGGCCGGGCAGGCCCAGCTTCATGCCCTCGATCATCTGTCTGATCTTGTGGGCGTTCTCCAAGACTTCGGCCTTGGTGTGCAGGCGGGGCATCTTGTAGTTGACGACCGCGACACCGACGGTGTCGAGGCTGCTGGTGATATCGCCGTGAAGCATGGTGGGCTCCTGGGGTTGCCAATGAGCTTGCATTGTGAAAACCGTGTTTGAGGCGGCCAATACGTTCTTTGACGTACATCGCCGGCCCGCTTGAGGTACAACCCTTGCATGTCAGATGAGTACCAAATCCACATCCCGCCCTCGTTCACGGCGATCCACAGCGATGCCCGCCATCGCCTTACCGTGTCGATGAGCCACCTGCGTGAGCGCTACGAGGTCTGCGAAGACCTGGCCAGCCACCTGACCGAGCACTGCCGCAGCATCCATGTCGAGATCGGCGTGGACGAGCAGGAGGTGCTGCGGCGCTGCCATGCGGGGCTGTGCACGCCCGAATCTGGTGTGGCTGAGCTGGAGGCAGGCTGGGTCGTGACGCGCTTGGCCGAGTTGCTGGATTGGCCGTTTCCGGACCTGACGACAACGGCCCTCACGCCGGGCGACGCCGGTCAAGCGCCTGCTCAGTCCGATGAAGATGAGCCGCGCTGAGACTTGATCGCCGAGCGCTGGCGCTTGCCCTCCAGCCGCCTGCGCTTGGAGGCGTAGGTGGGCTGGGTGGCCCGGCGGATGCGCGGTGGCCTGGCCACGCTGTCGACCAGCTCGTGCAGGCGGCGCAGGGCCTCGGTGCGGTTCATCTCCTGGCTGCGGTGCTCCTGCGATTTGATGATGAGCACGCCTTGGCTGGTGATGCGCTGGTCATTGAGCGCGAGCAGGCGCTCTTTCACATCGTCTCGAAGCGATGAGGCGGGGATGTCAAAGCGCAGGTGGATGGCGCTGGAGACCTTGTTGACGTTCTGGCCGCCGGCGCCTTGGGCGCGCACGGCCGTGATCTCGATCTCATCGTCGGGGATGCGGTGCATGGTGGGAGAAGTCTGCCATGCCGCGTCGCCTGGCGAATGGCATCGGCGTGGGGACTGTGCTTTTTCAGAAGGGCTCGCCGTCCTGGCCCTCGCGCCATGTGGGCCACTTGCCCATCACGGACAGGAAGAGCGGGCTGGCCAGGTGGCCATTCAGCCAGGCCCGCAAGGCAGGCAGCGGCGCCTGGGTCTCAAACCAGGCGGCATCGACCAGCGCGAACTGGCGCACGAAGGGCAGCAGGGCCATGTCGGCCAGGTGAACGCGTTCGCCCATCAGTTGAGGATGTCGCGCCAGGCGTGTATCGAGCGGGGCGAGCAGCAGCTCGACCGCCTGAGCCCGATGGTCTTGTTGTGGGCGCTCAGGATGCCGCTCGGGGTATTTGTAGGCATCAAGCAGGCGCTTGAAGGGGCCATCATTGGTGTCGATCAGCGCTTGGGCCTGTGAGGCATCGCCATGGCCCAGCCAGCCGTGGGGATCGCCTTGATGCAGCGCCCACCGCATGATCGCCAGGCTTTGCTCGATCACTTCGCCCGTGGGCAATTGCAGCACCGGCACCGTGCCTTTGGGCGAGATCGCCAGCATGGCCGCCGGCTTGTCACGCAGCACAATCTCGCGCAACTCGACCTGAACGCCAGAGGCCTTGATGGCCAGCCGGGCGCGGATGGCATAGGGGCAGCGGCGGAAGCTGTAGAGGATGGGCAAAGGGTGGTTGGCGTCGTGCATGGGGCGCTCAGTCGGCCTGATGCCGGAGTACCTGCAGCCGCGCGCTCGCTTGCGCCATGCTGGGGCGTGAGGCCACGTGCTGGTGGAGGCACTCGGCCTGCAGGGCCAGCAGGTCGTTGACGATGGCTTGATGTCGCATCGCTTGATCCGTGCCCGAGGCCGGTGGCCACATCAAGCGCGAACTCAACTCCTCCAGCAGGCACCCCAGCGCGCGCACTTCGACGCGCATCAGGGCCTGGCTGGTGGCGGGCTGATCGGCCGGCAGCAAGGACGCCGCGCCGAAATCGCCCAGCAAGCAGGGGCCGTGCGGATGCCACAGCGTGTTGTGCGCATACAGGTCGCCATGCAGGATGCCCCGGCTGTGCAGGTGGGCGCCAGCCGAGGCGATGCTCAGCGCGATGTCCAGGGCATTGGTCAGCGAGAAAGCCTGGCCCGCTTCATACACATCTCGGGTGCAGGAGGCCCGGCTGGGCGGGCCGGCCAGGGTCTTGAAGCTGGCGTCGATGCGGCGCATGACCAAGTCGGGTGCGCTGCCGGCGCTGCCGTGGCGCAAACCAAGAACGCCGATCAGGTTGGGGTGGCTGCCGGCGGCCAGGCAGGCGGCCAGTTCGCTGCTTGGCAGGCCGTCGCTGGTCATCTGGCCTTTGAAGCGTTTGAGTGCGACTGGCAAAGGGCCTTGAGGGCCGTGCCAGATCGCTTCCCTGATCACGCCGGAGGCGCCTTCGCCCAAGACCTGGCCGACTTCGAGCGCGGCCTGATCGATGGTGGGTACGTGGGCCTGGTCGATGGCGCGTGACTCGGCTGCTTCAAGCATTGGGTTGCCCGCGAAAGCCAGCCAGCCCAGGCGCGGCATGGTCAGCAGCCAATCGGGCAGGGCCTCGAAGCGGTTGGCTGAGATGCGCAGCAGCGCCAGCTCGGTGCATTGGGCCAGCGAGTCGGGCAGCTCGCGCAGGCGGTTGCCGGCCAGCATGAGTTTTTGCAGCGCGGGCCGCCGGCCCAGCTCTGCGGGCAATTGTTCGATCCGGTTGTCCGTGAGGATGAGCCAGCGCAGCATTGGGGGCAGGGCAGCGGCCGGCACGTCGTCGATCTGGTTGGCTTTGAAGCCCACCATGCTCAACTGCGCACATGGGCCGAGGCTGGCCGGCAGCTGCGTGAAGTGGTTGTCGGAGCAGAACAGCACGCGCAGGCGGCTCAAGCGGTGCAGGTCGTCGGGCAGGGCGCTCAGCGCGTTGCCGCTGAGGTCCAGCACCTCCAGGGTGTCGGCCAGGCCGAAGATGGCCGGGGGGAACTCGCGCAGGCCGCAGGAGAGCTTGAGTTCACGGCTGCCGGCGAGCTGCCCGGTCTGAAGGCGATGAAGGGTGTCCAGGGACATGACGCAATGATGGGATGAGGGCCTGCTGAAGTAGGCCGATGTTAATGGGGCATCATCAGGGGCTCGCACCACACACGAACGAACAGGAAAACCAAGCATGCCGATCTGGGCCTTGATCACACCACTGGCGGCCAGCCTCTTGCTGGCCTTGTCCCTCGTGGTCCCGCCATCGACGGGCTGGCTGAGCCTGACAGGGGCTGCCTTGATCGCGGCCGTGCTGGCCGCCGTTCACCACGCCGAGGTCATCGCCCACAAGGTCGGCGAGCCGCTGGGCACGCTGGTGCTGGCGCTGGCCGTCACCGTGATCGAGGTGGCACTGATCGTGACCATCATGATGGCGGGCGGCGAGGGGGCGGCCACCGTGCCGCGCGACACGGTTTTCTCGGCCATCATGATCATTTGTACCGGCGTCGTGGGCCTGTGCCTGCTGGTCGGTGGGTGGCGTCACCGCGAGCAGACCTTTCGGGTCGATGGGGCCAACGCGGGCTATGGTGCCCTGATCGCCCTGGCCTGCCTCACGCTGGTCCTGCCCACCTTCACCACGAGCACCGGGGGCGGCACCTACACGCGTTCGCAGCTGGCTTTTGCGGGCACGGCCTCGCTGGCGCTGTGGCTGGTCTTCGTGTTCGTGCAGACGGTGCGCCACCGCGATTATTTCCTGCCCACGGTCGATGCGGCCAACGAAGAAGTCCACGCGCCGCCGCCCAGTGCTGCGCATGCCTGGGGCAGCCTGGCCTTGCTGCTGGTCTCGCTGGTCGCGGTGATCGGCTTGGCCAAGATGCTCTCGCCCACCATTGAGCGCGTGGTGGCCGCCGCCGGTGCACCCAAGGCCGTGATCGGCGTGGTCATCGCGCTCTTGGTGTTGCTGCCGGAAACGGTCGCGGCCATCCGTGCCGCCCACGCCAACCGCCTGCAGACCAGCTTGAACCTGGCCATTGGCTCGGCTTTGGCCAGCATCGGCCTGACCATCCCGGCCGTGGTGGTCGTGTCGATGTGGATGGGCTTGCCGCTGCAACTGGGCATCGTCGGCAAGGACTTGGTGCTGCTGTTGCTGACCTTCGTGGTCGGCATCCTGACCGTGGCCACGGGCAGAACCACCGTCATGCAGGGGGCGGTTCATCTGGTGATTTTTGCAGCGTTTTTGTTCCTGAGTCTGGTGCCTTGACCTCGAGCTGCACGATGTAGTCGTGCATCAGTGCCGGCGCGGCGCCCGGGCAACATGGCACCGTGGGCCGCCATGCGCTCGGAATGGGCGGTTTCCGTGCGCTTTTCCGCGCGTGCTCGCCGCCCGGCGATGGCAACATCCTTGACGCATGGCTTGGCGTCGCTTGACGACAAGCCCTGTCTCTTCGAAGCCATCCATTCACCCATGAAGCGGACTCAGCGCGCATTTTCTGGTGGGCCGGTTGTGGAGTCGCTGGAGCCCCGCATCCTGTATTCGGCGGACGTGGGCCTCCTGGCTGGCCTCGCCACCGACACCACCAGCCTTCACCAGCCGCAGCAAGCTGCCAGCGTCTTGCAGGAGGCCGCCAACGGCGCGCGCCACGACATTGTGTTCGTGGATGCGGCGGTGGCCGATGCGGATCAGCTGATCGCCGACATTCGCGCGCAGGCGGCGGCTGGCCGCGACGTCGAGGTGGTCCGCATTGCCGCCGACGAGGACGGCATCGCGCGCATCACCCAGGTGCTCGATGCGCGCCAGGACGTGGCGGCGGTGCATGTGATCTCCCACGGTCAGGATGGCGCCTTGCGCTTGGGCAATGCCCTGCTGGATCAGGCCACGCTGATGGTCAGGGCGCCCGAGGTGGCGTCCTGGGGCGCCGCCATGGCGCAAGGCGGCGACCTGCTGCTCTACGGTTGCGATGTGGCGGCCACCGCTGTCGGCCAGGATTTCGTGCGCGACCTGGCCATGCTGGCCGGGGTGGACGTGGCGGCCAGCACCGACCTCACCGGTAACGCGGGCTGGGGCGGTGATTGGGTGCTGGAGTTCCAGCAGGGGCGCATCGACGCGGCGGCGGCGCTCTCGGTGCAGGCGCAAGCGAGCTGGCAGGGCGAGCTGGCCACGCAATCGATCAGTTTTCTCGAAGGCGCGGGTTACACCGGCACGCAGGACGCAACGGTCTCTTCCTTTCCCTTGGCGAGCACGCTGCTCAGCGATGGGACCAGCACCACGATGACGCTCATCGGCTCGACCAAGGTGGGCTTGCTGCGCTTTGACAACATCTTCGGCAGCGGCTCCGGGCAGATCCCTTTGGGCGCGACCATTACCAGCGCCAGCCTCATCCTGGCCGATGCCGGCAACACCATCGGTTCGCCACAGATCTCGATGTACCGCATGCTCAAGACCTGGTCGGAGTCCTCGACGTGGAACAGCATGGGCAACGGGATTTCGTTCGACAACGTGGAGGCGTCCAGCACGGCCGACACCACCTCCTTCGATGCCAACGGCCGCTACCTGTTCTCGTCCACCTCGTCGTTGGTCGCGACGGTGCAGGCCTGGTCCAACGGCGCCGCCAACCACGGCTGGGCACTGATGAACAACAGTGGTTCGGCGAGCCTGGTGTCGTCTGAGGGCAGCATCGGATCGCGCCCCATCCTCAGCATCAGCTACACCGTGCCAGCGCCCGTGCTGGACCTCGATGCCAACAACAGCTCGGGCGTGGCAGGCACGGGTTTCGCCAATGGTTTCACGCAAGGCGGTGGGCCCGTGGCTGCCGCGGATTCGGACGCCAGTTTGACGGCCCCCACCGCCAACCTGAGCCAGCTGACCGTGCAGATCGCCAACTTGCAGAACGGCGCGGCCGAAGCCCTGGCGGCCAATGTGACCGGCACGGCCATCACGGCGGCGTACAACAGCGCATCGGGTTTGCTGACGCTGAGTGGCACGGACACGGCGGCGCATTACCAGCAGGTGCTGCGCACCGTCACCTACGACAACACCGCCAGCAACCCCGCCGGCGTGGGCCGCACGCTCAACTTCGTGGCCACCGGCGCGAACGGCGGCACGGCCTCGGCCAGCAGCACCCTCAGCGTGGTGCTCTTGAACAAGGCGCCCACGGCCACCATCACGCCGGGCAGCTACGGCGCCACCGAGCGTGTGGCCCTGAACCTGCACGGCACGGGCATGTCGATCGCCGACGCGGATGCGGGTACGGGCAGCGTGACCGCCAAGCTATCGGCCTCGGCTGGGGTCTTCAATGCAAGTGCAGGCACCTCGGGCGCGGTGATCGTCGGCAATGGCACCAGCGCGTTGACCTTGACAGGCACCCTGACGCAGATCAACAACCTGCTGGCCGGCAACAGCGCGGCGACCTTGACCTACACCGTCAACAGCTCGACCCCGGTGGCCTCTGACACCATCACGCTGCTGGTCAACGACCAGGGCAATTCGGGGGCCGGTGGTGCCAAGACAGGCAGCGCCAGCGCCGCAGTCAGCATCGCAGCGGTGAACGAGGCGCCCACGGCCACGATGACCCGCAGCAGCTACAGCGCCACGGAGAACATCGCCTTGAGCTTGCAAGGCACGGGCCTGTCGATCGCGGATGTGGACGCCGGCAATGCCACGGTGGTGGCGACGGTGTCCTCCTTGTCCGGCGTGCTCCAGGCCGGAGCCGGCTCGTCGGGCGTGACCATCGCGAACAACGGCACGGGCGCTGTGCGCCTGACCGGCACCATCGCGCAGATCAACAACCTGTTGGCCGGCAGCCAGGGCGGCACGCTGAGCTACACGGCCTCTGGCGAGAACCCGCCCACCAGCGACACGCTCACCTTGCAGGTGAACGATCAGGGCAACACTGGCACGGGCGGGCCGTTGACCGGCAGCGTGAGCCGGGCCATCAGCATCACCCAGGTCAACGACGCGCCGACGGCCAGCATCACGCAGACCAGCTACAACGCCACGGAGCGCGTGGCCTTGGCCCTGCACGGCACGGGCTTGAGCGTCTCCGACCCCGATGCCGGCCTGACCAATATGACGGTGACCTTGTCATCCGGCGCCGGCGTGTTCAACGCATTGCCTGGCAGCTCCGGTGTGACGGTGGCCGGCAACAACAGCACCTCGCTGACGCTGACGGGCACGCTGACGCAGATCAACAATCTGCTGGCTGGCAATCTGGCCGGAACGGTGTCCTACACCGTCACCAGCAGCAACCCGCCGCCCGCGGACACGATCACGCTGCTGGTCAACGACCAGGGCCACAGCGGCACGGGCGGTGCCAGGACGGGCAGCGCGAGCGCCGTGGTGAACATCGCGGCGGTCAACGATGGGCCGGGTGCCGTCGTCACGCGTTCTAGCTACACGGCCGTCACCCAGGTCAGCCTGAATCTGCACGGCACAGGCCTGTCGGTCAGCGATCCGGATTCAGGCTCGGCGCCGGTCCGGGTCACTTTGTCGGTCGGCTTTGGCACCCTCAACGCCGCGGCGGGCACGACGGGCGTGACGGTATCGGGTTCGGGCACGGACACGGTGGTGCTGACAGGCACGGTGGCCCAACTGAACAACCTGCTCAATGGCGCCTTGAACGGCACGCTCAGTTACCTCATCGGCAGTGGCACCCTGGTGTCGGCCGACACGCTCAGCCTCCAGATCAACGACCTGGGCAACACGGGCAGCGGCGGTGCCAAATTGGCCAGCGCCAGCGCGGGCATCCTGGTCGTGGTCGGCAACCCCTTGGTCAACACGCCGCCGCTGGCCAACATCAGCCAGGGCAGCTACCAGGCCGTTGAAAACGTGGCCTTGAACCTGCATGGCACAGGTTTGGCCATCGACGATGCCGATGCGGGCAACAGCGCTGTCACGGCCACCTTGTCGGTGGTGAGCGGGGTGCTGCGTGTGTCCGCTGGGACAACGGGCGTGGCCGTGGTGGGCGATGGCAGCTCGGTGCTGACCCTGACGGGCACTTTGCTGCAGATCAACGACCTGCTGGCGGGCAATGCCTCGGCCAGCCTGACCTACCTGGCCAGCGGGCCCACACCGCCGGCCAGCGATCTGCTCACCTTGCAGGTCGATGACCAGGGCAACACGGGCCTGGGCGGGCCCATGACCGGCCTCGCCAGTGCCATCGTGAACATCGAGGCCGTCAACGACGCGCCGGTGGCCACGATCACCCAGGGCAGCTACAACGCCACCGAGCGGGTGCCGCTGGCTTTGCATGGCACGGGCTTGTCGATCTTTGACGCCGATGCGGGCAGTGGCCAGGTGATGGCCATCCTCTCGTCATCCAGCGGCACCTTCCATGCTCAGGCGGGTAACTTGGGCGTGGCCATTGCCAACAACGACACCGCCGTGATCACCTTGACGGGCACCATCGCCCAGATCAACGACCTGCTGGCCGGCAGCGGTGGGGCCACCTTGAGCTACATGGTGAGCTCGCAGGCACCTCCGGCCACCGACCTCATCACCCTGCTGGTCAATGACCAGGGCAGCAGCGGCGACGACGGGGCCAAGTCGGGCAGTGCCAGCGTGGCGGTCGCCATCACGGCCATCAACAATGCGCCGGCCGCGTCCATCGCACAAGGCAGCTACAGCGCCACCGAGCGTGTGCCGTTGAGCCTGCATGGCACGGGTTTGTCCATCGCGGATCCGGACGCGGGTAACGCCCTGGTGGTGGCGCGCCTGTCTTCGCTCGTGGGCCTGCTGCATGCCGATGCAGGCACGAGCGGCGTGCTGATTTCTGGCAACGACAGCACCTCGATGACCTTGACAGGCACGGTGGACCGCATCAACGACTTGCTGGCCGGGCGTACCTCGGGCACGCTGAGCTACACGGTGCCAGGCTCCACGCCGCCGTCGTCCGACACGCTCACGCTGGCGGTCGATGACCAGGGTTCAAGTGGCACAGGTGGTGCCTTGACGGCCAGCGCCAGCGTTGGCGTGGTGATCACGGCCGTCAACGAGGCACCGATGGCCGCCATCACCCAAAGCAGCTACCAAGCGACCGAGCAGATGCCCTTGAATCTGCATGGCACGGGCCTGTCGGTGTCCGATGCCGACGCGGGCAGTGCCCTGGTGACGGCCACCTTGTCGTCTTCAGCAGGTGGCGTGCTGCGTGCCGATGCGGGCACGTCGGGGGTGCTGATCACGGGCAACGATGGCACCGCCATCACGCTCCAGGGCACGGTCGATCAGATCAACGACCTGTTGGCCGGGCACCTCAATGCCACCTTGACCTACACCATCGTCAGCGATGCACCACCTGCCTCCGACACGCTCACGCTGCACATTGACGATGAGGGCGGCAGCGGCGTGGGCGGGGCCTTGACCGGCGAGGCCAGCGTCACGGTCAACGTCACGGCGGTCAATGACGCGCCGGTGGTCACCGTGACTCAGGCGCTCTACGATGCCACTGAAGATGTGGCGCTGAACCTGCATGGCACGGGCCTGTCCATCGGTGATGCGGATGCCGCCTCCAGCCTCTTGAGCATGACCCTGTCCACCGTCTCGGGCACCTTGCGCGCCGATGCGGGCTCAAGCGGCGTGAGCATCTTGAACAACGACTCGAACTCGCTCACCTTGATCGGCTCGGTCGATCAGATCAATGACCTGCTGGCAGGCCAAGCTTCGGCCACCTTGAGTTACCTGGCATCGGGCCCCACGCCACCGGTCTCGGACACGCTCACGCTGCTGGTCGTGGACCAGGGGCTGAGCCTGAGCGTCAGCTCCACGATTGCCGTGGCGGCGGTCAACGATGCGCCTTCGGTGCTGGTCCCTGGGGGTGGTTACCAAGTCATGGCCGGCACTGCGCTGGCTTTGCAAGGCACGGGCATGTCGATCGCCGATCCGGATTCAGGGGGCAGCGCGGTGGTGGCCACACTGAGCTCGGCGGCCGGCGTGTTGGCCGTGGACGTGGGCACCTCGGG
>CANBUA010000134.1 GCA_947372535.1 Burkholderiales bacterium
CGGTGAGCATCTGCGCCTGCTCGGCCTCCCAGGGGCCGATGTGGCGGGCCTGGAATTCAGAGGCGTTTTCGAGCGTGGCGAGGGAGGTCAAGGCGGTGTTCAGCATGGCGGGCGTGTCTTGGAGAGGCGTCGGGCGTCGGCGGGTGGCTGGCAAAGGGCTCAGGCGTTCTTGACCAGGTCGTCGTAGGCGGTCTTGTCCATGAGGCCATCCAACTCGGACGGGTTGGACAGCTTGACCTTGAAGAACCAGCCGGTGCCGGTGGGGTCGGTGTTGGCCAGGGACGGGTCGTCGCGCAGGGTCTCGTTGACTTCGACGATCTCGCCGGTCACGGGCATGTAGACATCGGCGGCGGCCTTGACGGACTCAACGACGCCGGCGATGTCCTTCGGGTTGAAGCTGGTGCCGACGGCAGGCAGGTCGACGAAGACCACGTCGCCTAGCGCATCTTGTGCGTGGTGGGTGATGCCGACGATGGCGGTGCCGTCGGCTTCAATTTGCAGCCATTCGTGGTCAGGGGTGTATTTGATGGTCATGGTTGAACTCACTCGAGGGATTTCAAAAAGGTTTGGATGAAGACAGATGCCGAACGCGGGCAGCAGTATCTCAGCCTTGGCCGCATCAGCCGCGGTAATAGCCGTTGGGCACGAAGGGCAGGCCGGTGACGGTCATGGCCACACGCTTGTCGCGCACCAGGGCGAACACCGGCGTGCCGATGGCGGCGTGGTCGGAGTCCACATAGGCCAGGGCCACGGGCTGCTGGATGCTGGGGCCCAGCGAGCCGCTGGTGACCACGCCCAGTTCCACGCCGTCGGCGTCGATCACCTTGGCGCCTTCGCGCACGGGCATGCGCTCGGTGCTGATCAGGCCGACGCGCTTGCGGGCAGCACCGTTGGCGAACTGCTGGTCGATGATGGCCGCGCCAGGGTAGCCGCCGGCACGCTCGCCACCGGCGCGGCGCACCTTCTGGATTGCCCAGGTCAAAGCGGCTTCGACGGGCGTGGTGGTGGTGTCGATGTCGTGGCCGTAGAGGCACAGGCCGGCTTCCAGGCGCAGGGTGTCGCGGGCACCCAGGCCAATCGGCTTGACTTCGGGTTGGGCCAGCAGGGCGCGGGCCAGTTGCTCGGCCTGGGCGGCAGGCACGGAGATCTCGAAGCCGTCCTCGCCGGTGTAGCCTGAGCGTGTCACGAAGCAGTCGATGCCATCGAGCTTGAGGTGGCCGCCGGTCATGAAGGTCAGGCTGTGCACGTCCTTGTTCAGGCGCGCCAGGGCGATGACGGCTTGCGGGCCTTGCAGGGCCAGCAGGGCCTGGTCGGGCAGGGGCTGGACAGTGCAGCGCTGGCCGATGTGTTGTTGCAGGTGAGCGGTGTCTTGCGCTTTGCAGGCGGCGTTGACGATGACGAAGAGCTCATCGTCGGACCATCGCGTGACCATCAGGTCGTCCAGGATGCCGCCTTCGCTGTTGGTGAACAAGGCGTAGCGCTGCTTGAGCACGGGCAGGCCGACGATGTCCACGGGCACGAGTGTTTCTAGCGCGGCACTGGCGTCGGCACCTTTGAGCAGCAGTTGTCCCATGTGCGACACATCGAACAGCCCGGCGGCGGCGCGGGTGTGGCGGTGCTCGGCCAGGATGCCGGCGGGGTATTGCACGGGCATGTCGTAGCCCCCGAAGGGCACCATACGGGCACCCAGTTCGATGTGCAGGGCCTGCAACGGCGTCGTCAGCAGGGGCGTGGTGGAGGCTTGATCAGCGGACATGGCTAAGGCTGGCTGCAAGGCCAGGCAGGAGGGCAATCGACGTGTTCGATCCAGGGGCGCAAGCTGATTGAATCGGCCCGAACCTCTGGTGCTGCCCTCGCTGTCCGCTTTACCTGAGAGATTGACCCGTCGCGGCGATCATGCATCGCCGCGTTTCAGGCTTGCCCCTTCGGTGGACTGGTTCACCCCGGCCTGCGCCTTGGTCATCCAGTCTCTCTCCAGTGAGGATCACGGCTGCTTTGACGCCGCCATGTTCGCCAGTCCTTTTGCCTGAGCGTTCGAGCCTTCTGGGCGGTGACATCACCGCTTAAACAGCCCTGCGCCTTCGGCGACCTGGCTGACCGCCCAGTGACGGGCGATGGCAGGTTCTCTCCTAGCTGGGCAGGATTGTAAGAGACGATCTGGCAAAAGGCGAGCCTTTCGATCGTCCGGATCAGCCCGTGTTGCGCAATCCGGCGGCCACGCCATTGATGGACAGGTGGATGCCGCGCTGCACCCGCTCGGCCACGGTTTCGCCCTCGACGCTGGAGGCGCGCTGATCGGGTTTCTGGCGGTGCCGGCGCATCAGCTCGACCTGCAAGTGGTTGAGCGGATCGACATAGGGGAAACGGAAGGCCAGGAAACTGGCCAGGTCCGGCTGGGTGGCCAGGCGGCTCTTGGCCCCGGTCACCAGCGTCAAGGCCTGGTTGGTCAGGTCCCACTCGGCCTGGATGGCGGCCATGATCTTCTTGCCCAGGCGTTTGTCCTCCACCAAGGCGACGTAACGCGCGGCGATCCCTAAGTCGCTCTTGGCCAAAACCATGTCCATGTTGGACAGCAAGGTCCTGAAGAAGGGCCATTGCTTGTACATGCGCTGGAGCACCGCCAATTGGGCTTTGCGGTCCGTGCCGGGTGCACCGAGGAAGCCTTCGATGGCCGTGCCCATGCCGAACCAGCCTGGCAATGCCACGCGGCATTGTCCCCATGAGAAGCCCCAGGGGATGGCCCTTAAATCTTCAATGCGGCGGGAGGCCTTGCGCGAGGCCGGGCGCGAGCCGATGTTGAGCTCCGCGATCTCACGGATGGGCGTGGCCGAGAAGAAGTAGTCGGTGAAGCCTGGGGTTTCGTAGACCAGCTTTCGGTAAGCCGCCATGCTGGACTGGGAGATATCATCCGCGGCCTTGAGAAAGCTTGCAGGCACGGGCTTGGCAGGCTGGATCAGGCTGGCCTCCAGCATGGCCGAGACCAGTGTCTCCAGATTGCGCCGACCAATCTCGGGGTGGGCGTATTTGGAGGCGATCACCTCGCCTTGTTCGGTCAGGCGGATCTGGCCGTTGACCGTGCCGGGCGGCTGCGCCAGGATGGCCTGGTGTGAGGGGCCGCCGCCGCGCCCGACCGTGCCGCCCCGTCCGTGGAACAGCCGCAAGCCGATTTGATGTCTGGCCTTGAGCTCGTCGAAGAGTTTGACCAAGGCGATCTCGGCGCGGTAGAGCTCCCAGTTGCTGGTGAAGAAGCCGCCGTCTTTGTTGCTGTCGCTGTAACCCAGCATGATGTCCTGCTCGCCGCCAGAGCGCTTGACCAGCGCGGCGATGCCGGGCGTGTCGTAGAAGCTTTTCATGATGCCGTGGGCGTTGCGCAGATCGGCAATGGTCTCAAAGAGCGGGACCACGATCAGCTGTGCCGTCGACGATTCATCGTTCAAGGTGCCGTTCATCAGGCCGCATTCCTTTTGCAGCAGCAGCACCTCCAGCAAGTCGCTCGCGGTCTCGGTGTGGGAGATGACGTAGTGGCGCAGCGCCTGTGGGCCATAGAGCAGACGTGCAGCCACCGCCGCCTCAAAAATGGCCAGCTCGCCCTTGGCCAGTTCGCTGTAAGCGGCGCCATGGACGCGCAGGGGCCGTGCCTCGTCCAGCAATTGAAGCAGCAAAGCCTGTTTGGCGTCTTCATCCAGCGAGGCGTAATCGGCATGAACCTTGGCCGTGGCCAGCAGTTCGGTGATCACCAGTTCGTGCTGGTCCGAGCTCTGGCGCAGGTCAAGGGTGGCCAGGTGGAAGCCAAAGACCTGCACGGCGCGGATCAAGGGGCGCACACGCAGGTCGGCCAGCGCGCCGGCATGGTGGCTACGCAAGGAGCGGTCCACGGTTCGCAAATCGTCGAGGAACTCTTCGGCGCTCGTGTAGGCGTTTTGCGGCGCGACGGCATGACGCAGCGCTTGCGTGCCGGTCAGCGCGAGCAGGGTGCCGGCCAGGCGGGCATAAACGCCGGTCAAGGCGCGGCGGTAGGGCTCGTCCGAGCGGTGGGGGTTGAGGTCGGGCGATCGGTCCGTGAGGGCCTGCATGTCCGGCGTGATGTGGATGAGGCGGCCAGACATGGACAGCTCGGCGCCCAGTTCATGCACCTCGACCAAATAGTGGCGCAGGGCGACTTCGGATTGGCGACGCATGGCCTGTTGCAGCGTTTGTGCCGTGACGTTGGGGTTGCCGTCGCGGTCGCCGCCCATCCAGTTGCCCATGCGCAGGAAAGACGCCACCTCGCGACCGGGCAGGGCGCGCTCCAGCTGTGCATAAAGGCGCGGGATCTCTCGCAGGAAGGTGGTCTGGTAGTAGCTCAGGGCGTTGTCGATCTCATCGGCCACGGTGAGCTTGGTGTAGCGCAGCATGCGCGTCTGCCAGAGTTGGGTGACGCGGGCCCGCAAAGCAGGTTCGATCTCGTGTTTGGCATCGACCCCGGCCTCGTCCAGCCGGGTGATCAGCTCGGCCACGCCGCGCTCGGCATCGAGGATGGACTTTCGTTGCACCTCGGTGGGGTGGGCGGTGAGCACGGGCGACAGGTAAGCGCGATTGAGCAGGGCGGCGATGTCGTCGGCGCGGATGCCCTCTTTGGACAGGCGCTGGAAGCTGGCCTCCAGCGAGCCTTCGGCCGTGCCCGGCGGTTGCTGGGCGGCGCGACGAATCTGGTGGCGATCCTCGGCCAGGTTGGCCAGGTGCGAGAAGTAGCTGAAAGCGCGAATGACGGAGACGCTCTGGTCGGCCGAGAGGTTTTTGAGCAGGCGGTCCAGGTCCTTGCCGGCTTTGTCGTCGCGCTTGGCGCGGTAGGCCACGGCCAGTTGGCGGATGCGTTCAATCAGGTCGTAGGCTTCGCGGCCCTCCTGCTCGCGGATGACATCACCCAGGATGCGGCCGAGCAGGCGGATGTCGCGCAGCAGGGGTTCGTTGCGGCGGGCGGAAGGTTGGCGTGCTGGGGTGATTGCCTTGAGGGTCATGCTGAGCTTGTGAGTTTGGATGAACCAGATTCGCTGCGCCAGCTTTTGGTTGTGCGCGGCGTGCTTCGCAAGCATGCATCAAACATCGTGCCAAGGATTTTTTTAGGGCGATGTGGGGGTGGGCGGTGGTTGCTTTTTGGATGATCTGAGCAACGGGCTGGCGGTGGCGAACGCCTGCTCCGGTCCTGACGCGGGGAGCCACCGAGCCTGGATCAGGTCACCTCTTGAACACTGGTCTGCCCATGCGCCGAGCCAGGACACCGCGAATGGTCCCTGCGCAGGCGTTCACCGCCACCAGCCCGCCGAGGCACTGAGGCTCGCGCAACCACCGCCCTGGGTGAGGTGGTGGAGGCTGGCGCGCTGCGACGGTTAGCGCGCCGCGATGCGCCCCAAAAGGCGAGGTGGAGGGGGTGGGCGGGCGCAGGGACCATTCGCGGTGTCCTGGCTCGTCAACCACCTGGCAGGTGTTGACGAGGTCAGAGGTGCGCACCTCGGTGATGCCCCGAGTCAGGACCGGAGAACGCCCACCCCGTCCGCCTGGCCGCCCACCCAAAAGCATCGCGGATGGAAGGACGCAAGCGGGCGTGAAAAAACAAGGTCACTTCATCAACAAATGCGGCAACCACAAAGACAACGGCGGCCAGTAAGTCACCAACACCAGGAAGCCCAGCATGGTCAACAACCAAGGCCACACCGCAATCGTCAACTCCGTGATCCCCATCTTGGTGATCCCCGAGGCCACGTACAAATTCAGCCCCACGGGCGGATGGCACATGCCCACTTCCATGTTGACCACGATCAGGATGCCGAAATGCACCGGATCGATGCCAAGCTTGACGGCCACCGGGAACAGGATGGGCGCCATGATCAGCACGATCGACGAAGGCTCCATGAAATTGCCCGCCACCAGCAGCAGCACGTTCACCACCAGCAGGAAGGCAATCGGCCCCAAGCCCATGCCCACCAGCCAGTCGGCCAGTTGCTGCGGGATGTTCTCGTTGGCCAGCACGAAGGAAAACAGCACCGCATTGGTGATGATGTAGAGCAGCATCGCGCTCATGTTGGCCGAGTTCAGCAGCACACGGGGCACGTCGCTCAGCTTCAAATCCTTGTAGACGAAGACGGCGATGATGAAGGCGTAGACCGCCGCCATGGCTGCAGCCTCAGTGGGCGTGAACATGCCGGTATAGATACCGCCCATGACCACCACGATCAGCAGCAGACCCCAGGCCGATTCACGCAAAGCCTTGATGCGTTCGCCAAATGTGGCCTTGGGCATGCGTGGGTAGTTGAACTTGCGGGCGCGCCACCAGGCGGTCAAACCCAGCAAGAAAGCCAGCAGGATGCCGGGGATCACGCCGGCCATGAACAGCGCGCCCACCGAGGTGTTGGTGGACACCGAATACATCACCATCACGATGGATGGCGGGATCAGGATGCCCAGCGCGCCCGAGGTGGTGATGATGCCGGCACCGAACTTGTTGGGAAAGCCCGCCTTGACCATGGCCGGTAGCAAGATGGAGCCAATCGCGACCACCGTGGCCGGCGAAGAGCCTGACACCGCGGCAAACAGCGCGCAGGCCAGCACCCCGGCCAGGCCCAAGCCGCCGTGGTGGTGACCGACCATGCTGGTCGCGAAATTGATCATGCGTCTGGCCACGCCACCGTGGGTCAGGAAGTTCCCGGCCAGGATGAAGAAGGGGATGGACATGATCTCGAATTTTTCAATCCCGGTGAACAGCTTGAGCGCCACCGACTCGATGGGCACCTGCGTGAAACCGAAAATGAAAGTCAGGACGGTCAGGCCCAGAGAGATGGAGATCGGCATGCCCGTGAGCATGAGCGCGATGAGCAGGCCGAAGATGATGAGTCCGTTCATGGTTGATCCTCAATCAAGCTTTGGACGCGTCAAGGTCGTCGATGCCGTCGACATGACCGTGATCGTGGTGCGGCAACTCGCCGGTGCGCTGAAAGTTCCACGCCACCTGGAGGAAGCGGAAACACATCAGCGAAGAGCCCAGGGGAATGGCGAGGTAGATGACCCAGGTCGGCCACTCCAGATCGGGCGTGGTCGGCCCGGGGATCAGGTCAGTCATGTCCAGACCGAGCACATGGAAGATGGCGTAGTGGGCGCCGTTCTCCCAGACAAAGCGTGCGCCCATGAGGCCGACCGAGCCGGTGAACAAGGCGCCGGCCAGCAACCCAAAGAGCACGAAGCCATGCCGGTTGCGATCAGACAATCGGTTGATGAGCACATCCACGCCGACGTGAATGCCGGTGCGTACGCCATAGGCCGCACCGAACTTGGCCATCCACACGAAGAGGTAGATGGTGGCCTCCTGCGCCCAGGACATGTCGAGGGTCAGGAGCCAGTTCTGGAGCGGTGACTGAAAGCCTACCGAATATCGGTGAACGACCGCCACGAAGATGATGAGGGTGGCCAGACCCATGAAGGTCGCAATCAGCCATTCCTCTAGATGATCAAGCCACTTCATGGCGGTGTCTCCTCGGTTGTTTTGGACGCTGGTTAGTCAGTCAGGGCTCAAAGCTTGGATGGGTCGAAGCCCGTCACCTTGTAGATCTCCTGGATGGTCTCGTCGCCGATGCGCGAAGCCATCTGCTTGTGCACCGGGACCAGCGTCTTCTTGAGCAGGAAACGCTCGGCATTGGTCGGCACATAAACCGTGGTCTTGCCGGTGGCCTTGACCTTGGCCAGCGCATCCTGGTTGTCCTGGAAGGCGAAATCGTCGGCCACCTTGGTGGCATCGGCCATGGCCTTGGTCAAGGCCGTGCGGATGTCGGCCGGCAGGCCATCCCAGAACTTCTTATTGACCACCACGGCGTAACCCAGGTAGCCATGATTGGTGACGCTGACGTGCTTTTGCACCTCGTTCATCTTCTGCGTGTAGAGGTTGGACGGTGGGTTCTCGGTGCCATCGACCACGCCCGTCTGCAGGGCCTGGTAAGCCTCAGAGAAAGCCATCACTTGGGGCAGGGCACCCAAGGCACGCATCTGCGCATCAAGCACCTTGGAGGACTGGATGCGCATCTTCTGGCCCTTGTAGTCCTCGACGAAGCGCAATGGTTTGTTGGCCGAGAACACCTTGAAGCCGTTGTCCCAGTAAGCCAGGCCGGTGATGCCGCGCGATTCCAGCTTCTTGAGCAGGCCCATGCCCACGGGGCCTTGGGTCACTTTGTGCAGGTCGTTGTAATCGTCAAAGATGAAGGGCAGGTCGAAGACCTCGAATTCCTTCACACCCAGAGGCGCGAACTTGGACAGCGAAGGCGCCAGCATCTGGACTGAGCCCAGTTGCAGGGCTTCCATCTCTTCCTTGTCCTTGTAGAGCTGGCTGTTGGGGTAGACCTCGACCTTGACGCGGCCCTTGGTGAGTTCGGCGGCGCGTTTGGCGAAGAACTCGGCGCCTCGGCCTTTGGGCGTGTCGGGCGCGACCACGTGGCTGAATTTGATGACGATGGGGGCGTCGGCGGCGAATGCGGTCGGGGCCAGGGCGAGGGCTGTGCCCAGGGCGAGCAGACTGCGGCGTGCCAGAGTGAGGGGCATGTGTGACTTCATGATGTGTTCTCCAATGACTCAGACGAGGGACAGTGAGGATTCTTGGGTTGCCAACAGGGTTTTGAAATTGTGGAGTTCCACATGCGGCCCGATGGCACTGGCACTAGACTGACAACACATGACCCTGCCCCTGACTGCGCCACAGCGCCCCATGCTGGCCGTGCCGCCCAAGCCCGGCCTGAAAGTGCTGGGGTGGCGGCTGGGCGGCCTGCCCAGTTTGTGGGCGTGGCCGCTGGTGCTTTCCCTCATCTTTGTGGCGGGCGTGATGGTCTGGATGGCCAAATCCGAGCGGGACGATGCCGAGCAGCGCAGGGCCGAGATGATCTCCGATGCCTTGTCGCTGGAAGCTCAGATCGGCAGCTGGTTCGATGGGGAGTCGACCAAATTGCGGTCCGTGGCCGATGCCATCGCCAACGATCACTTGAATCCAGAATCGTTCGCCCGCCATGCTTTGGTGCTCGATGGCGTGCGCCGCTTTTGGATCAATGTGGCCTGGCTGGATGCCCAGGGGCGCATCGTGGCCCAGGTGCCCGACGATGCCACGCCGCCTCATTCGCCTTTGCGAAGCGCCGCGGCCGACAGTGGCTTGTCGGGCCATCTGAGTGCCAGCATCAAGGGCGGTGGGGTGGTGATCGCGCGCTATTCGGCCGTCGACCTGTTGCGCCAGCGTGTGCCCTGGTGGCTGGCCAGCAAGTACGACGTCCGCCTGATCGATGTCTCCGATGAGGTCATGGCCTCCACGGTGGAGGGCCCACGCCGGCCGTATCAGGCTTGGTACCGCAAGGCTCTGGGTACGCCTTTGTCGCAGGCCTGGTTGGAGCTGGCTTCGCATGAGCGCATCAAGCCGTGGTGGCGCAGCTTGCCGATGGCCTTGATGGCCGGCTTCGTCTTGCTGATCGCTGCGGCTTCTTGGATGTTGCGTCGCCAGGTGCGCGAAGTGGGGCGCGCCGAAGAAGCGTGGCGCACCGAGGCGGCCTGGCGCTCGGCCATGGAGGATTCGCTGGCCGTGGGCATCCGGGCGCGCGATCTGGAAGGTCGGTTGGTCTACGTCAACAAGACCATGGCAGACATGGTGGGCTATCAGATGCATGAGCTGATCGGTGTGCTACCGCCCATGCCTTACTGGCCGGCCAACGAGTTGGAACTGGCCATGGCCAGGCATCAACGCAACATGGCTGGGCATGCGCCACACGATGGTTACGAGTCGCGTTGGCAGCACCGCGATGGCCAGATCGTCGACGTGATGGTGTTCGAGGCGCCGCTGGTGGATGCGCAAGGCCGCCACATCGGGTGGATGGCCTCGGTGCTCAACGTGACAGAACGTCGCCGCATGGAAGAGCGTGAACGCCGCCAGGCCGAGACCATGTCTCACCATGCCAGGCTGACCATGCTGGGCGAAGTGGCCTCCACGCTGGCGCACGAACTCAACCAGCCGCTGTCGGCCATTGCCAGCTACAACGCGGGCGTGCTCAATTCTTTGCAGCGCGTGCCTGGCACCGATGCGCTGGTGCTGGGCGCCCTTGAGCGCATGGGAGAGCAGGCGGCTCACGCGGGGCGCATCGTCAAGCGCATCCGCGAGTTCCTCACCCGCCGCGAGCCCCAGCGAGAGTCTTGCGACATCAATGAAGTGGTCAAGGCCGCCGTGGCGCTGTTGAGGCGGGAGGTGGGCAGGCATGGCATCGAACTGCGCTTACAACTCGACCAGCAATTGCCGCCCGTCCTGGCCGATCCCATCCTGGTTGAGCAGGTGGTGGCCAACCTGGTGCGCAATGCCTGCGATGCCTTGGGCACGGTGCCTGCGCCACGAAAGCTGTCGGTGCAGACCACGCTGGCGCCGGGCCACCGCTTTGTGCGCATCAAAGTGACGGATTCCGGACCCGGGCTGGGCGGCCAGACCATCGAGTCCATGTGCGCGCCCTTTTATTCGACCAAGGCTGAGGGCATGGGCATGGGGCTGGCCATTTGCCGCTCTATCGTGGAGCTGCATTACGGCGGCCTTGACGCTCAGGATGAGTCCTCGGGCGGCGCCAGCCTGTCCTTCACCTTGCCCCTTGTTCAAGAGGAGAAGTCATGAGCCACGATCCGCAAGGCATCGTCTATTTGGTCGATGACGAGACCGTGGTGCGCGATGCCCTGGCTTTTTTGCTGGGCTCGCGTGGCCTTTTGGTCTACGGCTTTGCCAGCGGCACGGCGCTGCTGGCCCACCTGGCGCAAACCACACCACCCGTGCGGGGTGTTTTTGTACTGGATGTGCGCATGGAGCCCATGTCCGGGCTGGTTCTGCACGAGGCGCTGCTGGATTTGAAACTGCACAACCCTGTGCTTTTCCTGAGCGGCCATGGCGACATTCCCATGGTGGTCGAGTCCCTCAAAAAAGGCGCTTTCGATTTTTTGGAAAAGCCGTACAGCGACAACACCTTGGTCGACCGCATCGAGCAGGCCTTGGCCGTTGAGCGTGCCATGCTGCTGGACGATGCCAAGGCGGCTGAAAACCAGGCTCGCTTGAGCAGCCTGAGCGAGCGTGAGCGCGAGATCATGTCCCGCGTGGCTGCCGGCAAGCTCAACAAGGTCATCGCCGACGAATTGCACATCGCGGTGCGGACGGTGGAGGTTCACCGCGCTCGCGTGTTCTCCAAGCTGGGCGTGCGCTCGGCGGCCGAGTTGGCCGGGTGGCTGGCCAGCCTGTGAATGCCTTTGTCGCCCATGAAATCACAGCCCGGCATGCTCATTTCACGCCAAGGCTTGACGTACCTGCGAAAATAGCAGGTTGACGCCAGCATCTGATCCCCCGCAATGACCCAGTCCAACGACTTTTCCGCCGCAGCAGAATCCACCCCGGTGATGGTGGTGATGACTGCGCAGGCGCGCATCCCGACGCCGCACGGCACCTTCACCATGAAGCTGTTCGAAGAGCAGCCCACGGGCATCGAACACGTGGCCTTGGTGATGGGCGAGGTGGACGGGACGGCGCTCTTGCGCGTCCACAGCGAGTGCATGACGGGCGATCTGTTCGGTTCATTGCGCTGTGATTGCGGCCCGCAACTCGATTTTGCGCTCAAGAAAATCGGTGAAGAAGGCCACGGCGTGCTGCTCTACCTGCGGCAAGAAGGGCGTGGCATCGGCCTGGCCAACAAGCTGCGCGCCTATGCCTTGCAAGACGAGGGGTTGGACACGGTGGAGGCCAATCATCGCCTGGGCTTCCCGGCGGATCTGCGCCGGTTCGACGTGGCCGCGCGCATGCTGGAGCAACTGGGTGTCGATGGCGTGCGGCTGATGACCAACAACCCCCGCAAGGTAGCCACGCTGGAGGCGCAAGGTGTCAAGGTGGTCGAGCGGGTGCCCGTGCGCATCGAGCCTCAATCGGAAAACGAGCGTTACCTGGCGACCAAGGCCCTCAAATTGGGTCACCACATTGACTGGCTGCC
>CANBUA010000135.1 GCA_947372535.1 Burkholderiales bacterium
GATGACGGGGTTCTCGTGGTCGGCGCTGATGGCCGTCTCCAGCAACTTCAAGCCTTCCGCGTCGTTGCCGGCGGCGAGCTCGGCCTTGGCCAACGCCACCGTCGCAAAGTCAGCCTTGCCCTTGCGCAAGGATTCGCGTGCTCTGCCAATGGCCGCCTGCGCACCGGCCGGATCGCGCGTCTTGACCAGGGCTTGCGCCTTCACGGAGTTGGCCACGGCCTCGTAAGCCGGGTTGTTGCGGTGCGCGGCCGAGCCATCGACCAGCAGCTTGAGGGCCTCGGCCGGCTCGTCCATGTCGACCAAGGCCTGCGCCAACGTCAAGGTGTCCTGCGGGTTGGCAATGGCCGAACCACGCGTGGCCTTGGTGGCTTTGGTAAGGTTTTCTCGGGCGGTTGCCAAGTCGCCATTGCGGTAAGCGCATTCGCCCACCAGGCGCTGGCGCCGCGCCGACGGCACCACCGTGGCTGCATCCTTGAGCACCCACAGCGCGCCATCCATGTCGCCTTGCGCCTCCAGCGTCTCGGCCATGACGTCGTAGGCGGCCACGTTCTTCTGGCCATCCCTGGATTGCAGGATTTCCTGGGCGATCATCTTGGCTTCGTCGAACTGCCCGGCGGCCTTGTGCGCCCGTGCCAAGCCCAACTGGGCCCAGATCAGGTCAGGGCGCTTTTCCAACGCCGCGCGGTAAACATCCTTGGCCTCCTCGTTCTTGCCCAGCTTGAGCATGGACTGGCCCTTGATCTGCATGGCCTGCATCAAGTAGCGGCCCTTCGCGGCGATCATCTTGTCGCATTCCAGCGAGGCGCCCATCAGGTCGTCTCGCCCCAGGCGTTGGGTGATGGGCAGCAAGGCGTGGCGCTTGTCGATCAGGGCCTTGAGGCGCTCTTCGACATCGCTGGCGGTGATCGGTTTGAGCAGGTAGGCGTCCGGCACATGCTCCGTGGCCGAGGCGACCGAGGTGTAGCCGCTTTCGGCGGTCACCATGAAAAACAGGCAGTCAGGCGGTAAAAGGTCGTTGTCGCGCAGGAACTCCAGCAGTTGCTGGCCGTCCGTCTTGTTGTTGAGGTTGTAGTCACACAGGATCAGGCTGTAGCGCTTGGCCCGGATGTTCTTGATGGCATCCTCCGCGTTGGAGCAAGCCTCGACCTTGCCGATGCCCAGCAGTGTCAACTGACCGCGCAAGGTGGTCTGCTGGACCGGCATGTCATCGATCACCAGGGCGGTGAGGTTGGAATAGGGGGTCACGACGGGCATGGTGATCTCGCAGCGAAAGTGATCGGCTCTGGGCGATGGGATCTGGCAATCCAGGTGAACGGCCGGCCGGGGCCTTCGCCGGCACCGACCATCCCGTGACTTTTTTCGGCAAAACCGAACATGACTTGAGCTTGACCGCATTGCGCATCGTGCAAGCGAAAAAAAAGCACCCCGGGTGAGGTGCTTTTCGAGCATCGGCCGTCACGGCCGGGCGCAGGGTGTCACTTGAACAGTCCTTTGACCCGATCAGCCCAGCCCTTGGAGGTGGGCGAATGCTTCTCGCCCCCCTTTTTGAAGGACTCGTCCAGCTCCTTGAGCAGCTTTCGCTGGTGCTCGGTGAGCTTGACCGGCGTCTCCACCGAAATGTGGCAGTACAGATCGCCCGGGTAGCTGGAGCGGATGCCCTTGATGCCCTTGCCACGCAAACGGAAGGTTTTGCCGTGCTGCGTGCCTTCGGGGATCTCGATTTCGGCCTTGCCACCCAAAGTAGGCACCTCGATGCTGCCCCCCAAGGCGGCGGACGTCAGCGGCACTGGCACATTGCAATGCAGGTCGTCGCCATCGCGCTCGAAAATCTCGTGCTGCTTGATGCGGATCTCGATGTAGAGGTCGCCCGCAGGGCCACCGTTCGTGCCGGGCTCGCCATTGCCGGCCGAGCGGATGCGCATGCCTTCGTTGATGCCCGAAGGGATCTTGACTTCCAGCGTCTTGGTTTTCTTGACGCGGCCTTGGCCCGAGCAGGTGACACAGGGCTCAGGGATGATCTTGCCCGTGCCCTGGCAATGGGGGCAGGTTTGCTGCACGCTGAAGAAACCCTGGCGCATGTGCACCGTGCCTGAGCCACTGCAGGTGGGGCAGGTTTTGGGCTGAGTGCCGGGCTTGGCGCCGCTACCGTGGCAGGTGACGCATTCTTCCCACGAGGGGATGCGGATCTGCGTGTCCTTGCCGTTGGCCGCCTCTTCCAGCGTGATTTCCATGGCGTAGGACAGGTCGCTGCCGCGGTAGACCTGGGGGCCCCCGCTGCGGCGCTGGCCGCCTTGCTGCTGCCCGAAGATGTCCCCGAAGATGTCGCCAAATGCCTCGGCGAAGCCGCCAAAGCCTTCGGCACCCGGGCCGCCACGGCCACCGGCCATGTTGGGATCAACCCCGGCGTGGCCGTACTGGTCGTAGGCCGCACGCTTCTTGGGGTCCGAGAGCATCTCGTAGGCCTCTTTGACCTCCTTGAACTGCTCTTCCGACTCCTTGGCCTTGTCACCCTGGTTGCGATCGGGATGATGCTTCATGGCCAGCTTGCGGTAGGCCTTCTTGATGTCGTCCTCGGAGGCGCCTTTGGCGAGTCCCAGAACCTCGTAGAAATCGCGTTTTGCCATGTTGCTCGTCGGCTGGTGCGGTGAGGGAAAAGAAGCGCCCCGGCATGCCAGGGCTTGAGCCGACAAAGGCACAGGGCATGAGCGCAGCGCTCATACGACCTGTGCCTTGTGTCGGCTGACTGAGGTCAGCAGAGGGCGTCAGTCTTTCTTGACTTCCTTGAACTCTGCATCCACGACATTGTCGTCTGCCGCAGCCGAGGAAGCCTGCTCGCCAGAACCACCGGCGCCGGGGGCCTCGCCACCGGCAGCACCAGCCGCGCCTTGCGCTGCCTGCATGTCGGCGTACATCTTCTCGCCCAGCTTCTGGCTGGCCGTCATCAGCGCATTGGTCTTGGCCTCGATGTCGTCCTTGTCCTCACCCTTGAGCGCGTCTTCCACATCCTTGATGGACGCTTCGATCTTGTCCTTCTCGCCGGCTTCGAGTTTGTCGCCGTACTCGGTCAGGGACTTGCGCACGCTGTGCACCAGGCTGTCGCCCTGGTTGCGGGCCTGCACCAGTTCCAGCTTCTTCTTGTCCTCGCCGGCATTGAGTTCGGCGTCCTTGACCATCTTCTGGATCTCGTCTTCCGACAGGCCAGAGTTGGCCTTGATGGTGATCTTGTTTTCCTTGCCGGTGCCCTTGTCCTTGGCGCCCACGTGCAGGATGCCGTTGGCGTCGATGTCGAAGGACACCTCGATCTGCGGCGTGCCACGTGCGGCGGGCGGGATGCCTTCGAGGTTGAACTCGCCGAGCATCTTGTTGCCCGTGGCCAGCTCTCGCTCGCCCTGGAACACCTTGATGGTCACGGCCGGCTGGTTGTCGTCGGCGGTCGAGAAGGTCTGCGCGAACTTCGTCGGGATGGTCGTGTTCTTGGTGATCATCTTGGTCATGACGCCACCCAGGGTTTCGATGCCCAGGGACAGCGGGGTCACGTCAAGCAGCAGCACGTCGGTGCGGTCACCGGCCAGGACCTGGCCTTGAATGGCGGCGCCCACGGCCACGGCTTCGTCAGGGTTGACGTCCTTGCGGGGTTCCTTGCCGAAGAATTCCTTGACCTTCTCCTGCACCTTGGGCATGCGGCTCATGCCGCCGACCAGGATGATGTCCTGGATGTCGGCCACGTTCACGCCAGCGTCCTTGATGGCCATGCGGCAAGGCGCGATGGTGCGCTCGATCAACTCTTCCACCAGCGACTCCAGCTTGGCGCGGGTCAGCTTGATGTTCAAGTGCTTCGGACCACTGGCATCGGCCGTGATGTAGGGCAGGTTGACGTCGGTCTGTGTGTTGTTGGACAGCTCGATCTTGGCCTTTTCAGCGGCTTCCTTCAGGCGTTGCAGGGCCAGCACGTCCTTGCCCAGGTCCACGCCTTGTTCCTTCTTGAACTCGGCGATGATGAAGTCGATGATGCGCTGGTCGAAGTCTTCGCCGCCCAGGAAGGTGTCGCCGTTGGTGGACAGCACTTCGAACTGCTTCTCGCCATCGACGTCGGCGATTTCGATGATGGACACGTCGAAGGTGCCGCCGCCCAAGTCATACACGGCGATCTTGCGGTCACCGGCGCCATGCTTGTCCAGGCCAAAGGCCAGGGCCGCGGCGGTGGGCTCGTTGATGATGCGTTTGACGTCCAGACCGGCGATGCGGCCAGCGTCCTTGGTGGCCTGACGCTGCGCGTCGTTGAAGTAGGCGGGCACGGTGATCACGGCCTCGGTCACTTCTTCGCCCAGGTAGTCCTCGGCGGTCTTCTTCATCTTGCGCAGGACTTCAGCCGAGACTTGCGGAGGCGCCAGGCGCTTGTCGCGCACTTGCACCCAGGCGTCGCCATTGTCGGCAGCGGCAATGGTGTAGGGCATCAAGTCGATGTCCTTCTGCACTTCTTTTTCAGTGAACTTGCGACCGATCAGGCGCTTGACCGCGTACAGCGTGTTGCGGGGGTTGGTGACGGCCTGACGCTTGGCCGAGGCGCCCACCAGCACTTCGCCGTCTTCCTGATAGGCAATGATCGAGGGCGTGGTGCGTGCACCTTCGCTGTTCTCGATGACCTTGGTGGTGTTGCCTTCCATGATGGCCACGCACGAGTTGGTGGTGCCCAAGTCAATGCCGATGATCTTGCCCATTTGTCTATCTCCGTTGATTCAATTCAGGGTGAAGGCTGCGCGGATCGCGGCTTTAGCCTTCGATGTGTTCCAACTTGTGTGCATTTGGATGAATTTCAAGTGCACACCGGTGTTTTTCCAAATCAGGAGGCCGCCGTGACCGTCACCAAGGCAGGGCGCAACACGCGGTCGGCGATCAGATAGCCCTTTTGCAGCACGCCCACGACGGTGTTGGGCTCTTGCGCGGCCGGTACAACGCTGATGGCCTGGTGTTGATGCGGGTCGAATTTGGTGCCGGGGCCGGGGTTGATCTCCAGCACCTTGTTGCGCTCCAGCGCCGAAGCGAGCTGGCGCAGGGTGGCGTGAACGCCCTCCAGCACGGTCTCGACCGGGGTGTCGGGCTTGCCGGCGTGGGTGGCAATGGCCGCTTCCAGGCTGTCGCGCACGGGCAGCAGGCTGTCGGCGAAGGACTCGATCGCGAACTTGCGCGCCTTGGAGATCTCTTCTTCCGAGCGGCGGCGCACATTCTCGGCCTCGGCCTTGGCGCGCAAGTAGGCGTCTGACACCTCGGCATGCTTGGCGGTCAGCTCGACAAATTGCTGTTCCAGTGACACTTGGCCGGCGTCGCCGTCGGTCGCGGTGGGGTCCTGGGTGAAATCCGGGTTGGCTGGCGTATCGCTCATCGCTGTGTGACTCAGAAATTTGTAAACCCTGTTGATATCAGGGTGGACTTTCCAAGTTCAAGGGCGACCGGGCCAAATTTTCCAGAGGATTTGTAACAAAATCCAAGATGCCCGGATCAAATGAGGCTCAACCCTGATCGTCCGCGCTGGCAGACCAGCGATTCCAGTCGGCCAATTCGCGGCGATCACGCTTGGTGGGGCGGCCATGCTCGATGGCGGCGGCCGGCTCCATGCCGATGCGGCGTTGCTCCGCAAAGGCCATTCGGCGCGCCACGCTCTCTGCAGTTTCTGCGTACATGCGCTGCGCCTGCGGGGCAGGGCCACGGATCGTGCTCAGCGCCTTGATGACCACCGTCCTGGTCAGGCCCGCATCGCGTATGTCGATCTGATCGCCCACGTGCAGCTCGCGCGAGGCTTTGGCCACCGATTGATTGACCATGATCCGACCCTTGTCGATCTCGTCGACCGCCAGGCTGCGGGTCTTGAAAAAGCGCGCGGCCCAGAGCCATTTGTCCAAGCGCAACCGGTCGGTCAGGCCGGGCAGGGGTGTTTTTTCTGAATCGTGCGTCATCAAGCTCAACTTTACCCCGACTCGATGACGGGGGTAAAAGCCATCAGGCCAAGTCGGACGTCTGGGCGTCGTGCGGGTCCGGTGGCGCCGCCACGGCGGTAGGCCGGTTGTGGGCGCGGCACAAGAACCGCGCCGGGTCGAGCGCATCGCGCAGGTCCACCTCGACTGGGCAAGGGCTGCCGGTTACCCAATGCGCCAGCAGGCGACCACCCAGAGCGGCCCAGGTGATGCCGCGTGAACCGAGTCCGCCCAACACGAACAGGCCGCCGTGTTCGCTACGATGGCGCGGGATAAAGCGTGGCTGATCCAGTCGGGTGCGCTGCGGTAATAGCGCGATCGCTTCTTGCGTCAAAGGCAGGGCGCCGATCAAGGGCAGGCGATCGGGTGTCACCGCACGCCAGCCAACGCGGCCCTGTGCATCGGCAGGCAAGGACGAATCCGCTGCCACATCTGCCACAGCGCCCAACTCGGCGGCGATCCGCCAGTTGTGCCGGTCGTCCGCGCTGCGCACCTCAGGATCGGCATCGCCCTCCTGCGCAGTGGCGCCACACAACAGCGCGCCACCGGCCAGCGGCAACACATAGCCTTGGCCCGCCACCGGCAAAGCGGGCAAACGCAGTAGGCCTGGTGTGGCCGCGGGCAATCGGGTGACCTGGCCGCGCGATGCACTCAAGGGGGGCGGCGACACGGCCGCATCGCCGGAGAGGGTGTCGAGCAAGCCATGCAGGCCAGTCGCATTGGCCAGGACCAGGGTGCCGCCTTGCGCCAGCACTTGTCCGTGATCCCCCACCGCTTGCCACATCACCCCCTCGCGACGCAGGCTGTGCACGGCAGCCCCGCTTTGCCAGGTCAGCAGGCCGGTTTGCCTGGCTTCCTCCAGCAGCCATCCGGCGTAGCCTGCCGGGTCCAGCCACCCGGCCTGATGGAACAGCCAGCCACCGCTGGTCACGGGCAAACCGCTGTGGGCTTGCGCCTGCTCGACATCCAACCATTGCACGTGGTCGTCAGCCACGCCCAGCCGGGTCAACAAGGCCTGCGCTTTTTCACAGCTCATGTCGGCATCCAGCCGGATGAGGCCGTCGCACTGGCCTGTCAAGGTACCGTTTTGCAACCACGGTCTCATCAGTCGATGCGTCTGCAAGGCGGCGGCGCGCAGTGCCCGGGCGTGGATGCCATCGTCGCCATGCAGCACGCTGTGGAACAGCCCGCCCGCGTTCCCGGATGCTTCGCTGGCGGGCTGGTCATGGCGATCTAGCAAGGTCACACGCCAGCCTTCGCGGGTCAGGGCCCACGCGGCGGCGCAACCGGCCAAACCTGCCCCGATCACCACCGCGTGTTCATCGCTTTCGAGGCTGGGTGCCCACAAGCCGCCAGGGTGAGGTGCAGGCACATGCCGGGGCTCGTACCTGGCCTCGGTCCTGTCCCGTTTGATGCCAAAGCCAGGTGCTTTCTTGACGGCGAAACCGGCTTGGGTCAGGGCATCGCGCATCGCGCGGGCCACGGTCCAGGTCGCGGCTGTGGCCTCGGGCGCGGCCAGGCGGTTCAGGCGCGAAAGTAAATGAGGCGACCACATTTCAGGGTTCTGCGATGGCGAAAAACCGTCGAGGTAGAAAGCGTCCACCCGTGCTAGCAACTGAGGCAGCATCTCGGCGATGTCGCCCAGGGCCAGCATCAGGGTCACGCAAGGCGAGGCACCTGGGCTATGTTCGTTTTTGAGCGACGCCTCGTCGAAATCAAGGGTGTGCAGGCCAGGCGTCAGCACGGGCCAAACCTCGATCAGACGCTCGGCCAACCCTGCGGCCACCAAGGTGTCATCGTCCGCCAGTCGTTCGCGGTGCACCCTGGCCAAGTCATCGGGCAGCAGGGGGTGTTTTTCTATGGAGATGAACACCAGCCTTCCGCACCGCTGGGGATCGGCCAGCCAGGCCGCCCAGGTGGCCAGGAAGTTGTTGCCCAGTCCAAAACCAGTCTCCAGGATGACGAAACGATCCCGCCCTTGCCAGCGCTTCGGCAGCCCATTGCCGGCCATGAACACCTCCCGCGCCTGTGCCCAAGCCCCGGCAAAGGGGTGGTACAGATCGTCGTAGAGCGGCGAGTACGGTACGTGACGGGCTTCGTCGCTGGGCGCGGGCGCCAGGACGGCAGGGCGGATGGGACTCAAGGTGGGTGGCCATGAAGACGGAGGCGGGGCGTCATCTTAGCGAGACGCCGCTTTGGGTTCATCCAACGCGCCGCCAAGACGGCGTCACTGCGCCACCCAGCCCCCATCGACATTCCAGGCCACGCCACGCACATTGCTGCCGCCAGCAGAGCACAGAAACACGGCCAGGTCACCTAATTGTTCCGGCGTGACGAACTGAAGCGAAGGCTGCTTCTCGCCCAGCAATTCCTTCTGGGCTTGTTCGATGCTGATGCCTTCCTTGTCCGCCCGGGCTTCGATCTGCTTTTGCACCAGTGGCGTGAGCACCCAGCCAGGGCAGATGGCGTTGCAGGTCACGCCCGTGGTCGCCGTCTCCAGCGCCACAGATTTGGTCAGCCCGACCAGGCCATGCTTGGCCGCCACATAGGCCGATTTGCCGGCCGACGCGACCAATCCGTGCGCCGAGGCCAGGTTGATGATGCGCCCCCAATTTTTCGCGCGCATGCCCGGCACGGCCAGGCGGATGGTGTGAAAAGCTGATGTCAGGTTGATGGCCAGGACGGCATCCCATTTCTCGACCGGAAAGGCCTCCACATTGGCCACGTGTTGGATGCCGGCGTTGTTGACCAGGATGTCCACGCCGCCGAACTCGGCCTGGGCATAGGCCATCATGGCTTCGATGTCCTCTGGCTTGGACATGTCGGCCCCGTGGTAACCCACCCGGATGCCATGCGCGCTGCCGGCGCGTAAAACTTCCGCTTTCGGCGCCTCTGAATCGCCAAAGCCATTGAGAATCACATGAGCGCCCTGTGCCGCCAATTGATGGGCGATGCCCAGTCCGATGCCGCTGGTCGAGCCCGTGACGAGCGCGGTTTTTCCATTCAACATGAAAGCCTCCGGTAGGTCGAATCAAAAACAATGGCAAGCTCACACCATCGTGGATCATTTTCCGGAACTGTCAGCATGAATCAAGCCAGCCTCAATGCCGTACTGGGTACCGCCTCTCAGGAGCCTGAGCTCTGTTTCGTGACCTGCCCGGGCGCGAGCACGCTCGATGCCAACACCCACCGCATGGCCTACTGGTCCTGGGGCGATCCCAAGAACCTGCGCACCGTCGTTTGCGTGCATGGCTTGAGCCGCCAGGGGCGCGATTTCGACTCGATGGCACGTGCTTTGAGCGATACCTTCCACGTGGTCTGCCCCGACGTGGTGGGCCGTGGCCATTCCGACTGGCTGGCAGAGCCCAAGGGCTATCAGGTGTTCACCTATGCCAGCGACATGGTGTTCCTGATGCAGCAGTTGCGTGCGTCCAAAGGCGTGACGCAAGGTCCGCTGGAGATCGATTGGGTGGGCACGTCCATGGGCGGCCTCATCGGCCTGGGCTTCTCATCCGTGCCCCCTGAGGGGTCGGGCGCCAAGATCCGCCGAATGGTCCTCAACGATGTGGGCCCGCGCCTGAAGGTCGATGCCCTGACGCGCATTGGCGAGTACCTGGGGCAACCGCTGCGTTTCGACACCGAGCAAGATGCCGTTGACTACCTCTGGAGCATCTCGCAAGGCTTCGGCCCGCACACGCCCGAGCAGTGGCTGGCGCTGTCCCGCCCCTTACTGCGTCCGGCCCCTGACGGCCACGGCCTCATCCTGCATTACGACCCGGCCATCGCTGAGCCCTTCCGAGCCATCAGCGCCGATGCCGCCAGTTCGGGCGAGGCCATGGTCTGGCAGGTCTACGACGCCCTGAAGTGCGAAACGCTCATCACCCGTGGACAGGATTCGGACCTGCTTGATGAGGCCACCGCCAAAGAGATGACCGAGCGCGGCCCCAAGGCCAAGCTGGTCGAATTTGCCGGCGTCGGCCATGCGCCGACCCTGACCGCGCCCGAGCAAATCGCCGTCGTGGAGGGTTTCCTGCGCGCATGAAGACCGGATCTCTGCCCCGCACCGGCATCGAGCCGGCCCAGGCCCCATCACCCCATGACGCACCCGTCATCGTCGAATGGGTGGAAGACATCAGCCCTTCGGAGCAGGCCGGCGCCCAGGACATGCTCGCCAAGGCCCGAGCCTTTGCTGAACCCTTGCTGTCGGGCCAACGCTTCGACACCGGAGAGTCCGGCCTGGCGCATGCCGATGGCGCCGTGGTGATCCTGCGAGGCATCGGCGCGCCACCCGCGCTCCAGGCCGCGTCATACCTGGTCTACGCCAGCCAATACCTGACCCAGCCCGACGAGATCATCGCGCGCGCTTTTGGTGATGACGCCGCCCAGCTCGTGGGCGCCACCCGCCGCCTGGTGCAGGTTCAACGCAGTGCCCGCGATGCCTTGGGCGATCAAGCCGATGGGCCTTTGCCGGCCGAGCAAGTCGAGCGCATCCGAAAGATGCTGCTGGCCTTCTCACGCGATTTGCGCGTGGTGTTGCTGCGGCTGGCCTCGCGCCTGCAAACCCTGCGTTACTACGCCGAGAGCAAGCATGAATGCCCGCGTGCACTGGCCCGTGAATCGCTGCAGGTGTTTGCGCCGCTGGCCAACCGCCTGGGCATCTGGCAGATCAAATGGGAGCTGGAAGACCTGGCCTTCCGCTTCCTTCAGCCTGATACCTACCGTGGCCTGGCGCGCCAGTTGAGCGACAAGCGCCTGGACCGCGAACGCTTGGTCGAAGAGGCCCGCCAGCGCCTGGCCACCGCCTTGAGTGAGGCCGGCATCGATGCCCAGGTGCAAGGCCGTCCCAAACACCTCTATAGCATCTGGAAAAAGATGCAAGGCAAGAACCTGCCGCTGGACCGCGTCTTCGACCTGCAGGCGCTGCGCGTCATCGTCCCGGATGTGCCGTCCTGCTACGCAGCCCTCAGTCGCGCGCATGAACTGTGGCGGCCCCTGCCCGACGAGTACTCTGACTACATCGCCCGACCCAAAACCAATGGCTACCAGTCCTTGCACACGGTGGTGCAGGACGATGCGGGCCGGCCCATCGAGATCCAGGTTCGCACCCAGGTCATGCACGACCATGCCGAAAGCGGCGTGGCAGCGCACTGGGCCTACAAGGAAGCTGGTAGCAAAGGCTACGCGGGCGTGCATGCCGCAGGCGATTTCGAAACGCGCCTGGCCGAGGCCCGCAAGACGGTGCTGCGCCAGTTGCTGGCCTGGGAGCGCGACCTGGCCTCGGGCGAGGCCCAGGGGCCGGAGCAGGGCGCCCAAGGCTTTTTCGAAGACCGCATCTACATCTTCACCCCCGAAGGCAGCATCGTTGACCTGCCCACGGGTGCCACGCCCGTCGATTTCGCCTACACCGTGCACACCAGCCTGGGCCACCGCTGCCGGGGCGCACGGGTCGATGGCGCCATGGTGCCGCTCAACACCCCCTTGAGCAGCGGTCAGACGGTGGAAATCGTCGCCGCGAAGGAGGGCGGCCCTTCACGCGATTGGCTCAATGCCGACCTGGGCTACGTGCGCAGCCCACGCGCCCGTGCCAAGGTGCGCGCCTGGTTCAACGCCCTGGCGCAGCAGGCCACGATCGCCAAGGGCCGAGAAGCGGTCGAGCGGCTTTTGCAACGCGCCGGCAAGACCGCGCTCAAGCTTGATGACCTGGCCTCGCAGCTGGGCTTCCGCGCCGCTGATGACCTGTTCGAAGTGGTCGGCAAGGACGAGTTTTCGCTGCGCAACATTGAGGCCGTGCTCAAGCCGGCCGAGCCTGTGCTGGACGCCGATCAGCTCATCGCGCAACGCCTGACCCGGACCGAGCCGGTCGAAGCACCAGCCGATGGCAAAGGCGTGCTGGTGGTGGGCATGGACTCGCTGCTGACGCAACTGGCGCGTTGCTGCAAGCCCGCACCAGGTGACCCCATCGGCGGCTACGTCACGCGTGGCAAGGGCGTGGCCGTGCA
>CANBUA010000136.1 GCA_947372535.1 Burkholderiales bacterium
GGCGTTCTCATGGCCGTCGTCGGTCAGGGAGATCTGGCGGGTTTTCTCGTCAGCGGTGAAATCGCCCGGCTCGATGACGCCTTCGCCGGTGCGCGGATCAGCCTCGCCGATCTGCTTCTTGAGCAGCGGGGCGATGGCGTTGATGCGCAAGTAGAGCTCGGTGTGGTCCTCGGCTTGGCCGCTGATGATCAAAGGCGTGCGGGCCTCGTCGATCAGGATGGAATCGACCTCGTCGACGATGGCGTAGTTCAGGCCGCGCTGCACGCGGTCTTCGACCTCGTAGACCATGTTGTCGCGCAGGTAGTCGAAGCCGTATTCATTGTTCGTGCCGTAGGTGATGTCGGCGGCGTAGGCGGCTTGCTTCTGCTCACGGGCCATCTGGGGCAGGTTGATGCCCACGGTCAAGCCCAGGAAGGTGTAGAGCTTGCCCATCCACTCGGCATCACGTCGGGCCAGGTAGTCATTGACCGTGACCAGGTGCACGCCCTTGCCCGTCAAGGCATTGAGGTAGACGGGCAGCGTGGCGGTCAGGGTCTTGCCTTCACCGGTGCGCATTTCGGCGATCTTGCCGTTGTGCAGGGACATGCCGCCCAGCATCTGCACATCGAAGTGACGCATCTTGAACACGCGCTTGGACGCCTCGCGCACGACGGCAAAGGCCTCGGGGAGCAAGTCGTCCAGTGATTCGCCGCCAGCGACACGCTGCTTGAACTCCTGCGTCTTGGCGCGCAACTGGTCGTCGCTCAGGGGCTCGTACGTGGGCTCCATGGCGTTGATCTTGGTGACCGTGCGCCTGTACTCTTTGAGCAGGCGTTCGTTACGGCTACCGAAAATCGAAGTCAGAATCTTGGGCAACATGGAGCAATCAATCCAATCGGTCGGAAGCGGCAGCAGCTTGGGGTTTTGCGAAGGCAAGTACCCCAGTGAACCAAAGCCGAAAAGTGTAGCACCCGGGCATGTCATGCCGAATAACGGCCCGGGCAGCAAGGTCACAAGGGCTTACCCAGCCCTCGTTCGGGTGGGCGCCAAGGCGCTGGCGATGATCGACAAGACCGCCATGGTGACCACCACCACGGCGCCGGACGGCCAGTCCAGCATCGCCGACAGGGCCAGCCCCAGGCCATAGGCCAGTGCGCCGACCAGGTAGGCGCCCCAGAGTTGCCAACGCGGCGGCGCCTCACGCCAGGCCAGGGCCGGCATGATCAGGCTGGAGAACACCAGGTAGACGCCCACCAGTTGCACCGAGGCCGTCACGGCCAGCGCAAACAGCAGGTAAAAGCCCGCCCGCCCCAGCTTGTCGCGCCAGCCGAACCACAGCACCAGCACCACGGCCGTCAGCAGCGCCACGGCCTTGAGTTGGGCCGTGCTCACCCACAGGATCTGCCCGACCAGGAGGTCTTTGAGGTGCTCGCCGCCATGCGGGTTGCCCGACAGCAGCAGGATGCCAACACAAGAGGCCACCACGAACAGGGCGCCGATCAAGGCCTCCTGGATCTCGGGCCAGCGCTTTTCGGTCCAGGTCAGCAAGGCCGCGCCGAGCAAGGCCGCCAACACGGCCGCACCCTGCACCCGCCAGCCCTGAGGCTCCCAGCCCAGGGCATCGGCCGCGATCACGCCCAGCCCCGCGATCTGCGCAATGGCCAGGTCGATGAAGACGATGCCCTTGCGCAAGACCTGCAAGCCCAGGGGCACATGAGTGGCCAGCACCAACAGGCCGGCCAGCAAGGCTGGGCCCACGATGCCCCAATCCACAGCATGCCAGTTGAGCCCGCCCATCATGGCGCCGCCTTGAGCAACTGCTCGATGGTGTCGTCGAACAGGCCGAACAAGTCCTTGGCCCGGTCACTGCCGCCCACCGTGAAGGGCAAGACCGCCACGGGCAAATGAGCCCGCTCAGCCAGCCATTGCGAACCACGGCCGTCGCTGTAGGCCGCGCGGATCACGACCTTGGCGGGGCGTTGCTGCAATTGGGTCAGCACGCCGGAGAGGTAGGCGCTGCTGGGTTCCACGCCCGGTTTGGGCTCCAGTGCCGTGACTTCTTCCAGCCCTAACCAGCGCTCCAGGTACGGGAAACCCTTGTGCTGCACCACGACGCGCATGCCCTTGAGTGGCGCCGCTTGCCGCTGCCAGCGCTGGCTGGCCTGCGCCCAGCGAGCCTGGAAATCGGCCAGCTTTTGCTGATAGACCGCTGCATTGGCCGGGTCCAGCTCGGCCAGACGCCTGCTCAGCCCCGGCGCCACCGCCGCGAAGGTGGCCGGCTCGGTGTTGATGTGCGGGTTGCCCTGCGCGTGCACATCGCCATCGGCGCGGTCCAGGCGGGTCGGCACCTCCAGCATCTTCACGAAGGCCGAGGCCTCGAAGTAGCCCTTCTGACCCTCTTGCACCTTGGCATTGCCCGATTGACGCAGCAGCACTGGCAGCCAGCCCACCTCCAGCTCGGCGCCGGTGCAGACCAGCAGGTCGGCGTTGCGCACAGCGGAGATCAGGCTGGGCCGTGCCTGCACCTGGTGCGGGTCCTGCAAGGCATTGGTGGCCGTGTAGATGCCCACTTGCTCGCCTGCCAGCTCCTTGGTCAACGCGGCCCATTCGGGCTCGCAGGCCAGGACCTTCAAAGCGGCCTGCGCGGGTGCGGCCATCGACAGGCCCAACCACGCCAGGGCCGCCCAGGAAGCCGCCTTGACGGCGGTCCAACGTTGTTCATTGACAGTGTTCATGATCATCCTTTAGGTGGCCGGGCTCAGAAACCGTGTGCGCCGTGGGCGCCCAGGCTCATCTGGTATTGCAGGTAGAACTGGGTGTCGTTTTCACCCAGGCGGGATTGGTCCTGGTTGAGTTGCACGCGCCAACGGCTGAACTCGCTCATGGACCAGTCCAGCATCAAGCTTGTGCGCCGAGGATGTTCGCTGGGGCGATCGATGACAGCGTTGTTGCTGGCGTAGTCCACGCGGCCCGGGTTGAGTTCGTCCTGCCGCAGCCCGACACGCCAGCGCGGCATGAACTGGTAGATGGCTTGCAAGTACCAGCCCGATTGCGCTGACGAATACTGATCCGCCGTGCCCGCCACGGTCGAATCCGTGGGGTCCAGCCCCGCCACCACGGTGCCGTCTTCATGCCGATGGAAGTATTCGCCTTGCAGCTTGAGGTTGGTGCGGGTGGCATTGCCATTGGGCGACCATTTCCACACGCCATCGAGGATCGAGGTGCGGCTGCGCCCGGTGAACTCGTGGGCCACCGTGTCCGATTCTTGCCAGGTTTTGGCATCGGGGTGGGTCCACAGTTGCGACACGCCCACGCGCCAGCTTTGGCTGATGCCGATGTCGCCACCCACATGCGCCGTGAGTGCGGCAGAGCCAGCGCCGTTGTGCCCGCCAGCGCCCTTGCCCAACTCCGCGCCGAGTTCCACGAACTGCTCGGTCGGCAACAGCCAGCGGGCTTGTGTGCCCTCTTGCTTGAGTTGCCCGCCCAGGAAGGCCTGGTAGGCCAGCGGCGCATCCACAAAATCCCAGGTGTGGGCATGCTGCTCGTTGAGGTAGCCGATGCCCGAGAGGAAGCGCCCGGCCTTGAGCTTGAGGCCATCGGACAAGGCCGTGGTCTGCACGAAGGCCTCTTCGACCTCGGCCTCGTTCTCCGGTGTGAAGGCCACGGTCAAGGCGCCATACCACCAGGGGTCGATGTTGGCCGACAAGGTCAGCTCCGACTCTCCCAGGCCAAAGCCCTTGTCCCCCGGGCCCAGCTCGCCATCGCCCGTATGGAAACCGCTCATCTGCCAGGTCGATGGGTCACGCTGCAAATGCGCATAGGTGCCCGACAGGATCACCGCGGCCGAGGGGTTGAAGCCATTGCTGGCCACGGTCGATTTGGGCAAGGGGTCTGCCGTCGCCACGGCCGGGGGCAAATCGGCAGGCGCCTGGGCCGTGGCCACCTGTTGAAGGCGCGCCTCCAAGGCACGCAAACGCGCCTCGTATTGCTCGCGCATCTCCTGGATCTGCTGGCGCAGTTGCGCCACGGCCGGATCGTCTGCCGCCTGGGCGGACGTGGGCGCACTCAAGCCACCCGTGACGATGGCGCAGGCCAGCGCCACCAGCGCATGCGAAGGCACGCGTTTGGACAAAAAAACAGTCATGTTGAACTCAATGCTGGCTGCGTGGCCAGTCCAAGCCACGGCAGCAAGCCGGCAAGCGCCATGGCTTGCCCGCGCTCACGCCGGGGTGCTGACCACCTAAGTCAAAGAAAAGGGAGACGGATTGAAGCGTTCAGGCGCTCGGCGGCGCACGCGAGCGGTAGCCCGCTTCGACCTGGGCCACGCATTGCGCGCAGCCACCCACAGGCAAGGCTGCCTGCAACACTTCGACCAGCGCCAGCGGCTGATGCGAGCTGGACATGGCATCGGCCGTGGCCGCATAGGCCAGGCACTCCAGACACAACTCGGTGCTCTGGTCAGTGACTTTCTTGGCGCGACTGAAGGCATTGCCTTCGTCGGCCAAAGCCTGGCGCGCCACGCCATGACCCATCCCGGATCCAACGTGCACCAAGCCGTGTCGCCACGCCCCCTGCTGCGCCAGCAGCATGAGCAAGGCCAGCAGCCCCAGCACCCAAAGGCGCCGGCCGGCTTGTGACGAAGATCGTGGTGACGAATTCAGGCGCATGACCTACTCAGTGTACCGGCCCCTGCGCCAGCTTGGGCGCCGATGCATGACCCGCCAGGAACTTGGCCGGATCCTGCTGAACGCCTTCGACCAGCACCTCGAAATGCAGGTGCGGCCCGGTGGAGCGCCCTGTGGTGCCCACTTCGGCGATGGTCTGGCCACGCTTGACCAGGTCTCCCTGCTTGACCAGCATCTTGGAGGTGTGCGCGTAGCGGGTCACCAGGCCATTGCCATGGTCCAGTTCGACCAATTGACCATATTGCGGATGAGGCCCGGCACTCAGCACCACCCCGCCAGCCGCCGCCTGGATGGGCGTGCCGGTGTCCGACGGGAAGTCCAGCCCGGTGTGCAAGGCCGCGCGCCCCGTGAAGGGATCGGTGCGGAACCCGAAGCCCGAGCCCACCGCCACATCGACCGGCTGGCTGCTGGGAATCATCAAGGCTTCCAGGCGCTTTTCAAACAAGTGGGATTCGATCAGGGTCAGCACGTCGGCATTGCGGTCACTCAGGCCCTCCATGTGCTCGGTGACCTTGTTGAGCTCCTCGAAGGAGGAGATGACCGGCACCTCACGCAAGGCCGGCAAAGGCCCGCCCGCTGCGCCCGTGGGCGCCGCTTCGATGTGTTTGAGCTCCTCCGGCTTGATGCCCGCCATGCCGGCCAACCGCTCGCTCACGGCCTCCATGCGCACCAGCTTGGCCTGCAACTCGCCCACCTTGGTGGCCATGGCATCGAGGTTCTCGCGCATGTAACGGTCACGCTGGGCGAACTCCTGTCGCTCCACGAAACGCACCGCGTCCGAGATGATGGGCCAATGCTCGTGCGCCGCCTTGAGCAGGATCGCGTGGTACAACATCAGCGACAGCATCATCAAGGGCAGCACCATGGCCAAAGCGGCCAGGCCCAATGTCCACGGCGTGAACTGGATGATGCGCGGCGCCCTGGTAATGCTGGTCGTGATCAAAATCTGCATGCCGTTAACCTATTCCTTGTAGCCTTGACTGATGAAGCCCCGCGTCCACACCAGCATCCGAAAACCCCTGGTGCCCGACGTTCCCACCGTGAAAACGGCCTTGGCCAAGTCAGCACCGCTGGCCAGCCTGATGCAAAGGCTGCGTGCGTCCCAGCAATGCCTGCAGGCCATCCAGCCCTTGCTGCCCTTGGCCTTGGCCGCCTACGTGCAGGCCGGGCCGCTCGATGATGAAGGCTGGACGCTGCTGGTGGCCAACAACGCCATTTCCGCCAAATTGCGGCAACTTCAGCCGCTGATGTTGCAAGTCCTGACTGAGCAGGGGCTCAAGGTTACCGCAATACGGATTCGCATCCAATCTCCGTGACGTAGTTGGCAAGGCCATGTTGCTGGCTTGTACCGAGCATGCGTCCGTGGGTGAATCAGTCGTAAGAAGGGGGTTTTACACCCAGTTGTTCTCGCTCATGTTTTGGGATAAGGCCTTCTAGACTGGCTTTTCCCGGATGAGACGTGCCTCCTGCAAGTCGTCCCGGTCACTTGGTGAGGTCATGCCATGAACCAGCGATTTGTTGATACGCGCCACTCGGTGGGGCCTCGCCATGACGCATGACGAAATCCTGGCCTTGACGGCCAGTGGCATCGCCGCCCTGACGCCTGCACAGATCGCGGCACTGACACGCGAGGACATCGCGGCCATGAGCGGCGATCAATTCGCCGCCTTCACCGCCAGCCAGATCGGCGTGTTTTCCGTGCAGCAATTGTTCGCCATCTCGCCGGCCAACATCGCCGCGCTGAACGTGGCGGCTGTGGCGGGGCTGACCACTCGCCAGGTCGCCAGCCTGGCCACGGAGCAGGTCAATGCCTTGACGGGCGACCAGGTGGGCTCGCTCACCAACGTGCAAGTCGGGTCCTTGACCACCACGCAGGTGAGCGCCCTGCCCACCGAGAGCCTCAATGCCCTGGGCACCAAGCAGATGGGTGCGCTGACCTCGGTTCACGTCGCGGCCCTGAGCGCCGATCAATTGAACGCCCTGAGCCCGGATCACCTCACGGCCCTGACCACCACCGCCGTCACCGGCATCACCGCGACCGCGCTGTCCACACTGAGCGGCGAGCAGGTCAGCACGCTCACGCTCAAGCAGACTGCCGCGCTCACGGCCACGCAGGCCTCGGCCCTGGGTGCCGACCAGTTGAACGCCCTGCTGACAGCCCAGGTGGCCTCGCTCAATACCAGCGCCTTGCGCAGCTTGTCGGCCACGCAGCTCAATGCCTTGTCGACCGACGACATCGCCGCCCTCACGAGCCAGCAAGTGGCCGTGTTGAGCACCAGCCAGGTGGCCGTGCTCAACGCCGACAGCGTGGCAGCCCTGAGCAGCGCGCAAGCCGCGGCGCTGACCGTCAACCAGGCCGCTGCGCTGAGCACGGGCCAGATCAGCAGCCTGCGCACCGAGGCCTTCGCCGCCTTGAGCACCGCCACCGTGCGGGCCATGACCTCGGCCATGATCAGCACCCTGTCAACCGACGACATCGGCGCGTTGACCAGCAAGCAGGTCGCCAGCTTGAGCTCGGCCCAATTGACGGCTTTGAGCACCGACCAGTTCGCCACCTTGCAGACCTCGGCCCTGTCAGGGCTGAGCACGAGCACAGTCCGCACGCTGTCGACCGACCACATCAGCGCCATGACCACCGATCAGGTGGCCTCATTGACCAGCAAACAGATCGCCGCCTTGACGACGGCCCAGATCGCCGCCCTCTCGAGCGAGGACATCGGCGCCATCAGTACCACGCAGGCCATGGCCTTGACCGCGCCACAACTGGCGGCATTCTCGACCGATCAACTGGCCGCCTTGAGCTCCAGCGATGTGCGCGCCCTGAGCACCGCGGCCATCCACAGCTTGACCTTGACCCAGCTCGATGCGATGAGTCCCGATGCCATCGCCGCTTTCAGCAGCCGGCAGATCCAGGCCTTGGGCACGGCCCAGATCGCCACCCTGCACGCCGACCAGTTCGATGCCATGAGCACCGGCCAGATCGCCGCGCTGAGCGCCGTGCAGACCGCCGCCTTGAGCACCGCCCAGATCGCGGCCATGACCAACGAGCATGTGGCCGCCATGAGCAGCACGGCCTTGCAGGCCTTGTCAGCCACCCAAATCACGGCCTTGACCGCCGACCAGTTGACCGCCTTGACCGTGTCGCAGGCCGGCGCGCTGACCATCGCGCAGATCACGGCCATGTCCACCAGCCAACTGGCGGCCTTGCCCACGCAAGATCTGGCAGCCTTGAGCACCGCCGCCGTGCGCGCCCTGAGCACGCAGGACCTGGAAGCCCTGCCGATTGAAGTCCTGACCACCCGGCAGATCGCCGTGTTGAGCACCGCGCAAATCGCCTCGTTGTCGATCGACCAGGTGCATGCGCTGACCTCCACACAAATCGCCGCGCTGACCACGGTGGAAACACGCGCATTCACCGTCGATCAGATCGGCTCGCTGACGGCCTCGCAGGTCACCGGCCTGAGCTCCGCCGCCGTCCGCGCCTTGACCTCCGCCCAGCTCCATGCCTTGACGGCCGACGAGCTTGGCGCCTTGAACAGCAAACAGATCGTCGCGTTGAGCACCGCGCAAATCGCTGGCCTGAGCCTGGACCAGATCGCCGCCTTGACGCCGGCCCAGATGGCCGCGCTCACCACCGCACAAGCCTATGCCTTGACCACGGATCAGATCGTCTCCTTGGGTCTGGACAACCTGGCCGCCCTGAGCACCAACGCCATTCACTTCATGTCCAAGGCGCAGATCGATGCGATGACGCTCGATGAGATCAACGCCTTGACCGTGGGCCAGACCGCCGCCCTGACCAGCACGCAGGTCGTGTCCCTGTCGCTGGAGCAGTTGGCCGCCCTGCCCACGCAAGACGTCAAGGTCTTGAGCACGAGCGTCTTGCGGGCCTTGAGCATTGAGCAACTCAATGTGCTGGAGGTTGACCTGCTGACCAGCAAGCAGATGGCCGGCCTGAGCACCGCGCAGATCGCCGGGCTGTCGATCGATGCGACCGTCACGCTGACACCGGCGCAGATCGCTGCCCTGAGCTCCACGCAAGCCCTGGCCTTGACCGGCGCGCAAATCGGCTCGTTCGCATCCGAGCAGATCGCCGCCTTGAGCACGTCCGCCATCCGCGCCCTGTCCGCCAGCCAGCTCAACGCCCTCAATGGCGACGAGATCAATGCCTTGACGGCCAAACAGTTGGCCGCCCTGGGCACCAGCCAGATGGCTGGCCTGGGCGTCGAGGGCCTTCAGTCCTTCAGCACCGCGCAGATCGCCTTGCTCAGCACCGCGCAGGTCGCCGCCCTGGGCACCGCGCAACTCACGGCCCTGAGCCTTGATGAAGTCGCCGCCTTGAGCACCAACGCCGTGCGCTCGCTGACCGCGGCCAAGCTGGCGGCTTTCACGCCGGACCAGCTCGATGCCTTGACGACCCGCCAGATCGCGGCGCTGAGCACCACCCAGGTCGCCGGTCTGTCCAAAGTCACGCTGGACACGCTGACCACCGACCAGATCGCCGCCTTGAGTTCCACCCAGGTCCGCGCCCTGACCAATGCGCAGATCGAGCAGCTCAACGCCACCGAGATCGCGGCCCTGAGCTCATCGGCCATCAAGGGTTTGAGCACCACCCAGATCAGCCACCTGAGCGCTCAGGAACTGGCCGCGTTCACCACCGCCCAGGCCATGGCGCTGACCTCGGTGCAGACCGCCGCCCTCACGGGCGAAGCCCTGGCCGCATTGGGCACGGCCAACTTTGCCGCCCTCGGCAGCGCCGCCTTGCGCGGCCTGTCCATCGCCCAGCTCAATGCCTTGACGAGCGATGAGATCGGCTCGCTCACCAGCGCGCAGATTGCCAGCTTCAGCACCGCCCAGATCGCCAACCTGGCCGCCAACACCATCACCGCCTTGAACACGGCCCAGATCGCCGGCCTGTCATCAGCTCAGGCCTTGTCCCTGACCACCGCCCAACTGGCGGCCTTGAGCACCGATGACATCGCTGCCTTGAGCCCGACCGCGCTGGCGGCTTTCAGCACCCGCCAGATCACCGCCTTCACCGATGCCGACATCCATGCGCTGACCACCGCCCAGGCCGCGGCCTTGACGTCGGTCCAGATCGCCGCCTTGAGCATCCATGCCTTGGAGGCCATCTCGACCGCCGACATCGCCGCCTTGCGTGCCACCACCTTGCGCGGCCTGTCCAATCTGCAGATCAACGAGATGACGACGGATCAGCTGACCGCCTTGAGCGGCGCCCAGTTGGCCAGCCTCAGCACCGCTCAAGTGGCCGGCATGAGCAACGACACCCTGAACACGCTGACCACCAGCCAGATCGCCGGCTTGATCCCCAGCCAGATCACCGCCTTGAGCACCTCGCAACTGGCCGCCTTGGGCACGGCCGCCATCGCCGCCATCAACCCCAACACCTTGGCCGCCCTGAGCACCGACCAGATCGCCTCCATGAACACGGTCGAGATCGCCGCGTTCACCAGCACCCAGGCCGCCGCCTTGAGCTCGGCCCAGCTCTACGCCCTGAGCACCCAGCAGATCGCGGCCATGCGCACCGATGAAGTGGCCGCCCTCAGCGGCGCCGCCATCCACGGCTTGAGCACCACGGCCATCGCCGCCTTGACCACCGCCGAGACCAGCGCCCTGACCTACAACCAGGTGTGGTCCATGACCACCGACCAGCTCGCCGCCATGAGCACTGCCCAGTGGGCCGCTCTCTCGTCGAACGACATGAGCGCGCTGAGCACGGCCGCGCTGGCCAACCTCTCGGTCGATCAGTTCAACGCCTTGACCACCGCCCAGATCAGCGCCCTCTCGCAAACGCAAGTCGTCTCGCTCAGCACCACCCAGATCACCCAGCTGAGCACCAGCGACATCGCCGCCCTGACGGCCGCCCAGGCCTCAGTCCTGACCACCGCCCAGGGCGTCATGCTGAGCACCAGCCAGATCGCCGCCCTCAACACCGGGGAAGTCGCCGCCCTCAGTGCGCCCTTGCTGCACAGCCTCTCGACCACGCAACTGGGCGCCCTGACCACCAGCCAGATCGGCGGCCTCACGGTCAACCAGATCGCCTCGCTGAGCACGGAGCAGATCGCCGCCATGAGCGCGGACACCATCGGCGCGATGAGCACCAGCCAGATCGCCGCCCTGACCGTGGCGCAGATCGTCTCGCTGACGCCAGCGCAGATCGCCAGCATGACGGCTGACGACATGGCCGCCCTCAACCCCAGCGCCCTGCACAGCCTGCCCACCGCCAGCATCGCGGCGCTCACCTTGAGCGAAATCGCCGCCCTGACCCCGGCGCAAATGGCCATGCTCACCGCCGCGCAACTGGGCGCCATGAGCAGCACCCAGATTGCCGCCTTGACGCCCACCGACGTCGGCGCCCTGACGCCCAGCACCGTGCACGGCATGGCGCTCGATTCCGTCAGCGCGCTCACCCGCCTGCAAACCGGCGCCCTGACCACGCCGCAGATCATGGCCATGCAGTCCAGCCAGATCGCCGCCTTGAGCAAGGATGGCATGAGCGGCCTGTCGGTCTCGGCCATCGCCGCCTTGAGCTTCAACGAAGTGGCCGGTCTGTCCACCGCGCAACTGGCCAACCTGTCCCAGGCGCAAATCGCGGCCTTGAGCGTTGATGGCATCAGCATGCTCTCGACGGCCAGCGCCGCCGCCCTCACCTACTACCAAGTCAGCGCCCTGACGCCCGCCCAGGTCGCCGCGCTCAACACCGCCGACCTGGCCGTGCTCGGCTCCAACGTCATCAGCGGCCTGAGCGAGCGCGCCATCCAGTCACTGAGCTACAGCCAGGTCATGGCCTTGTCCAGCGACCAGATTGCCGAGCTGACCCCCAGCCAGATCCGTGCCCTGAGCCCTGACGCCATCCACGCGCTGAACGCCTCGCAGGCCGAAGCGCTCAACCTCTTCCAGGTGGCCGCGATGACCACCAGCCAGATCGCCGACCTGACGCCGGCCAACATCGCCGTCATCCACGCCGACGCCCTCAGCGGGCTGAGCGGTGCCGCCGTGGCAGAGCTCACCTACAAACAAGTCGGCGCCCTGACCACCTCGCAAATGGCCGCGCTGACGCCCTTGCAGATTGCCTCGCTGAGCGACCAGGCCATCCACATCCTCACCACGGACCAGATCCACGCGCTGTCCACCACGCAAATCGCCTCCATGTCCTTCGACCAGGTGATGT
>CANBUA010000137.1 GCA_947372535.1 Burkholderiales bacterium
AATTCGGATGCGACGGCAGCAGTGACGGCGTGATTCGGTGGGCGCGGCGTCTTTGACGTCGGCTTGACCCCGCCTTCACGAGGCCAGGCACCTCCGCGATGCCCCGGGGCGACTCCGAACCCCGTACAGTGCGCTGGCACCCCGGCACCGGACCGGGTTCCACCCTGCAGGATGCCGCCATGACCGACCCGACGCGACACGCCCCCGTGCCCGTGGGCCGCTGGACGCGCAGCCTGCACCTGGCCCGCCTGTTGCAGATGCGGGGCGCGGTGATGAAACTGGGCCAGCTGCTGTCCATGGACGGCGACGGTGTGCTGCCCAGCCACTTCAGCCGGTTGCTGGCCAGCCTGCGCAACCAGGCGCACACGATGCCCGCCACGCAGCTGGCCGACGTGCTGGCGCAAGCCTATGGCCCCCACTGGCACCGCCGCTTTCGGCGCTTCAGCTTTGAGCCGGTGGCCGCGGCCTCCATCGGCCAGGTGCACCGCGCCGAGACCCATGACGGCGAGGTGCTGGCACTCAAGATCCAGTACCCCGGTGTGCGGGCCAGCATCGACAGCGACGTCGCCAACCTCTCGCTGCTGCTCAAGACGCCTGGCCTGGTGCCCGCCGGCGTCGACCTGCAGGACATCCTCCACCGCGTGCGCGAGCAGCTGCATGCCGAGGCCGACTACACCGCCGAAGCCCGGCACCTGAGCACCTACCGTGAGCTGTTAGGCGAGCAGCCCGACTTCACCGTGCCCCGCGTGCACGGTGCGCACAGCACCGCCCACATCCTGGCCATGGATTTCGTGCCCGGCACCCCCTTGGATGAATTGATGCGTCCCGGCGTCCCCCAGGCGCAAAGAGACCGGGTGGCGCTGGCCCTGTGCCGCCTGGCCGTGAACGAGTTCTTCCACATGCGGCTGGTGCAGACCGACCCCAACTTCGGCAACTACCTGTTTGACGCCGACACAGGCCGCGTGGCCTTGCTGGACTTCGGCGCGAGCGAAGCCGTCAGCGTGGAGCGGGTTGAGCAGCTGCGAGAACTGGGCCGCGCCCTGCGCCAAGCCGACCGTGTGCGGGCCACTGCCGCGGCCAGCGCTGCCGGCCTCATCGGCGCGCAGGATTCAGCCGCTCAAGCCCAGGGCGTCACGGACCTGCTGATGTTGATGGGCCTGCCCCTGCAAGCGCAAGGCCTGTACGACTTCGGCGCGTCCACGCTGGTGAACCAGGCCTTCGTGCGAGGCCAGGCGCAGGCCATGGGCGCAGGCTTCGGCAGTGCGCCGCCCGCCGACCTCTTGTTCCTTCAACGCAAGTTCGCCGGCACCTTCATGTTGTGCGCGCGCCTGGGCGCCCGGCTGGACATGCAAGCGGTGTTCGGCGACGCGCTGTGACCATCGCCAGCGCCCCCACCAACCTCACCGCCTGAACCCTCACTTGACCAGCGGGCGCACCGTGGTGAAGCCGCCATCCACCGCCAGCACCTGGCCCGTGAGCCGCGACGATTCTGGCGAGAGCAACCAGTCGATCACCGCCGCCACCTCCTCGGCGGTCTGCACGCCACCCAAGGGGTACTGCTTGCCCGCGCCTTCGCGCATGGCGGGCAGCTTGAGCATGCCCTGGGTCAGGGGCGTCTCCGTCATGCCCGGCGCCACCACGTTGATGCGCAGCCCCTGGGCCGCGTAGGTCGCGGCCGCGCCGCGCGCCAGCGCCTCCACGCCCCCCTTGGCTGCGGCAATGGCCTCGTGGTTGGCCACGCCAATGCGCGCCACCACCGAGCTGCACAGCACCGCCGCACCGGGCCCACCTTCCAGCGACGTGACCCAGGCCTGCAGCATCCACAAGCTGCTCTCCAGGTTCACGCGCAGCACCTCGCGCGCCTGATCGGCACGGGTGCGGTGCAAGGGCGCGATCAAGGTGGCGCCCTCGGGGGTGGTGACATCGGCCTGGATGTGGGCGTCAGCCGGCACCTCGGCCAAGGTGGCCAGGTCACGGCCCACCGCCGCCACCAACAGGCCGCGGGCGCGCAGCCGTGCCACCAGCGCGCGGCCGATGCCACCACGGGCGCCCGTGACGATTGCAATGTGGTTCAAAGTCATGCAAACAGCGTATCCGTCTGGACCGTGAAGCGGTCGGCGGCGTGTGAGCCTTCACACGCTGGTGTGGCTCGCAAACAGAGACAGCGCGGGGTCAGGTGCGGCGCTGTGGACCAAGGAGGACAGCTCGGTCTGATCTTGCTCTCAGGCGCCGCTCATGGCGGTTGGCAGGCCACTACAACGGCGCCCACCAATCCGCCAGCACCTTGCCACCGGCAGCGGCCGCCGCGCTGACGCAAGTGCCCCAGGCCATGTCCACCAGCGACAAGCCAAGGGGCCATTGTTGGAGCGTGGCCAGGTTGGTGAGGTCATAGGTGGCATAGGCAAAAAAGCCGAACAGTGCCGCCATGCCAACGGTCTTGCCCCATCCCGGCGCGGGCCCGGCAGGCAACACCGCAAACACCACCAGCCCCAGCCCGAACAGCGCGTAAAACAGCATCGCCACCGGCACATTGGGCCTGTCGGCCATCAGGTGACCGATGCCTTGCTGGTACATCGGCTTGGCGACCAGGCCCAGCCACAGCAAGTCCAGCCCCACCATCACGACCAGTGTGCCGATGTAGGCTGCAAGTTGTCTCTTCATGTTTGCGGCGCTGGCGTTGCGGCCTGTGTGGACGCCGACAAGGCGGTGTGCGATCCATGCTCGCCCATCGCCACGGGCTTGCCTGAAACAACGGAGGCGATCATCCCGAACACACGCACCATCTTGCTGCTGGGCCCATCCCAGTAGTCGGCCCTATCGGGAACGAATTTCAGCAGTGCCAGGTTGCCCGAGTCGGGGCCACTCGGAAACCAGGGCTTGGCGAACACGGTCCACAAGCTCTGGATGCGCGCGCGGTCGATGTCGATTTCGCCATGGCCCGACAGCGACACATAGGCGCCTTCATCCCGGTCCGTGAAACCGAGATTGACCGCGCGCAGTTGATCAACTTTCGCTGACTGCACGTCAATGAAAAACCAGATTGCGCCTTGGGCATCCATTTCCAGCGCGGTCATCGGGCGGCTGGCCAAGGCACCATCGGCGTCCAGGGTTGTCAGCATGGCGATCGGGATGTTCTCGATCAGCTTGGCGACGTGGGTGAGTTCGGCACTGGTCTGGGTTGCGATCTTCATGGGTGAACCTCTTCATTCGGTGAATTGAGCATGCAACTGGCGCGCCGGGTGATGTGCAAGTGAGCGAGACGCCTGAACTCTGAAACCCCGCGCGCCGATGGTCTGTGCGTTGACCCACGTCGCGGGCACAACCCAAGGTGCCTTGGCGCACAGAACGTTGCGGCGCCTTCAGCGACCATGGCGCCATGGACTCCACCACCCCTGACAAGACCAACACGGCCACCCACCAGATGGAGGGCCGGTGCCCGTTCGGCGGCGATCGGGTGGGCGGCGCATTCGGAACGCCTCCAACCCTGGAGGACTGGTATCCGGACCGCCTGCGGGTTGAGCTCCTGCATCAGAACGGTGTCGCGGCGGACCCGCTCGGCCCGGATTTCGACCACGCCGCCGAGTTCGCGAAGCTCGACTTCGAGGCGCTGAAGAACGACATCAAGCAGTTCCTGATCACCTCGGTCGACTGGTGGCCGTCCGACTATCACCACTACGGCCCGCAGATGGTTCGCATGGCATGGCACGCGTCCGGCACCTACCGCATCGCCGACGGCCGAGGCGGCGCAGGCACGGCCATGCAGCGCTTCGCCCCCATCAGCAGCTGGTGGGACAACGGGAACACCGACAAGTCCCGCCGTCTCCTCCAGCCGATCAAGCACAAGTACGGCAACGGCTTGTCCTGGGGCGACCTCATGATCCTGACCGGCAACTGCGCGTTGGAGATCATGGGGGTGCCCACCTACGGCTTCGGTGGCGGGCGACGCGACGCCTGGGAGGCCGACAACGCGACGTATTGGGGCCCCGAAATCTGGGACCCGAAGCATGTCGATGGCTTCAACAGCATGGTCAGGCGTGACAAGCGATGGCGCGGCCAGAACGGCGACCCCGATTACGACCTCGAAAATCCGCTGGCGGCAACGCACCAGGCGCTGATCTACGTGAATCCAGAGGGGCCATACGCCAATGGTGACCCCATGGGGTCGGCTCGCGACATCCGCATCTCGTTCACCCGGATGGCGATGAACGACGAAGAGACGGTGGCGCTGATCGCGGGCGGCCACGCGTTCGGCAAGAGCCACGGCATGGTGTCGCCGAAGGACGTCGGTCCGCCTCCCGAAATTGCGCCCATGGAGGCCATGGGTCTGGGATGGGCCAATCCGGAGGGCCCGGGCTATGCGCAATACACGATGACGAACGGGATCGAAGGCAGCTGGACGCCCAACCCCACGCAGTGGGACAACAGCTACCTCGAGAACCTGTTCAAGTTCGAATGGCAGCAGATCAAGAGCCCGGCCGGTGCACTGCAGTGGACACCGACGGACCCGCATGCACCCAAGACACCCGATGCGCACGTCCAAGGTCAGATGAACGATCTGATGATGATGACCAGCGACATCGCGCTCAAGGTCGACCCGGAGTTCCGCAAGGTCTGCGAGAAGTTCCTGGCGGACTTCGACGCCTTCACTCAGGCGTTCTCGAAGGCCTGGTACAAGCTGACCCACCGGGACATGGGGCCTCGGTATCGCTACCTCGGCCCTGAGGTGAGGATCGAGGACGGTTTGATGTGGCAGGACCCCCTGCCAGAGCGCAACCATGCGCTGGTCGGCGAGGCGGACATCGCTGGGTTGAAGCAGGCCATCCTCGCCACAGGCCTGTCGGTGTCCGATCTCGTGTTCACCGCTTTCTCTGCGGCCGCCACCTACCGCGACAGCGACAAGCGTGGCGGTGCAAACGGTGGACGACTGGCGCTGGCGCCTCAGAAGGACTGGGTGGTCAACCGCCGCGCGGGCCCGGTCGTCGAGAAGCTGCGCGGCACCATGGCCGACTTCAACGGCAGGCAGGGCGCTGGCAAGCAGATCTCGCTGGCAGACATGATCGTTCTGGGCGGCTGCGCGGCCGTCGAACGCGCAGCCCGTGAGTCGGGCATCGAGGCCACGGTGCCGTTCACGCCGGGGCGTGTCGACACCACCCAGCAGCTGACCGATGTGGAGATGTTCGAGTGGTTGAAGCCGGTCGTGGACGGCTTTCGCAATTACACCGACGAGCACTTCGGGCAGGTCTCGCAGGGCGTCTCTCCGGAAGAGTTTTTCCTCGACAAGGCCCACCTGATGAGGCTGTCCGCTCCGCAATGGACGGTGCTCACGGGAGGGCTGCGGGTGCTCAATGCGAACCACGATGCATCAGACCTTGGCATCTTCACGAAGCAGGTCGGCGTGTTGACCAACGACTTCTTCGTCCACCTCACCGACACCGATTTGGTCTGGGAGAAGGCCGCGGCGGATGGCTTGAGCTTCGTGCTCAAGGATCGCGCATCGGGCGCCCCGAAATTCAGGGCATCGCGCAACGACTTGGTCTTCGGGTCCAACGCGCAGTTGCGTTCAATCTGCGATGTCTATGCCGCCAGCGACGGACACCCGCGTTTCGTGAATGACTTCATCCAGGTGTGGGACAAGGTGATGATGCTGGACCGATTCGACGTCAAGTGATCTGCCCCCTCGTGCCCCGTACCCGTTGAATGGCAGCTCTGCAGCAGTCGCTGCTGTTGGCGGTCACGCAATGCACCCATGGTCTTGGCCACAACGCGGTCAATGGGCCAACGCGCCCGAAGCCACAGGAATGACCGGTTTCGACGGCATTGCTGACATCGTCGCGGTGGACGCTCAGTCAGCGCCGCTTCGGCCGGTCCACTGACTGCCCCTCAAGGCGCCGAATTCACGCACCCGACCTTTCGGCGACATCACCTGGTGCGTGGTTCCGTCGCGCGCCAGCTGGTCGTCAGTGGTTGAAGCGCAGCACGAGGCTCGCGGCGCCGAGCGCCTTGCCGCCCTTGAGTGCGTCCAGCACCGCCGTCTTGTCCAGCCCCGGCGGCAGCGCGCCTGCTTCGAGCGACGTGGCGATCAGCGTGAAGACGTAGTGCTGCGGCGCATTGCCGCGAGGCGGGCAGGGGCCGAGGCAAGGCATGCCCAGGGCGTTCTTGCCACTGCTGAAGCCGGCCGGTGCGGCGACGGCTGCAGCCTCGGGCAGCCCGTTCGTGCCGGGCGCAATGCCATAGGCGACCCAGTGGTTCACGCCAAGGCCGGCACGGCCCGCCTGGTCGTCCATCAGGATCACGAAGCTGCGTGTGGCCGCCGGTGCGCGGGCCCAGGCCAGCGCCGGCGACAGGTTCTCGCCGACGCAGTTGGCGTTGTTCGGGTTCTTGCCGGCGTAGCGGGTGTCGAGCGGCGCGTTGTCGGCGCGGCCTGGCGACCACAGTGCGAAGCCGAAGCCCGGGTCGCCGACTGGCGCGGCGTCGGGGGACATCGCCGCACAGCCTGCCAGCGCAAGCGCGGCAGCGGCCAAGCCGATGCTGCTTCGGAGATTGACGATCAGGTCCATGAGGTTCACCTCGAGCCGCAATATCGCTGAAAGAAACGCACATCGCAACACCCATGCGCAGTCCTCGGACTGCATCGCGCAATGGCTCATGCTTGACATGTCACCAATAGGTGACATACTATTTGTCACCACACAGTGACATTTGGGAGTGAACATGAACCGGAGAAATTGCATTCGTTTGATCGGCGGCGGCGCCATGGCTGCAGCCACAGCGCCCTTGTTGGGGGGCTGCTCTTCCAGCTACCCTGACGAAGCCGTGGCAGCGTGGACCGGGCCGAGCGCCCAAATGGACTTGCGCCACTGGGCGTTGAGCTATGCGATCCTCGCGCCCAGCCCCCACAACCTGCAGCCTTGGCTCGTTGACCTGCGCGAAGCCGATGCCATCACCTTGTACGTCGATCGCACGCGCTTGTTGCCGATGACCGACCCCTGGTTTCGCCAGATCATGATTGGCCAGGGCACCTTCATCGAGGCGCTGGTGCTGGCTCTGCAAGAACGCGGCGTCCAGCCGACGATTGAACTGTTTCCCAGTGGTGAATTCCCAGCGCGTCAGGTTGACGAACGGGCCGTCGCCCGGATCCATTGGTTGCCGTCCACGAGCGTCCCGGCCAAGGACGCTTTGTTTGCCCAGCTTGTGCGCCGGCACACGTCCAAGGTCGACTACGACACTTCACGGCCTGTCCCCGGCTCCGTGTTCCAGTCACTGAGGGAAAGCCTGACAGATCCAGCCGTGCAATTTGGCAGCACCAACGAGCCGAACCTGCTCGGCGCCTTGCGCACCCTCTGCTGGGAGTCGGCTCGTGTCGAGTTGCTGACGCCACGTACCGTGATGGAGAGCATTCGGCTCACCCGCATCGGGCCTCAAGAGATCGCTTCCCACCGGGACGGCATCAGCATCAATGCGCTGGCACCGCGTGCGCTCAACGCGCTTGGTGCCTTCGACCGAACTCAGGCTCCCGCCGAAAGCAGTGCTGCTTTCAAGCAGATGGCCGAACGTTTCGAGGGCCACAGCCGCAGCGCAATGGGGTTCGTCTGGCTGTCCACGCCAACGGCCGCGCACGCTGCCGCCGGCACACTGCGTGCAGCCGAGGTCGCGGCGGGCAGGGCCTACCTGAGGCTTCAATTGAAGGCCGCCGAATTGGGACTGCAGATGCACCCCATGAGCCAGGCGCCTCAGGAATTTGCGGAGATGAAGCCCCACCACGACCGCCTGCACGCCTTGCTGGTCGGTAAGCCAGCAAGCGAGGAGACCGTGCAGATGTTCTGCCGAGTGGGCTACGGCCCGAATACCCAGCCCGAGCCCAGGCGCGACGTGACGGCCATTGTTCGCGCATGAGCAACATGCAGACCAGGCGTTCAAAGCGGAGAAAATACGGAGATGCCCAAGTCGAACTCCCAACCGCAACGAGCCCCACGCGACCGCGGCGCCACCGAGGCGGCGATCCTTGCGGCCGTCGGGCAGGTGCTGGCGCGCGATGGCTTTGCGGCCGTCGGTGTCAACACCATTGCCAAGGAGGCTGGCGTCGACAAGGTGCTGATCTACCGCTATTTCGGCGGGCTGCCCAAGCTGTTGCAGGCATGGGGCAAGAGCGGCAGCTTCTGGCCCGATGCCAGCGAGTTGATGGCACATGACCATGCGGCCTTCCTGGCGCTGCCAGCCGCAGATCGCTATGCGCGCTTCATCGCGCACTTCATCGACAGCATGCGCGCTCGCCCTTTGACCATCGAGATCCTGGCAGCAGAGGTTGCCGAGCGGAATGAGCTGACCGCGATCCTTGAGGCTCAGCGTGAGGCTTGGGGCGAGAGCGTCAGCCGCTTGCTGCTCGGCGACGATGAGTTCAAGCGCCACCCAGAACTCCACGGCTTGACGGTGGTGTTGATTGCAGGGGTGCAATATCTGCTCGTGCGTGGCCGCAGCATCCGTGTTTTCGGTGGCATCGACATCCGTTCGGATGCGGGCTGGAACACGATCAAGGCTTCGGCGCAAACGATGGCACGACACCTGTTCGCCGATCCGGCTTCATCGATTCAAACTGAGAGCGCTGCGCGCGGTCCGGACGCCTGAACCGGACGATCGGGAGCCCCCGCAAATCGCCGGCTGCGCCAGTTCGCGGACGCCGCCGACTGCCGACCAAAGGCGGGTGTGGCTGTCCGGCGGCTTTCAGCACCCCCAATTCAACGGGCCTGCTCAACTTTGCCCCTGGACTGTCGATATCCCTCGGACGACTTCCGGTGTTGCCCGCAGTGGCCAGGGGACACCTGTCAGCGCATGCGCCACCCGCACGGACAGAGCCATCGATGGACGACAGCAAGCACCCACCCGATACAAGGGTGCCGCCAGGGCCGAGCAGACGCCGCAACCGCGATCATCTGCTCAGGGGTGGTGGTGCGGCTGGACTGACTCAAGCGCTCGGCACGAACACCTCGATCAACCCGATGTCCGACCTGCCTGTGGGTCATGGGGATCCGCAGGCCGCGCATCGAACACTTGAAACCGGTCATGCATGGCTGCGGTTCCCGGCCGCCCTGGAGGCCGAATTCCAGGCCGAAACGCTGGAGCCCCGCCTCAAGCTGCTGCGCAACTGCGGACTGATCGGCCTCGTGGCGATCTGCATTGGCTCGCTTCAGCTCCGCCAATTGATGCCGGACGTCGCCGATGTCGCCATTCGCAGCCTTTGGTGGATCCTGGGCGTCACCTGTTTGAGCCTGCTGCAGCTCTGGACCACGCCCAAGCGCTGGCGTCGCAACTGGCAGGCCGAGGCGTTGACGACCTTGTCGATCCTGGCCCTGAATGCAGGGCTGCTCTATGACTTTGTGCTCAGCCATGTTGACACCACATTCACGCACTCTGCGGCATTGGTCACGTCGGTGCTGTACGCCTGCATCGGCGCGCGGCTGCGCTTCTTCTGGGCCTTGACCTGCGCGCTCGTCACCTTCTGGGCATTCGTCGCTTTCGTGACGGGCGCCACGCCTCTTCAGGAGCTCATCGTCTCGGCCAACGCCAAACTGATGGCCTTGAGCTATGTCTTCGGGCTGCTGGTCAACTATGCCTTTGAGCACAGTGAGCGCCGCAACTGGCTGCTGCGCAAGCGGGAAGGCCAGCAACGCGCGGCGCTCAAGGAAGCCTCCGAGAATCTGTACCGCTTGTCGATACAGGATCCGTTGACGGGCTTGTTCAACCGGCGCCAATTCGACAATGACCTGGCCAGTGCCTGGGCAAAGTCAGCTCTGGCCCGCGGCCCTGTCGCCATGCTGATGGTCGACGTCGATTTCTTCAAACTCTACAACGACACCTATGGCCATCCCGTCGGGGACGCCTGCCTGATCCGGGTGGCTCAAGTGTTGTCCAGCCTGGCACAGGTTCATGGCGGCGTCGCAGCCCGACTGGGCGGCGAAGAGTTCGGCTTGCTGCTGCCCGACTGCACGATGGACGAAGCCGTGGCGATTGGCGCGGCCTTGTGCCAAGGCGTGCGCTCAGCGAACATCGAACACCGGGCGTCCACGGTATCCCCGCACGTCACGGTCAGCATCGGCGTTGCCCAGTTCTGGCCGGCTCAAGGCGGCGGCAAACAGATGCTGGTGGACGCTGCCGACCGGGCGCTGTACCAGGCAAAGGAGTTCGGCCGCGACCGCTGCTGTGGGGCCAGCGCGGCGACCTTGGCCGACGTGGCAGCGGCCGCCGTCGCCGCGACCGACAGCAGCACCCCGCAAAGCGAGTGGCAGGTGGCCGCCATGGCTGAACCCGCCTCCGTGGCTGCATCCACCGAGTCTGTCTACATGCAGATCCTCAACGGCGGATTCGGAAAGCTGCGATTTCCTGCCGAACAGGAATCTGTCTTTCGGAACCTCAATGCCGAGCAGCGGCGCAGGCATCTGGCGTTCACTGCGGTGCTGGGCCTGGTCGTCTTCAACATCTACACCTTGAGCAGCCGCGCGATGCTTCCTGACATCCAGGGCAGCATCCTCATGACGCAGATCTGGCTGAGCCTGACGATGGTGCTGGTGGCTGCAGGCGCCTACTTCCTTCCGATGCCCCTGCTGTGGCGCGAGGCCATGTTCAGCCTGGGCACAGCGGCGGTCGGCGTCGCGTCGGCCTGGGTGATGTCTCAGAGCCAGCACATGACGGCCATAGCCTTCTCCGTGTGCCTGGTGCTGATCCCGATGTTCTCTGGCGTGGCCGCGCGGCAACCCTTCTGGTTTACCTGCGTTCCGGCTGTGGTCACCTGCATCGCGGCCATGGTCGTCCTGCGTCCGGTCGGCGCCATCCAGATGCTCGTCGCCTCCGACAGCGTGGTGATGATCGCGACCAACACGGTCTTCACGCTGATCCTGGCCTACACGCTCGAGTATGGCGCGCGCAAAGGCTGGCTTCTGACGCAGATTGAACGACTCCAAGGCGAGGCGTTGCAGGCTGCCACGCGCCGCTTGCATGACCTGTCGGTCCTGGACCCGCTCACCGGCATCAGCAACCGCCGACAGTTTGAAGACACCTTCCAGCGCGCCTGGACGGAAACCGAAAAGGCCCAAGGTCAAATCGCCATATTGGTCATCGACGTCGACTTCTTCAAGCTCTACAACGACGGCTACGGCCATCCGGCGGGAGACCGCTGCCTCAAGAAAGTCGCTGCGGTGATCAGCGAGACGGCGCAAGCGGGCAACAGCTTTGCCGCGCGCCTGGGCGGCGAAGAGTTCGGCGTTTTGCTGCCGAAAACGAACAAGGACGAGGCTGTGCACATGGGTGAGTGCATCTGTGCGGCCTTGCGCCTGGCTGGCATCGAACATCGCTACTCCAAGGTGCCTGGCCAATCCATTGTCACCGTCAGCGTTGGTGTGGCCAGCGTGGCCGCGACCAAGCACGTGAACCGACACGCCTTGTTCGCCATTGCCGACGATGCGCTGTATCGGGCCAAGAAGGAGGGACGCAACCGCGTTGCATTCTTGAGCCAGCCCACGCTGCCACTGACCGAAGCTGTGCAGTGCCAGGCCAGCACCCACACCCTCGCAC
>CANBUA010000138.1 GCA_947372535.1 Burkholderiales bacterium
GGAGACGACTACTACTACGTGGCCACTGGCACGGAAAAGATCGTGGAGGATTCGGGGGCCGGAAACGACACGCTGGTGTTGGCGGCGGTTGCCGGCGGCAAGGTCTGGTCCTTGGGGAGCAACATCGAAAACGCCCAGGTTGGTTTCGATGGCGTCATGACCGTGGCCGATGCCAATGCATACGGTGTGTCGTACACCGTGAACGGCAATGACCTCAACAACGTGCTGTGGGGCTCGGGTGGGGCCAACTACCTCACTGGTGGCCTGGGTAATGACACCCTCTATGGCGCCAATGGCAATGATGAACTCTGGGGAGGGGACGGTTCTGACCTGATGGATGGCGGTGCTGGCAGCGATATCTTGATGGGGGGCAGTAACGGTAGTTCGTACGATGCAGGCGGTGGGCTTGATACGCTCATCGGTGGTTCAGGAGACGACTACTACTACGTAGCCTCTGGCACAGAAAAAATCGTGGAGGATGCTGGCGCGGGCAACGACACGTTGGTATTGGCTTCGGTCGCTGGCGGCAAAATCTGGAACTTGGGTGCCAACATCGAGAATGCTCAATCGATGAGGGATGGCGTCATGACGCTGGCGGATGCCAACTCGATTGCAGTGTCCTACACCGTGAACGGTAACGACCTCAACAACCTGTTGTGGGGTTCAGCTGGGGCCAACTTACTCACCGGGGGGCTGGGTGGTGACACCCTCTACGGTGCCAGTGGCGATGACACCCTTAACGGTGGCGCGGGCGCGGACCTCATGGTTGGTGGCCAAGGCAGCGATTATTATGTGGTGGATTCGGTAGACGATGTGGTCATCGAAGACGTGGCGACAGCGGGTGATTTCGATGTGGTCTCCGCTTCAGTCAATATCGATGCTGCTGACGCGCATTTGCTGGGTCTTGAAGGCGTGGAACTCCAGGGCTGGAGCAGTTTGACCGCTTCTGGCAATGCCTTGGACAACGTTCTGGTTGCTAACGACGCATCCTGCTCCCTGTATGGGCGTGACGGAGATGACCAACTTTTTGGTGGCTCAGGTCAAGATGACATACATGGCGATGCCGGGAACGACATCCTGATTGGTGGGGGCGATACCGATTGGCTCTTCGGTGGCGTCGGGGATGATCAACTTGCCGGTGATGCCGGGAACGATATCCTGATGGGTGAGGACGGCAGCGATACCTACTATGAGGTCGGCGCTTTTGGTGCTGATTTCCTGTTGGACCAAAGCGGTGCGCTGGATCAGGTTCAATTCGTTGATGCCTCGTACCAGAATCTCTGGTTCAGCCAAAGCGGCCAGAGCCTGCTGGTTCAGCAGGTGGGTACTAGCAATTCTGTGTTGCTGCATGAGTGGTTCTCCATCCCCGATGGCGTCGAGCAGTTTGTGTCGTCCGAGGGGCAGGTATTGACTTCGTCGAAGGTGACTGGTTTGGTGCAGGCCATGTCAGGATTTTCGCCGCAAGACATTGCGCAGGCACCCACCCAGCTTCGTTCAGCGGTTAATCAGGCTTGGGCAGTTGCCCCAGTTTGATGCTCGCACCACTTGGGCCTGCCATGTGAGGGCGGGCCTGAGTCAACCTATTGGTATTGATTAGGAATTTCATGAAAAAATACTCATCAAACATGGCTACTGTGGCCGTGTGTACTTTGATCGCCACTTCGGCGCATGCCATTTACCCTGGCGCCACACTTGTCAATGGTTCGTTCACCAACCCTTATACAAACCAATCGACCGATGCTTGGAAGCTGGTAGGTTCGATGACTTTTCCAAATGGCGACAATTGTTCCGGGGTTCAGATTTCGCCGGAATGGGTGGTGGCCTCCGGCCATTGCTCAATGGAGGATACGGTGATCTTCAAGAACTACCTGAGCACCGATGCGCGTGGCTCGACTTTTACCTGCCGTGAGTCCGGTGACTCAGAAAATGGGCTTCATCGAAACCCGGTGATTTCCCCGATCGGCGCGATGGCAATCTCGATGTGCCGGCTCACGAACCCGGAGCGATTTGCCGCGCCCGCAGCCTATCCCGCGCTCACGATTGCACCATACAAAAGTGTCGGCGAGCGCCCATTCGGGAAGGAGTTGATTGTGGGCTATGGCAGCGACGATTCGAGCCGCAATCGGCTGGGTCGGGCAGCCTTCGGAAACAGGCTAAGTGATGGAAATGACATTTGTTCCGTATTGCACCCATTTTATTTTGCAGGGCAGAGTAGTTGCATTTCAGGATGGGAAGGTGGTGACAGTGGCGGCGGGCGCTTTTGGTTTTCGCCGTATGCGACTGCACCTACGCTGATTGGGGTGATTGACGGAGTATCGTTCACTCAGCCAGTGTTAAACTGGATCCAAACTCGTACGAATTTGTATTCAAGCTTGGCACATCCTACAGTGGCAGCAGGAAGCACTGCGTTTGGACGGCCTCTTACTGATGCGCCGGGATCATTGCCTCAACCACCTGCAATCAAAGTAAGTGGTACATCGGTGACCGTGTCTTGGCAAGTGCCTGCATTAGCGACTGGTGAAGCGATTGATGATTACCGTGTTTACGAAGGCCCTGGGGTTCTCAATACTTCGGAAACCCTTGAGAGGGATGTCTCGGTGCCTTTCAGCGCCACGCCCTCAACAGTCTTGACGGGTGTGGCTTTGGGGCAGCGAAAAGTTTGCGTTCAGCCCAGAAGGTTCGGCATGGAAGCCTCTCCCAACCGGGATGTGAACTGCACTTATTACAACAACATTCAGCCTGTGGCGACCAACATTGTCGTGACCAGTACAGCCGCTTCCACGACCCTGCGTAACATTCGTCTGAATTGGGGTGTTCAAGGATCGGGCAGTGGTGTTGGATACAAAATTTCCTACACGATTCGATACCCTTCCGGCCCGGCCAAATCAGGTTCTGCAGATCTGACGACCACCTCTTGGAACCTGGGATTGGCGACTAAAGGTGGGCAGCTTTGCGGTAAGGTAACTGCGTACACCAGCATCTTTGATGGGGTGCCGACGACAATTCCATGCGTTGTCCTTCAGTAACTGACTGATGAGGCGGGTGCGCGATGACCATGGCCGTCGCCCGCCCGCCATGTTTCATGGGTTTCAACTGGCGCGCAGCCGACTGTGCGCCGGCACACTGGCCAGCAGAAACTCCATCTGATCGGCCAGAATCCGCCGCCCGCGCAGGATCATGTCCTCGTGCAGGCTGGGCGTGTAGGGCAGGTAATGCAACTGCCAGCCGATTTCCTGCAGGGTGCGGCTGCCCTTGCGCCCATTGCAGTTGCGGCAGGCCGTGATGCAGTTCTTCCAAGTGTTCTGGCCGCCACGTGAAGTGGGCACGATGTGCTCGCAGGTCAGGTCTTCAAACATGAAGCGATGGCCGCAGTAGGCGCAGACTTGGCGGTCGCGGGCGAACAGCTTTGGGTTGGACAGCGCCGGCTCAGTGCGCCAGGCCCGGCTGGGCATGGACCCGCTGGCCGCGATGATGGGGTGCAACTCCAGCCGCGATTGCATGCCGGTTCGGCGCTGGATCCCGCCGCGCAGGACGACGAAGGGGTCGCCCAAAGTCCAGGCCACGCCGTGGTTGGCATACAGAACCGCCGCATCCTTGACCGACAGCCAAGCCTGCGGACGGCCCGACACGTCAAGCTGCAGCACGTCCATCACGCCTCCAAGGCTAGAGAAGAAGCACACCCCGCATGGCACCCATGCAGGTCACCTGCTGACAAGATAGCCCCTCTGCGTGACTTTCTCAACCATTCAACCCCGGGGGCGGCGGATCGGCGCCACAACAATCACCGTTTCCAACACCTTGGCGCAGAGGTCAAGCTTGGGGTTTTCCCAAGCCAGGGGCATCCAATGCACACCTGTCTGCCAACTTTGAGCGCTTTCTGCGGCCATTTCCTGAAAAAAACTTTTGACAAGTGCAGACACGGGCCTCGGAATTCTGCAAAATAGCACGACCGTTCGTTTTATTTTGGACCGCACGTTGAGCACCTCTGACGCCTCCGACGCCAAGACCGCCGCCGCTGATTCAGCTGGGCGTGACCGTGCGCGTGGCGGCGCGGCCCACAAAGGGCAGCAGACCCGCGCCACCATCCTGGAGGCGGCCTTGAGCTTGGCCTCCCAGATGGGCATCGAGGGCCTGTCCATCGGCGCGCTGGCCGAGGTCACCGGCATGAGCAAATCGGGCGTATTCGCGCATTTCGGCTCGCGTGAGGAGCTCCAGATCTCCGTGATCCGCGAGTATCACGAACGCTTCGAGGAAGAAGTTTTCCGTCCCGCCATCGCGCAGCCTCGTGGCTTGCCGCGTTTGCGGGCGCTGTTCGACCGCTGGGTGGCCAAGGTGGCCACCGAAATCGACTCCGGCTGCATCTACATCAGTGGTGCGGTGGAGTTCGATGACCGGCCAGGCCTGGTGCGCGATGCGCTGGCCGGCATGGTCCTGCTGTGGCATGGTGCGCTGGACCGCGCCATCCGCCAGTCGGTCGAAATGGGGCAGCTGCGTGTCGAGACCGACTCCATGCAGATGCTGTTTGAGATCCATGGCCTGATCCTCTCGCTGCACCACGATGCCCGCTTCTTGCGGTCGACGGGTGCGGTGGATCGGGCTCGCGCCGGGTTCGAGCGTGCCATCCAGTACTACGCCGTGGGTGGCACTCGGACCCTGCCTGGAGAAGCGGCGCATGCCGCTGTCGTATCAGGGGTCTTGCAACCCTCTTGACGTATTTTTTTGATCGTTGACTGACCTCTCAATGCGCGGCATCCCCCGCGATTTTTCTCTACCGAGGAGCTAATAAATGCCTTCATACAATCCCCCCCTGCGCGACATGCAATTCGTCATGCACGAGTTGCTTGGCGCGGTCGATGCGCTCAAGGGCATCCCTGCTTACGCTGATGTCGATGTCGACACCATCAACGCCGTGTTGGAAGAAGGCGGCAAGTTCGCCTCCAAGGTGCTCGCACCTTTGAACCTGGTGGGCGACGTCGAAGGCTGCGTGCTCGACAAGGTCACGCACGAAGTCAAGACCGCGACCGGCTTCAAGGAAGCCTACAAGCAGTACACCGAAAACGGCTGGTCGGCCCTGTCGGCCGATCCACAGTGGGGCGGCCAAGGCATGCCTCAGCTGGTGAACCAGGCTGTCTACGAGATGATGAACTCGGCCAACCAGGCCTGGACCATGTACCCCGGCCTGAGCCACGGCGCCCACGCCGCCCTGGAAGCCCACGGCACCGACGAACAAAAGGCCACCTACCTGCCCAAACTGACCAGCGGCCAGTGGACCGGCACCATGTGTTTGACCGAGCCGCATTGCGGCACCGACCTGGGCCTGCTGCGCACCAAGGCCATCCCCCAGGCCGACGGCACCTACAAGATCACCGGCGCCAAGATCTTCATCTCGGCCGGTGAGCACGACATGGCCGAGAACATCATTCACTTGGTGCTGGCCCGCCTGCCTGACGCCCCCGAAGGCTCCAAGGGCATCTCGCTGTTCGCGGTGCCCAAGTTCAACGTGAACGCCGATGGTTCGCTGGGTTCGCGCAATGGCATCTACTGCGGCGGCCTGGAGCACAAAATGGGCATCCATGGCAATGCCACGGCTCAGATGGTGCTGGAAGACGCGGTCGGCACCCTGGTGGGCAAGCCCCACCGCGGCCTGCCTGCCATGTTCGTGATGATGAACGGCGCCCGCCTGGGTGTGGGCAACCAGTCCCTGGGCCTGACGCAAGTGGCCTACGAGAACGCCGTGAACTACGCCAAGGACCGCGTGCAGATGCGCGCCCTGTCGGGCCCCAAGCGCCCTGACCTGGCGGCCGACCCCATCATCGTGCACCCCGATGTGCGCAAGATGCTGCTGACCGCCCGTGCCTATGCCGAAGGCGCCCGCGCCTTGGTGTACTACGTGGCCATCGAACTGGACAAGTCGCACAACCACCCCGATGAAGCCGTCCGCAAGGAATCGGATGACATCGTCGCGCTGCTGACCCCCATCGTCAAAGCCTTCATCACCGACAACGCCTACATCTCGGCCACGCACTGCCAGCAAGTCTTCGGCGGCCACGGCTACATCCACGAGTGGGGCATGGAGCAGTTCGTGCGTGACTCGCGCATCAACATGATCTACGAAGGCACGAACACCGTGCAGTCGCTGGACCTGCTGGGCCGCAAGGTGCTGGGCGATGCCGGTGCCAAGCTGACCAAGTTTGGCAAGCTGGTGGGCCGTTTCGTCAAGGACAACGCCGACAACGAAGCGATGCAAGAGTTCACCAAGCCCCTGGGCGATCTGGGTCAGAAGGTGCAAGCCTTCACGATGGAAATCGGCATGAAGGGCATGGGCAACCCCGATGAAGTGGGCGCCGCCGCCGTCGATTACCTGCGTGTCGTCGGCCACCTGGTCTACGCTTACTTCTTCGCGCAATCGGCCAAGATCGCGTTGGAAAAGCTGAATTCGGGCGATCCGTTCTACAAGGCCAAGCTGGCCACTGCGCGCTTCTACTTCGCCAAGCTCTTGCCTGAAGTCGAGACCGCCATGATCACCGCCAAGGCGGGTCTGGCTCCCCTGATGGAAATGGACGAAGCCCTGTTCTGATCGACAGGCTTTCATCCCAATCACACCCCAAGTTCCCCTAGGAGAGAACATGAGTCGATTCAATGTCCGCAAGGTGGCCGTGCTTGGCGCCGGCGTGATGGGCGCGCAGATCGCCGCCCATCTGGTCAACGTGAAGGTGCCGGTCGTGCTGTTCGACCTGCCCGCCAAGGAAGGTCCCAAGAACGGGATCGTCACCAAGGCCGTCGAGAACCTCAAGAAGATGAAGCCCGCGCCCCTGGGCGTGGCGGAAGACGCGTCGCTGATCCAGCAAGCCAACTACGAGGAACACCTCGAGTTGCTGCGCGGCTGCGACATCATCATCGAGGCCATCGCCGAGCGCATGGACTGGAAGGAAGACCTCTACAAAAAGATCGCGCCTTTCGTCAACGACACCGCGATCCTGGCCACCAACACCTCCGGCCTGTCGATCACCAAGATGTCGCAAGTGCTGCCCGAGCAACTGCGCTCGCGCTTTGTCGGCATCCACTTCTTCAACCCGCCCCGGTACATGTACTTGGTCGAGCTGATCCCCACCCCGACGACCGACGCCAAGATCGTCGACCAGCTGGAAACCTTCGTGACCACGGCCGTGGGCAAGGGCGTGATCCGCACCAAGGACACGCCTAACTTCATCGCCAACCGCGTGGGCATCGCCGGCGCGCTGCTGACCATGGCCGAAGTCGAGAAGTCGGGCCTGACCTATGACATCGTCGACGACCTGACCGGCAAGCGCATGGGCCGCGCCAGCTCGGCGTCTTACCGCACGCTGGACATCGTCGGCACGGACATCCTCTCCAAGGGCTCGCAGACCCTGCGCGACAACCTGACCAACGACCCCTTCCTGCCTTTGTTCAACGAACCCGCCGTGGTCACCAAGATGCTGGAGATGGGCCTGATGGGCCAGAAGTCCGGCGCCGGTTTCTACAAGAAGGAAGGCAAGAACGTCTTGCGCCTGGACCCCGCGACCATGACGTATGTGCAAGGTGGCGCCAAGGCCGACAAGGAAGTCACGGACATGCTCAAGCTGCCCGTGGCCGCGCGCCTGAAGGCTTTGCATGACTCCGAGCACCCACAGGCCAAGCTGGTCTGGGCCATCATCCGCAACGCGCTGCACTACGCGGCCGTGACGGCTGGCGAGATCGCCGAAACCTGCCGCGACGTGGACTTCGCGCTGCGCTGGGGCTACGGCAACCAGAAGGGCCCCTTCGAGATCTGGCAAGCCGCCGGCTGGAAGCAAGTGGCTGAATGGATCAAGGCCGACATCGACGCCGGCAAGGCCATGAGCACGGCCCCGCTGCCTTCGTGGGTCTTCGAAGGCCCCGTGGCCGACAAGGGTGGTGTGCACCAGCCTGAAGGTTCGTGGAGCCCCGCCGCTGGCAAGTTCTTGCCGCAGAACAGCCTGGACGTCTACAAGCGCCAGTTCTTCCGTGAGACCGTGGACGGCGCGCAATCGCCTGATGCCAAGACCACCGGCAAGACGCTGTTCGAAGACGAATCCATCCGCCTGTGGACGCTGGACGATGAAGTTGTCATCGCCTCGATCAAGTCCAAGATGCACGCCATTGGCGAAGGCGTCACCGCCGGTCTGACCAAGGGCCTGCAGCTGGCTGAAGCCGAGTACAAGGGTCTGGTGATCTGGTCGCCCGACGCGCCGTTCTCTGCGGGTGCCGATCTGCAATCGATGATGCCCGCCTTCATGGCCGGTGGTGGCAAGGCGATTGAGCCGCTGGAAAAGGCCCTGCAAGAGTTCATGCTCTCGCTGCGCTACTCCAACGTGCCGACCGTGGCCGCCATCCATGGCATGGCTCTGGGCGGGGGTTGCGAGTTGGCCGTGCATTGCGCCAAGCGCGTGGCCGCCATCGAGTCCTACATCGGCCTGGTCGAAGTGGGCGTGGGCCTGATCCCTGGTGCCGGTGGCCTGGCTTTCCTGGCCCGCCGTGCAGCGGAACAGGTCGAAGCGGCCAAGGGTGTATCGGGCCAGAACGGTGCCGAACTCATGGGCTTCATCAAGGAAGGCTTCCAGGCCGCCGCGATGGCCAAGGTCGGCGTGTCGGCTCACGAGTCGCGCAAGTTCGGCTACCTGGGTTGGGACGACGTGATCGTGCCGAACAAGGACGAAGTGCTGTACGTGGCGATTCAACAGGCCAAGGCCCTGTACGAATCGGGCTACCGCGCGCCGCTCAAGCGCCAGTTCGCTGTCGCCGGCCGCAACGTCAAGGCCACGCTGCAATCGTCGCTGATCAACATGCGTGACGGCGGCTTCATCAGCGCCCACGACTACCTGATCAGCTCCATGATCGCCGACGTGCTGACCGGCGGTGACGTCGATGCCGGCACCCTGGTGAGCGAGGAATACCTGATGGCGCTGGAGCGCAAGCACTTCTGCACGCTGCTGGATCACCCCAAGACGCAAGAGCGGATCATGGGGATGATGTCCACCGGCAAGCCCGTGCGCAACTGATCGATCGGAGCATTGAAATGACTCAACTCAAAGACGCCTACATCGTCGCCGCAACGCGCACCCCGATCGGCAAGTCCGGCCGTGGCGTGTTCAAGAACACCCGTCCGGACGACCTCCTGGTGGCCGTGATCAAGAGCGCCCTGGCCCAAGTGCCATCGCTTGACCCTGCGGCCATCGAAGACGCCATCATCGGCTGCGCGATGCCCGAGGGCGAGCAAGGCATGAACGTGGCCAAGATCGGCGTGCTGCTGGCCGGTCTGCCCAAGACCGTGGCCGGCGCCACCGTCAACCGCTTCTGCGCGGCTGGCATCACCGCCGTGTCCATGGCCGCCGACCGCATCCGCGTCGGTGAAGCCGATGTGATGATCGCCGGTGGCGTGGAATCCATGTCCATGGTGCCCATGGGCGGCAGCAAGCCGTCCTTCAACCCGGCCATCGTGAACCTGGAAGAGAACGTGGGCATCGCCTACGGCATGGGCATGACCGCCGAGAAGGTGGCCGAGCAGTGGAAGGTGACCCGCGAAGAGCAAGACGCTTTTGCGGTCGAATCCCACCGCCGCGCCATCGCCGCGCAGCAAGCCGGTTTCTTCAAGGCTGAGACCACGCCGATCGAAATCGAAGTGCGCACGCCCAACCTGGAAACAGGCGAAGTGACGATCACCAAGAAGCTGATCACGCAAGACGAAGGCGCTCGCCCTGACACGTCCATGGAAGGCCTGGCCAAGCTGCGCGCCGTGTTCGCGGCCAAGGGTTCGGTCACCGCCGGCAACAGCTCGCAAACGTCCGACGGCGCTGGTTGCCTGATCCTGGCCTCGAAAGAAGCCTGCGAGAAGTACGACCTCAAGCCGCTGGCCCGTTTCGTGAGCTTCGCCGTCAAGGGTGTGCCGCCCGAGATCATGGGCATCGGCCCGATCGAAGCCATCCCTCTGGCTTTGAAGGCCGCCGGCATCACCGCCGCCGACCTGGACTGGGTCGAGCTGAACGAAGCGTTTGCCGCGCAATCGCTGGCGGTGCTCAAGGACCTGGACGCCAAGGGCATCGTGCTCGACCGCGCCAAGGTCAACCCGATGGGCGGCGCAATCGCCCTGGGTCACCCCCTGGGTGCCACGGGAGCCATCCGTGCCGCCACGGTGGTGCACGGCTTGATCCGTACGGGCGGCAAGTACGGCATGGTCACGATGTGCATTGGCACAGGTCAAGGTGCCGCTGGCATCATCGAACGCCTGTGATCTGATCGACGCGTGACTCACGCAGACAGTGCTCGTTGAGAAAGCCCGCCACCGTGCGGGCTTTTTCTTCGCCGCTGATGTTTGTCCGACCTGAAGCCAAGTTGGCGGGAGGTGCTCATGTTCATGCAAGAAATCCGTGTCGATGCGCGAGATGGCCATGCCTTGAGCGCCCGCACTTATCAGCCCGTCGAAGCACCGCGGCGCGCGATGTTGATCGCTGGTGCCATGGGCGTGCCGCAGCGCTTCTACGAAGGCTTTGCCACTTGGCTGGCCGACCAGGGCGTGGCCGTGATCACCTTCGACTGGCGCGGCGTAGGCGCTTCGGCGCCACCATCCCTGCGTGGCTTCAAGGCCAGCATCACCGATTGGGCAACGCAGGATTTGCCGGCCATGGTCGATGAGCTGCGACAACGCTGGCCCGGACTGCCGGCCACCTACCTGGGCCACAGCCTGGGGGGGCAACTCTTTGGCTGGCTGGACAATGCCTCGGTATTCGACCGCGTGCTCACCGTGGCGGCGGGCAATGGTTACTGGCGCCTCAACGCCAAGGCGGTGCGTTCGCGTGCGCCCTTGCTGTGGTGGGTGCTCGCGCCCATCGGCATCGCCCTGGCGGGCTACTTCCCCGGCAAGCGCCTGAAGGTCATCGACGATGTGCCGGCCGCCGCCATGTGGCAGTGGCGCAAGTGGTGCCTGCATCCGGATTACCTGGCCTGCGAAGGCCCGGAGATGGTGGCGCGTTATGCCAGTGTCTCCACGCCGATCCGTGCCATCGTGATGGACGACGACGAGCTGCTGAGCCCGGCCGGTGTGCGCGATCTGTACCGCCTGTATTCAACCGCCCCGGTCACCTTCGAGAGCCCGGCGCCTGCGGCGTTTGGCCTCAAGCGCATCGGGCACTTCGGCTTTTTCAAATCGAGCGGTACCCCTTCCAAAGGGATGACCGACCTCTGGGCCCATGCCCTTCCATGGATCGACGCCTGATCGATTCCTTCCCCCATTTTTCAAGGATTCCTCTCATGACTGATGCCATCCTGGCGCATTGCGAATCGGCCGTTTTGACGCTGACCTTCAACCGCATGGACAAGAAAAACGCCATCACGGCGGCGATGTACACCGGCCTGGCCGCCGCGCTGGAAGCCGCCGCCATGGACGACGCCATCAAGGCGGTGGTCTTGCAAGGCGCCCCCGAATGCTTCACGGCGGGCAACGACCTGGCCGACTTCAAGACCAACCCGCCCAAAATGGAAGAGGGTGCGCCA
>CANBUA010000139.1 GCA_947372535.1 Burkholderiales bacterium
ATGGCGGGCGTAATAGCCGCCCATGATGCCTTGCAGCTCTGGGAACTCGCCGACCATGTCGGTCAGCAAATCCGTCTTGGCCAGGCGCGCAGCCTCCTGCGCCTTGCTGTCAAGCACCGTGAAATGGTCCTGGTCGTCCACCGTGAAAGGCAAGGCAGCGGCCAAGCTCAGTTGCTTGACGATCTCGTGCGAGATGGCGCGCACCCGCTCAGCGCGGTCGCCCTGGGTGCCCAACTTGCCGTGGTAAACCACCTTGGCCAGGCCAGCCACGCGAGACTCCAAGGTCTTCTTGCGGTCTTGATCGAAGAAAAACTTGGCATCGGCCAGGCGCGGGCGCACCACACGTTCATTGCCGCCGATCACGGCACTCGGGTCGGCCGGACTGATGTTGCTGACGATCAGGAACTGGTTGGTCAGCTTGCCGTGGACATCCAGCAGCGGAAAGTACTTCTGGTTGGCCTTCATGGTCAGGATCAGGCATTCCTGAGGCACCTCCAGGAAGGCTTGTTCGAAACGACCAGTGAGCACGTTAGGCCGTTCAACCAGGGCGGTGACCTCGTCCAGCAAGGCCTCATCGTCGATGGGCTTGAGGTTCGGGCCGGCCTGGATGGCAGCGGCTTGCAACTGGCGCACGATCTCGTCGCGACGCTCGGCGAAGCTGGCGATCACCGCGCCCTCCTCACGCAGCTGTGCGGCATAGCTGTCGGCATCGCGCAGCATCACCGGGCTGACCGCCGCTTCGAAGCGATGGCCCTGCGTGCTGTTGCCGGATTGGAGGCCCAACACCGACAAAGGCACCACCTGGCTACCATGCAATGCCACCAGGCCATGTGCGGGGCGCACGAAGTTCACGCTGGTCCAACCGGGTTGGAAATCGGCGCCCTCGCCCTGCTCCAGCTGATAAGTCATCACCTTGGGGATGGGCAGCTTGGCCAAGGTCTCGTCGATGGCTTTTTGCAGGCCCTCTGCCAGGGTGGCGCCAGCTTTGATGCTGTCGTAGAACAGGGCTTCAGCCTTGCCGTCAGGTTGGCGCTTGAGCGAGGACACGGCCTCAGGGCCCGCCCCCAGGGCGGCCAGGCGCTTGAGCAGCGCCGGCGTGGCGTTGCCCGACGCATCCAGGCCCACCGCCACGGGCATCAGCTTTTGCTGCACGGCCTGGTCCTGAGCCTTGTCAGCCACCGCCGTCACGTGCACCGCCAGGCGGCGCGGCGAGGCAAACGAGGACACGGCGGATGCCGCGCCCGCCAGGCCTTGCGTCTTCAGGCTGTCGGACAGGGTTTGGGCAAAAGATTCACCCAGCTTCTTGAGTGCCTTCGGGGGCAGCTCTTCAACAAACAGTTCAACCAGCAGGTTGGCCGTGTGGTTCGAAGACGTCATGCTCAGGCAGCTTTCTTGTTGTTCAGTTGTTCGATGACCTCATCGGCCCAGGCCTTGGGCGCCATCGGGAAGCCCAAACGGGCCCGACTGTCGAGGTAGGCAGCGGCCACGGCACGCGCCAGGTTGCGGATGCGGCCAATGTAGGCGGCACGCTCGGTCACCGAAATGGCGCCCCGGGCATCTAGCAGGTTGAAGGTGTGGGCCGCCTTGAGCACTTGCTCATACGCCGGCAAAGCCAGCTGATGCGCCATCAGGTGCTTGGCCTGGGTTTCGTAGTTGGTGAAGGCCCCGAGCAGGAATTCAACGTTGCTGTGCTCGAAGTTGTAGGTCGATTGCTCCACCTCGTTCTGATGGAAGACATCGCCATACTTCACGCCGGGCGAATACACCAAGTCGTACACGCTCTCGACGCCTTGCAGGTACATGGCCAGGCGTTCCAGACCATAGGTAATCTCGCCCGTGATGGGCTTGCAATCGATGCCGCCGACCTGCTGAAAATAGGTGAACTGCGTCACTTCCATGCCGTTAAGCCAGACTTCCCAGCCCAGCCCCCAGGCGCCGAGCGTCGGATTCTCCCAATCGTCCTCGACGAAGCGGATGTCGTTTTTCTTCAAGTCAAAACCAAGCGCTTCCAGCGAGCCCAAATAGAGCTCCAGGATGTTGCTGGGCGCAGGCTTGAGCACCACCTGGTATTGGTAATAGTGCTGCAAGCGGTTGGGGTTCTCGCCATAACGGCCGTCCTTGGGGCGACGGCTAGGTTGCACATAGGCCGCCTTCCAAGGCTCGGGGCCGAGGGCGCGCAGGAAGGTCGCGGTGTGGCTGGTGCCGGCCCCGACTTCCATGTCATAGGGTTGCAGCAGCGTGCAGCCCTGGGCATCCCAGTAGCTTTGCAGACGCAGGATCAGTTGCTGGAAAGTCAGCATGTCAATCGCCTTGGATTCAAAACAAAACGCCCGCGCGCCGATTGCCGCGGGCAAAACAGTTCATTTTACGGGCCAGGGCGCCGCGCCCTGAGCAGCCACGTCATGGCCAAGGCCAACAGGATCAAAGGCCACAGCCCCCAAGCCCCTGCCCAACGCGCAAACGGCGTCAAGCCGGTGGTGCCCTGGACCTGTGTGACCAACGCGCCACGTGTGTGCGGCGGCTGGCTGGCCACCACCCTGCCACCTTGATCGATGACCACCGTGGCGCCCGTGTTCGTGGCGCGGATGGTGGGCCGCTGAAACTCCATGGAGCGCAAGCGCGCGATTTGCAAATGCTGGTAAATCGCGACTTCCTCGCCGAACCAGGCCAGGTTGCTGACATTGGCCAGGATGGTGGGTGCCGGGGTCCGGCCCGACACGAAGCGGGCCGCCAAGTCCTCGCCGAACAAATCCTCGTAGCAGATGTTCGGCGCGATCCACTGCCCGGCCACTTCGAATGAAGGCGCATTGACGGGGCCGCGCGTGAAGTCGCCCAAGGGGATGTTCATCATCTGCACGAACCAGTGAAATCCCATGGGGACGAACTCGCCGAAAGGCACCAGGTGGTACTTGTTGTAGCGGTAGAACCCGCCGGGCTCGCCCAGGGTTGTCTTAGAGATTCCCGCCACGGAATTGGTGTATCCCGCCTTGAAGCTGCCCAGCGGCACCCCGATCAACGCCGCCGTCGAGCCATGTTGAAAATGCTTCGTGAGCCGCGCCCAATAACCCTCCGGCAAGTCGGCCGGAAGCAAGGGGATCACGGTTTCAGGGGCGACCACCAGGTCACCCGTGGCCGCCAACAATTGCTCGGCATGCCAACCCATCATCGCGATCTGGAAGGTGGCCTCGAACTTCTCGTTCTGCGGCACATTGCCCTGGATCAGGGTCACGCTCAAGGGACGTCCGTGGGGCCTTACAAAGTTCATGCGGCCCGGCAGGACGCTCAAGACCAGCACGGCACCGCCCACCACGACCAAAGCCAGCAAACGCCCTTGTCCCAGGCTAAAGGCCAGTACCACCGCGGCCACCCCGCTGGCCATGACCTGCCCCATGCCATACACACCCAACCAGGGTGCCAGCACGGCCAGCGGCGAATCGACCAGGGCATAGCCACTGGCTGCCCAAGGAAAGCCGGTGAAGATCAAAGCGCGCGCCACCTCGGCCAGGACCCACAAGGCCCCGAATAGAGCGGCATCCGCCACCCAATGACGGCGGCGCCACTGCGCCCAGCACGCACAGGCCAGCGCCAGGTAGAGCGACAGGGCCGCAGCGAGCAAGACCACGGAGGCCACGGCCAACCAGCTTGGCAAACCGCCAAACTGGTGCAGGCTGACGTAGAGCCACAAGGTCCCGCCCGTGAGCCAACCCAGACCAAAACCCCAACCGGTCCATGCAGCGATCTTTGGCCGGGGTGTGCGGTGCAACAGCCCCACAAAGGCACCCACCGCCACCGCCTCCACCACCGCAGGCGCCCAGTCAGCGTATGCCGCCACCCAGGGCGTAAAGGCCCAGGCCTGCACGGCGCCAAGGACGCAGGCCAGGAGCGCCCAGCGCCAGCCGCTCGGCTTAACCCTGTTCACCGGATTCATGAGCCGGCAATGCCGTGACCTTGAACCAGCGGACCGAGCCTCCACGCGTGAGCATCACCACCAGGCGCAGCCCGCCCAGCTCGGTGACTTCGCCCCGCCTGGGCACGCGGCCCAGCTCGTGGGCCACATAGCCGCCGATGGTGTCGAACTCCTCGACCGACAAGCTGACGCCAAAGGAGGCGTTCACATCCTCTAACAGCGTGTCGCCCGCGACCCGATGGCTGCCATCGGCCAACGTGAAAATGCTGCTGTCGCTGGCCTCGTCATCGAACTCGTCTTCGATCTCGCCCACGATTTCTTCGAGCACATCCTCGATGGTGATCAGACCTGCCGTTTTGCCGAACTCGTCGATCACGATGGCCAAGTGGCTGCGGCTGGAGCGGAAATCGCGCAGCAACTCGTTCAAACCCTTGGACTCGGGCACGAAAATGGGCGTGCGCAGCAAGGTGCGCAAATTCAACTCGGGCGCCCTCTGCAGCTTGAGCAAATCCTTGGTCATCAGCACGCCGATGATGTTGTCCCTGGAGCCCTCGAACACCGGAAACCGCGAATGCCCAGTGTCGATCACCTCGTGGAGCAGGGCCTCGTAAGGTTGGTCAATGTCCAAAAAATCAATGCGCGGGGCCGCCACCATGGCGTCACCGGCGGTCAGATCTGCCATCCGCAGGACGCCTTCAAGCATCACGCGCGATTGCGGGCCGATCACATCGCGGTGCTCGGCATCGGCCAGCGTCTCGATCAGTTCGTGGGTGGAGTCGGGCCCTGGGTGCAGAAATTCGACCACACGTTCGAAAATGGTGCGGCGATCTTGCAAGGGATCTGGTCTGGCCGCGCGAAGCGGCCTGCTCTGTGAAGGTTCGGACACGGATTCGGTGTCGTGGTTGAGACAGCACAAGGATAGCGCAACCCTGTGGCAGCACAGGCGCACCAGCGACGTTACACTGCTGCCATGAGTTTGATCCCCGTCACCATCCTTACCGGTTTCCTGGGCAGTGGCAAGACCACCTTGCTCAAACGCGTCCTGACCGAGACGCACGGCCAGAAAATCGCCGTGATCGAAAACGAATTCGGCGAAGAGAACATCGACACCGACATCCTCGTTTCCGAGACCAACGAGCAGATCATCCAGATGAGCAACGGCTGCGTCTGCTGCACGATCCGCGAAGACCTGCGCGCCACACTCACCGATCTGGCCATCAAACGCGCCGAAGGCAAGCTCGATTTCGAGCGCGTGGTCATCGAGACCACTGGCCTCGCCGATCCTGGGCCCGTCGCGCAGACCTTCTTCATGGACGACGACATCGCCGACCAATATCTGCTCGACGCCGTCATCACCCTGGTCGATGCCAAGCATGGCCAAGGCCAGCTGGATACCCGCCAAGAAGCGCGCCGCCAGATCGGTTTCGCCGACCGCATCTTCATGAGCAAGACAGACCTGGTTTCGGCCGCTGAAGCAGATGCCTTGTCGCACCGCATCAAGCACATGAACCCGCGCGCCCCCCAGCAGCGCGTGCATTTCGGCGAGGTCGACATCAAGGACGTGCTGAACCTGCACGGATTCAACCTCAACGCCAAGCTGGACATCGACCCCGAGTTCCTCAACCCGGGTCAAGCCCACGGGCATGCACACGATCACCACCATCACGACCACGAACATGGCGAGCACTGCGATCACCCGCACCACCATGTCCATGACGACGATGTGAAATCCTTTGTCTTCAAGTCGACCCGCCCCTTCAACCCCACCAAGCTGGAAGATTTCCTGGGCTCGGTGGTGCAGATCTACGGGCCGCGCATGCTGCGCTACAAGGGCGTGCTCAACGTCACCGGGATCGACCGCAAGGTGATTTTTCAGGGCGTGCATCAGATGATGGGCAGCGATGTGGGCCCCAAGTGGCAGGCCGGAGAAGACAAGACAAGCAAAATGGTGTTCATTGGCATCGATCTGCCGCAGGACCTCCTCAGGGCAGGTCTGGAGGGCTGCCTCACTTGAGTGTGGCTACAATGCCGCGCGCACACTGAAAGTCGTGCCGAGGCTTTTGGAGCAGTACCGGGCCAAGCTTCACTGAGTGTTCAGCCACCAGAAGGACCGTGTTTTTCACGGCGAGGAGGATCTCTGTGACCAAGACGACCGTCAAGTCGAGCGACAAGACGCCGGCCAAAGTACCTGCCAAAGCGGCCAAAACCGCCAAGGCGCCCGCGGTTGCGCCTGTCAAGGCTGAGGCCAAGGCACCAGCCTCCGCCAAGCCCGCCATCGCTGCTTCCAACAAGCCTGCTCCACCACCCCCTGCCGCCAAAAAGGCCGCGACGCCCCCAGTTCAGAGCGTCGAACCCCTCAAGGCGGCTCAAGCTTCGGTCAAAAAGGCCGATTCCGCAGTACCAGCTCCCAAGGTTTCCAACAACATGTCCATCACCGCGACCAAGGTCGACACCAAACTCGCCAATGCCTGGAAGTCCAAGGCCGGCCGTGAATTGACCGAAGCCGAGCTTCACGCCATGCCCGATGGCGAGTACATGAACGAGAAGCAGCAGGATTTCTTCCGGGCCCGCCTGGAAGTTCTCAAGGAAGACCTGCTCTCCAATGCCGGCGAGACCACCGAACACCTGCGCGAAGACACCTCCATCGTCCCCGACCCGGCCGACCGTGCCACCATCGAGGAAGAGCACGCCCTGGAGTTGCGCACCCGCGACCGCGAGCGCAAACTGCTCAAGAAGATTTCGCAAGCGCTGGCCCGCCTCGAATCGGGCGACTATGGTTTCTGCGACGAGACCGGCGAGCCCATCGGTCTGGGTCGTTTGATCGCCCGCCCCACCGCCACCTTGTCCCTCGAAGCGCAACAGCGCCGCGAACTCAAGCAAAAAATGTTCGGCGACTGAGCCCGCCGCCAATCACAGACACCGCGATTCATTGATCGGCCAGGCAGCACCCCATGAGCAATGACGCAGGCGAGTTTCTGCGCAAGGTGGTCAAGTTCGTCGCCAATCCGACCACGGATTGGACCGAGCTGGATGCGCCCGTCGTCGACAACCGCGAAAGCGAGTACGCCAAGGCCGAAATCAAGGCCATGATTGAGCGCAAGCGCCGAAACGACTTCGTGCGCAAGCGCGAGCTCGACATGCTGCGCAAGATCCGCCGCGAAGGCCTCAGCCATGACAGTGCCCTGGCCCTGACCACACCGTCCAACCTGGACTCGCGCACGCACAGCGGCAGCAATCCGCGTTCGGACATCGCCGTCAAGGCCAAGATCGACGAGATCGAGCAGCAAATGGTCGGCTCAGGCGAAGGCAGGCCGGAAAACCGCTCGCCCAGTCCGATAGCCCACCCGCCCATGGTTACCCCGAGCCCGGTGCCCGTGGCGCAGGCGACCAACGCCACGCCGCCATTTCGCCCAGACCTGTCCGTGGCCCTGGACTTTCCCGGCCACACGCCCGGCAACCCTTCTCACGCGTCAAGCTCGGCAGGGCACGCCATCATCTCCGACAAGGTATTGGCCGCCGCACGCGCCAATCTGCCAGTCATGCCGGGTGACACAGTGCCTGGCCGCTTGCCCGTGCTCTCGCCCATGGCAATCAGCGGCTTCCACAATCCCTATGCGTTTGATGTCAGCGAGGTCATCCACGACCCTGAACTCGACGAAGCGGTAATGGCTTTTGCAAATGCCGATTTCGAGCAGTGCGAACGCACCCTGCTGGCCCTGATCCAGCCCGGCGGTGCGCGCCATGAGCACTCCGAATCGTGGATGGTGCTTTTCGACCTTTACCGCGCCCTGGACCTGCCCCACAAGTTCGATGGCCTGGCTACTTGGTTTGCCCATCACTTCGGCCTGTCCGCGCCACAGTGGTACTCATTGCCCGAGCGCGTTTCCCAACACCTGGGCCATCAAAGCCCGGCCAGCGGCACGCACGCCCAAACGACAAACCAACATGGCGGCCCTTCGACGCCCGAGGAAATCGCTCAGGCGCTGGCCCCCGACGGTCCACTAGAAGGCTGGATCGCGCCGCCCATGCTGGATGCGGATGCCATCGGGCGCTTGCGCTGCGAAGTGCTTCAGTTGCCGCGCCCCTGGGTCATGGACTGGACCGGCGTCGAGAGCATCACCGCCGAAGCAGCTGGCATGCTGTCGGCCCTGGTCAAGTCCTGGGCGGACGAGCCCATCTCTCTGACATGGATCGGCGTGGAACCGCTGCTGGCCATGCTGGCCGAGGTTTCGCCCACCGGCGACCGCGATGCCGACCCCGCCATCTGGATGCTGCGCCTGGAGTTCCTGCGCCTGAGCAATCACCCCAGCCAGTTCGATGAAACGGCCATCGATTACTGCGTCACTTACGAGCAGTCGCCGCCCTCATGGGAGGCGACGCGCTGCACGGTCAAGCTGATGACCGATGCCACCTGTACCCAGACGCTCTCGCTCAGCCACATTGGTGAGGTCTCGACCAGCTTTGTCGAGTCCCAATTGCTGGACGACACCGAGTTCGTGCAGCTGGCCACGCTCGAGCTCTCCGGCCAATTAGCGGGGGACATCGGCCCAGTCCTGACCGAGCTCGACAATCAGTTGGGCGCCAGCGTCATCATCTCGCTGGATTGCGCTCACCTCATCCGCATCGATTTCATCGCAGCGGGGGATTTGCTCAACTGGGTGCTGTCACGGCGCACCGAGAACCGCACGGTGGATTTCGTCAATCCGCACCGCCTCATCGCGCTTTTCCTGGGCGCCATGGGCATCACGGAACACGCCAAGGTCACGCTTCAGGCGGGCTGAGCGTGTCAAGCCCTGAGGCAGCGTCGGCATCAAGCGTTGCTGATGGCTGTTCAGCCTGCAGGGTCAACAGGCCCTCGAAGATCAGGTTGTCCACGTTGCGCACAGGCAGCTCATCGGCCAGTTGCACCAGCTTGGGCGCCGCCCCGCCAGACATGATCAACCAAGGCTCACGCCCTTCTCGTTTGGCAAGACGACGGTAGGCGCGGTCGATGGCGCCAGCAATGGCATCCGTGCCGCCACTGGTCAAGGCATCGCTGGTGTTGGTCGGGAAATCGGTAGCATCGCCCATGGGTACCTTCAAGCCAGCGGTGCCGGTTTCCAGCGCGCGCAGCATCAAACCAAAGCCCGGCATGATGGCCCCGCCCAAAAACTGCCCGGTGTGGTCCAGCGCATCGATGGTGACGGCGGTACCCACCATGATGACCAAGGCGGGCGCGGGCGCAGCGGCTTTGAAGGCCGCCGCCTTCCTGACGTGATGCCAAGCCCCCACCAGCGCAGCCCAACGGTCGGCACCCAGTCGGTGTGGGTGGTCATAGCCATTGCGCACGCCACCGGCCTCCAAGGCAGACACCAGCCAACGGGGTTTCAGCCCCCAGGTGATGAGTTGCTCCTCCACCCGGCGCTTGATCGCATCACCGGCCACCACGCAGCCCAGCATGCCCTGCGGCATGGGCAACTGCGACCAAATCGTGTCCCAGAGCTGGTCGATTTCCTCAAGAACGACGGCGCCATGGCTCAGCAAGGCGGCATCAGGATGGGCTCGTTCGTACAACCCCCACTTCAAGCGGGAGTTGCCAATGTCAATGACCAGGAATGTCATGCAGCAAGGAAGTCACCAGTGAAAAATCTCACCAGTCGGGCGATGAGAGCCTGGCCCGATTCTGCCTTCAAGGCCACGACAAAAGCGGCCAGTCGGGCCATGACGTTGGGTATTTGACAACGAGTCCTCCCAAATCAATGCCATCGCCATGGAAAACGCCACAAAAGAACGACCGACCATCGGTGCCAACACTAGGATGGTGCCGTCATGTACACGAACCGGATACGCCCCATGAAAAATACAATCGCCTCCTTGCTCCTGGTAACGGCTGCCCTGGCCGGCCCTGCCCACGCCGTGGACGTTAAAGGCGTGAAGTTCCCAGACACCTTCGAAGTGGCCAATCAGCCTCTGCAACTCAATGGCGCAGGGGTTCGCGTCAAGCTGGTGTTCGACGTCTATGCCGCCAGCCTTTATTTGCCGCACAAGCAGACTTCGGCTCAAGGCGTGCTCAGCGAGCCCGGTCCCAAAAGCGTGCAGGCCGTGCTGCTGCGTGACCTGAGCGCCGAAGAGTTCGTCGCAGCCCTCATCAAGGGCTTCAAGGCCAACAACAGCGAGGCCGATGTGGCCCGCTTCAATCCCAAGCTGGAGGCCCTGGAAGCCTTGATGATGACCGTGGGCACCGCGCACAAAGGCGCCGCCATCGTGATCAACTACATCCCCGGCGCGGGTACCCGCATCCTGTTCGATGGCCAGCAAAAAGGGGCAGACATCGCTGGCGAGGACTTTTACCAGGCACTCTTGAAGATCTGGCTTGGGCCCAAGCCCGTGGATTCGGACCTCAAAGCCGCTCTGCTGCATGCCCAGTGAGGCCGAGCGCAGGCGAGGTCAAAACGCCACGCTCCGTGGCATAAATCACCTCGACCGGCGTGAGCCCCGTGGCGAGCAGGCGCCAACGCTTGCTTAAATGGCCTGAATGACCGATAAGCAGGCATTGCCCCTTTGTGTGTGCCGGTCGATGATCTCTCAAGCGTTACCAAGCCTGCAAGCCTGGACCGATGCCTTGGTCGATGCCGAGATGCCTGTCCTGGCCAACACGGTCATGCGGGTGGCCGAATTGGCCATGATCGAGGACACCAAGGGCATTGTCGATGCGCACATGCTGGCAGACAGCATCGACAACGATCCGCTCATGACGCTCAAGGTGATCAAGCATGTCTCCAGGTACTGCACCCGCCTGAACATCGAACCACCGGAGACGCTGACCGGAGCCATCGTCATGCAAGGCATCGGGCCATTTTTCAGCGCCTTTTGCGACATGCAGGACATTGACCATCACCTGGCCGATCACCCAGATGCGCACAAAGGGCTGTACCGCGCGATCCGCCGGGCCAGGCGCGCTGCCAATTTCGCCACCAATTTCGCGATGCAGCGCCAGGATCAGGACGTGCTCGTCATCCGCGAAGCCGCCTTGCTGCACGATTTTGCCGAAATGCTGCTGTACTGCGTCGCACCGACGCTCGCGGGCGAGATCGAGCGGCGCCTGGCCAGCGAGCCTGCCTTGTCCTCATCGCAAGCCCAGGTCGATGCCATGGGCATGGACTTGGTGGACTTGTCCCAAGCACTCATGCATGCCTGGCAATTGCCCGATCTGCTGATCCGTTGCACCGATGACCGGCACGCGGATCACCCGCAGGTCAAGACTGTGATGCTGGCCGTGCGCATCGCCCATCACACCCAATACGGCTGGGAAGACGCCCATGCTCAGGCTGGATTGCCGGACGACATCATGGCCGTGGCACAACTGCTCACCATCTCGCCCAGCAGCGCCGAGCGCAAACTCCGCGAGATGGACGACTGAGGTCGAAAGGCTCAGCGCATGCCCACGCTGGAACGCATGGCGCGGGCCGCACCTGCGCCAATCGACGCACCAAAGCGTTTGGCCAAGCGTTCGGCGATGTTTTCCTTGACGGTGTAGTCGATGATGTCATCGGCCTTGATCACATCGCGGGCCAC
>CANBUA010000140.1 GCA_947372535.1 Burkholderiales bacterium
GTAGAGGTGGCTGACACGCTCGGCGGTGAGCTCGTGTGGGTCAAATCGAGGTTGTTCTTGTGGGCGAGGCACGCAGGCTCCGCAGTCGCTGTCCGTATTGAACTCTATTCACATTTTGTCTGCGTCAGGGATAGTCCGGCCCCTGTGACGGGGGCCTCTTAGCCACCCACATCAGTAAGTTTGGTGTAGATTCAAGGTACCGGAATCGGGCTGTCCACGGTTCTCTTTTCTTGTCTCTTATCGGCCACTCAAGAGGCCATTGAAGGTTGATCATGAAAGTTATCGCTTCTATCCAACGTTTCGTCCGTGACGAAGAAGGCGCCAGCGGCATCGAATACGCCCTGATCGCGGCGGCAGTTGCGGTCGTGCTGGCCAGCTTCACGACGCCCCTTGGCAACGCGGTCAAGGGCACCCTGAACAAGGTTGTGCAGGCCCTCGGCGGTACTGCAGTCCAGTAAGCGCAGTCGGCTTGTTCAACCACGTAGGGCGTGTTGACCTGAGGTCCGTGCGGCCAAGGTGAAAATTGCAATTCTGTTGACCTGGTCGCTTCTGATCGCCTGGAGTGATCTGAAGCGCCGCAAGATTCCCAACGAACTCTCGTTGACAGCCTGGGTTGTAGGCGCGGCGTTTCTTGCGACCTCAGGGCACTCCATGATCGGAGCGCCTTGGCGTGACGTTTGCGGTGCGCTTGTCTTTGCGACAGCGGTCACGTTGCCTGCTTATTCGCTGAACAAGTTGGGTGCGGGGGATGTCAAATACCTCATTGCGGTGGGCGTGCTCACGTCCTTTCAGATTGCATTGACCACGTTTGTGGTCGCCGGGCTTTTGGCGGGCATTTGGGCTGTGTGCTGGCTCAACAAGGAGTTGGTCTTCGCGACGGCTGCTGGAAAACGAATCTCCAACTTGTTGGGCTTGTCCAACGAAGCGCGAGCGATCGTGATCAGCAAGGCCAAGCCAAGGCTGCCTTTTGGCGCCTTGATTTCCGCAGGCCTGTGTTTTGCGTTGTTGAATTGAGCCTGACATGCGACAAAAGCCCCCCATCCTCACCGACTCTCCAGCGCGCAATGGCCAGCGGGGCGCGTCTGGCCTGGAATTCGCGCTGATGGCGCCTTTCTTCTTTGGCATTTTTTATGCCATCGTGAGTTACGCCTTCATCACGCTGTTGTCTCTTGGGCTGACCCAGGCTGCTGCGGAGGGCGCGCGCGCCGTCATCCAACTCAACCCGACCTCTTTTACCAGCGCCACGAGCTTCCAAACGGCGGCAACCGCCGTTGCAACGCAATCGGCCACGAACGCATTGTCCTGGTTGCCTCAGACGGCCCTGAACGCCATGGCCAAAAGCGGCAGCGTCAAGGCCAACTTCAGCGCCACCCCCGTCTCGGTGGCGACCGCCAGCGGCAACGTGACCATCCTTGCGCAGACCATCACGGTGACGGTCACCTACCCGAATTACATCGACAACGCGATCATTCCCGTACTCAATTTCCCTTTCATAGGCTATGTCCCGGCGCTTGCTGACACCAAAAACCCCACGGGGCATCTGGATCTGGTCGGGACGTCGTCGCTGCGGGTCACACCCGTCGCCCTTGTTCCTTGATGCGACACCCAGGAAGACATGAACAACACGGTACTCCGCATCATCTCGGCCATCCTGGCCCTGGGCGCCATCGCTGTCGCCTTCTTTGCCATCCGCCTCAGTCAGGCACCTGCCCCCGTCCCTGTCACACAAAAGGCGTCCGAGCCGGTGATCCCTGTGGAGGCCGTGGCGACCACCACCAAGCCACTTCGGGCAGGACAAGTGATCGTTGCAGGTGACGTCGCGGTCAAGCGGACAACACAGGCGCCTGCGCAAGCCTATCGACAGGTCCAAGAAGTGGTAGGCAGGGTGCCGATTGCAGACATCCCCGCTGGCACCACATTGACCCCCAGCCTGTTTGCTGCGGATTCGATCGCCTACCTGCTCAAGCCCAATGAACGGGCTGTGGCCATCCAGGTTGACGAAGTGGCCAGCGTCGGCGGCTTCATCAAGCCCGGAGACAGAGTGGACGTGTTGAGCTTCATCGCCCAGACCAATGACACGCAATCGACTGCCCAAGTGGTCGTCGACAACGTGAAGTTGTTAACGGTGGGCAATGTCACGCAACTGGACGAGATCGAGAAGGTACAAAGCGATCAAGACAGCCTGATCAAGCCCATTTCCGGCACCACCAACGTGAAGAGTGGCAATGTGGACGAGCGGCGTTTGAGGATGCGTTCAGCCGTGGTGGCGGTGCTGGAGCGGGACGTGAACAAGCTCATGCTGGCCGCCAATTCGGGCCTGTTGCGCCTGGCGCTTCGCCCGCCGGTTGGCTCCAACCCCAATGACGTGCTCGATCAAAGTCGGGGCAAAGGCCTGACGGTCACCCGGCCAGGCGCAGCCACGCTCAAGGAGCTGACCCTTCCCAAAGACGGAAGCTCGTCGCGCAAATTGGTTGTCCAGGAAGGCAGCAAAGAGCGCGAAGTGTCGGATGAAACGAAAGCGCCTCGATGAAGTTCAATTTCCATCCGCCGGTTGGCCCTGCCGGCGCCATCACATTGGCGTTGCTTGCCCTGACCCTCCCTGAGATGGCCTGCGCCGCACCGGTAAAAAAGTCGGCCCCCCCTGCAGTGGTGTCGAAGAGCATTCCCAAACTGACCCTGGAGCAAGGTGAACAGTTCACCCTGGCGGTCAAAGGTGACATCACACGGGTCGCGACCGCCAACGAGAGTGTCGTGGGCATCAACGCGGCGCTGCCTTCTGGTGTCATCCTCACGGCAAAGGGCCCCGGGATTGTCATGGTGTCGGTTTGGGTTTCAGGACGAGACCTGCCGGTTGCCCAATACCGCGTCACCGTCACACCCATGCTATCCAACAGCAAGGAAGTGCTGGGGGCGGATGCCGCGCAGGCCAGGGTTGAAGTCGCTGGAACCGCACTGCGACTGAGCGGCGAATTGAGCTCGCTGGAAAAGCATGAAGGCATCGTCTCGGGTCTGGCTGCATCCACCGGTGGCAGCGTTCCAGGCATCACGCAAGAAGGCAGTGGCGGCGCAGCCGGCCCCGCCACCGCCAAGGCGGCAACCCTCATCGATGGCACCAAGTCCAGCTTCGATGTTCAGGTGCAACTGGATGTCAAGGTGGTTGAAGTCAGCCGAACCAAACTGAAGTCGGCGGGTTTCTACGCAGACCGTTTCAGTGGCTCGGCCACCCTGGGCATCTCGGCGCCGTCCAACGTGTCGTCGCTGGTCACCGATGCCTCGACGGGCAGGAGAACCATCGTGTCGTCCGCTGGCTTCATCCCGATGGCCGACGCCTTCAACATCTTCCGCTGGGGGGCCAACAGCCTGACGGTCTTCAGCGCCCTCGAAAACAACGGCTTTGCCTATACGCTGGCGGAACCCAGCCTCACCGCGGTCAGCGGCCAGACGGCCACCTTCCTGGCTGGCGGAGAGTTGCCCATTCCCTTGCGCACGGGATCTGGCGGCGACTCGACCATATCGGTCAGCTTCAAGCAATTTGGCGTCAGATTGAGCATGACGCCCACCGTGCTGGACGCCAACCGCATGTCCATTCAGCTGGCGCCGGAGGTCTCTGAAATTGACGAGAGCCTGTCCATCACTGCCGGGGGCCTCACCTTGCCTGGGCTGCGCGTGCGCCGCACAGAAACCACGGTGGCCTTGGGCGACGGTGAGACCTTCGTCATCAGCGGCTTGGTGAGTCAGAAGACTTCGTCGGCCATTGACAAGTTCCCCTTCTTGGGTGACATCCCCATCCTGGGTGCATTTTTCAGATCAGACCGCTTTTCGCGAGATGACCGAGAGTTGCTGATGATCATCACGCCACACCTGGTGCGCCCCTTTGCCAAGGACGCCAAGCTACCGGCCCTGCCTGGCGAAGAGGTCAAGGATTACGACCCTGGTTATCTGCGTTTCCTGTTCTTGGAAAACGGCAAGTTCTCTCCGCCGGACAGCGGCTTTTCGCGGTAACACCCATGGACGCACCCCAACAATTTCTGCTGGTCAGCGACAACAAGGGCGTGGTGCAGTGGCTGGAATCGGCCCTGCGAGACGAAGGCGATGTCGTCTTGGCAGACAGCTCGGATCTGGCCCGCGTGCTCCAACTGGTGGACGCCATCGGGGCGCGCGTGGTGTTCGTTGAGCTGTCGCTGATCCATGCCTCGCGAGACGCCGGCTTCATGGAAGGTTTGACCGCAGCCAAGCCCTTGCTGGCCGTGGTCGCCATGTCCGAACAGCCAGATCGCCAGGCCGTGCTGACGGCTCTGCGCGCGGGTGCACGCGATTTCATCTCGCCTGACATGCGCCCGGGAGAGGTGTTGTCGCTGGTGCGCCGCGCGATGAGCAAAGACCACGGCGACTTGCGCGCAGGTCAGACCCAGGAAGGCCACATGACGGCGGTGGTGAGTGCGAGGCCAGGCGCCGACGCACCCATGTTCGCACTGCACCTCGCCTTGGGCCTGCAAGAACTGGCGCCCAAGGAAGACATCTTGCTGCTGGACCTGGGCGTGCCCTATGCGGACAGCCTGCATTACCTGGGCATGGAGTCCACCTACACTTTTGTGGATGCGATCCGCAGCCTGCGCCGCCTGGACGACACCCTGATCAACTCGGCATTTGCCACGCATGAATCTGGCCTGCGCGTGCTTGCCATGCCCGAAGAGTCCTTGGAAGCAGGTCAGTTCACCACGGCAGACCTTTACGTGCTGCTCAGTGCGCTTCGCCGGCACTTCAAGCACATCGTGCTCAACATGGGTGGCGTGCCCGCCAGCGAGTTTCTCTACGTGATGGTGGGCCGCAGCGATCGTGTGCTCCTGCTGGCGGAACAAAGCGTGCCCAGTTGCAAGCAGAATCGCACGCTGCTTCAGCGCCTGCGTGACAACAAGATCGGCGTCAATGAAGTGGGTTTGGTGGTCGACCGCTATCTGCCCAGCATCCCCCCGAACGCAGACACCATCGCAAAAGGCTTTGGCGTGCCACTGTTGTCAACGCTGCCGCCTTCAGGCATGGCGCGACTGACCATGATGAACTCCGGGGAAAGCTTGTTCAAGGCAGCACCACGAGATCCTTACTCGCAATCTGTGCGCAAGATCGCCAACGTTCTGCACCGTGAACTGCACGGAGAAGCCCGCGGCAATGCACTCATCAGTCGCAACAGTTGGCTCGAAAATCTGACGACCAAGTTCAAGCTGGGTTGAGGCGTACGAAGTGGACACCATTGACTACCGTGGATTCAACGCCGACTTCAGCGTCAAGGCCAGCGAGACTTACCAGGACGTCAAGTTCAGGCTGCACCACCACCTGATCGACCGCATCGATCTGGAACGGGTGTCCATCCAGGACATGACCAAGTCCGAGTTGTCGGACTATGTGCTCGACAAGGTTTCGCATTACGTCACCGAGCACCGCCTGCCCATCAGCCGCCACGAGATGGAAAATCTCGCGCGCGAAATGGTGGACGAACTCACCGGCTACGGTCCGCTGGAAGACCTGATCAAGGACGATCGGATCAACGACATCCTCGTCAATGGCACGCGCCAGATCTACGTCGAACGCTCGGGGGTATTGAGCCGCACCGACCTGCGCTTCATCGACGACGAACACGTGCTGCGGGTGATCCGCCGCATCCTGGCGCCGCTGGGCCGCCGGATCGACGAGTCCAGCCCCATGGTGGACGCGCGCTTGCCCGACGGCAGCCGGGTCAACGCCATCATCCCGCCATTGGCTCTGGACGGCCCCTGTCTGTCCATCCGCAAATTTCGCAAGGACCCTTTGCAGGCGGGTGACCTGGTGGCGGCCGGCACCATGGACGAGTCCATCCTGGCCTTCCTCAAGCATGCAGTGACCAAGCGCAGCAACATTCTGATCAGTGGTGGAACAGGCGCCGGCAAAACGACCATGCTCAATGTCCTGAGCCGCTTCATCTCGCCGCACGAGCGCCTGGTCACCATCGAGGACGCGGCAGAACTCAACCTTGGGCATGACCACGTGGTGCGCCTGGAAACCCGCCCTCCCAATGTGGACGGCAAGGGTGAGGTCACGGCCCGAGACCTCATGCGCAATGCCCTTCGCATGCGGCCTGACCGGGTGCTGCTGGGCGAAGTGCGCTCGGACGAAGTCATGGACATGTTGCAGGCCATGAACACAGGCCACGACGGTTGCATGAGCACGGTGCACGCCAACAACCCGCGTGACGCCTTGCTGCGCATCGAAATGCTGGCCGGCTTTGCCGGGTTTCAAGGCCAGGAGCTGACGCTCAAGCACATGATTGCCTCGGCTCTGGACCTGGTCATCCAGGTGGGGCGACTGCCCGACGGGCGCCGCCGAGTCATGGCCATCACCGAGGTGCTTGGCGTGCAAGATGAACGGATCATCACCAACGAGTTGTTTGTCTTTCAGGTCGAACAGAACCGCTTTGAGGCCACAGGCCTCACTCCTGCCTCGCTGAAGTTGCGCAACAACGAAGACCAGCAAGGCAACACTTTCCGCAGATCATGGTAGCGGTACTGGCCCTGTTCTCTATCGCGCTCATGATGTTGTTGGGCGCAGTGCTGTCGGTGCTGCGCGCTCGCCGGGCCGAGCACGAGGGGAAGGTCAAGAACAGGCTTCAGGCCATCGCCTTCATCCCTGAAGACAGCTACCGGCCACGGATGGCCGAGGGGCTGTCAGGTCACCTTGAAGCCTGGTTGGCACGGGTAGGTCTCAAGATTGAACCTGGCGCGGCCTTGATGATGTTTGGTGCCGGTGCGTTCGTGTCTTGGTTGCTGTGGCACTTGATCAACCCGCTCGCTGGTTTGATCAGCATCGCGTTGGTTCTCACGATGATGGTGCTGGTGCCGCAAGTGCGGTACAAGCAGAAGATCAATGCCATGGTGGCGCAAATCCCCTTGTTCATCGATCAAGTGATCCGAGGCCTGGTGACCGGACGCAACGTGGAGGGCGCCATCAAACTGGCCATGGACGATTTGCGTGCGCCGCTTCTTGAAGTGATCGAGCGGGCCAACAAGAACGTCGAACTCGGCGCGGACCTGGGCGAGGCCCTGCGCGATGCGGCCACCTTCTACAACGTCAAGGAACTGCACATGCTGGCGCTGGCCGTTCAGACCTCACGCACCTATGGTGGCAGCCCTCGCGAAATGCTCGAAAGCGTGGTCAACCTCATTCGCCAGGGCGAACAGATGCAGCGTGAGTTGCGCGCCATGACGGGAGAGACGCGGGTGACGGCCTGGGTTTTGGGCCTGTTGCCTTCGTTGACGGCTGGCTATATGGTCTGGGTCAACCCCCACTACATCAGTGTGATGTGGGACGACGATGGCGGACGAACGGTGTTGATGACGGCAGGCGGATTCCAGCTCCTGGGCGCGCTGATCCTCTGGCGCATGGTCAAGTCTGTCTGAAGGCGCTCACCATGTCCTTGATGTTCATCCTCGCGGCGCTACTTGTGGCTCTGGCTTTGGTCGTTGCCCTCCTCAGCAAGCAGGACTCCGGTGCCCCCGAGGCGGAGAGACGCTTTCAAGAGGTGCTGGAAACCCCCCAAGACGAGGCCTGGCTGAACCAGAAAAAGTGGCGAAAGGCTCGCAGCATCACGGTTCGGGTCAAGCAATTGCTTGAACGCACGCCTGGCACGGACATGCAGGAAATCGAGGTGCTGTTGCGTCAAGCCGCGTTGGCCGATGACCAATACCGCGCCGCCGTGTATGCATCCCTGTGGATCAGCCCGCTGCTCGGGATGGGCCTGGGCTTCCTGGGTGCGTCCTTCAATGGCTATCCGATGGCGGCGTCGCTTGTGATGGGCTTCGTGTTCGGCTTCATCCTGCCGCGCACCACTTTGCGACGCCTGGCTGAGCGCCGGCAAAGAGCGATCAGGGATGAAATGCCCATCGTGCTCAACCTGATGCGCCTGCTCTTTGACGCAGGCTTGTCCTTGGAGCACACCCTCAAAGCCATCAGCGACCAGGCCAAGGACATCACGCCCAACCTGTCGGCCGAATTCGCCTGGGTGCTCTTGCGCATCCATCACGGACAAGAACGGGGCGACGCCATGGATGAGATGGCCCGCCGCAACGACGTGGAGGAACTGAGCGAGACTGTCGCCATGCTCAAACAAGCTGCCCGCTATGGCGGCAATCTGCGTGAATCGTTGCTCAAGTACCTGCGTTTGCTGGAAGACCGGCGGTTGACGGGCCTGCGAGACAAGGTGGGCAAGATGTCGGCCCAAATGAGCATTGTGATGGTGGTGTTTCTCTTCCCGGCCTTGATGATTTTCCTGGCTGGCCCTGGCGTGCTTGCATTGACTCGCGCTTTCGCGTCGCTGCGATGACCGCAAACATCCACTTGCTACCAAGGGCCTGCACCAGAGCCCTGGCCCTCATGGTGATGTCGACCATGGTGGCCTGCGCCCCCATGGGCCCCGGCGCCAAGGATCAGGGGATGCGCGCGGAAACTGGCGACTGCGCCCGCGACCTGGGCCCAACGGGCAACACCCGGCTGGCCGCAATACAGCAGTTGATTGACGACAACAAGCCTTACGCCGCCATTGCCGAACTGGACTCGCTGGGCGCCGACACGCCCAAAGCCATTTTTCTGCGTGCGGACGCTTTGCGCCAGATTGGCCAGGCTGCAGATGCCCGCGCGCAATACACCCGCTTGTTGGACACCTGCTTGAGCGGACAAGCACGGCATGGTCTGGGCTTGCTGGCTGCGCGAGAGGGCCGGCTGAGTGACAGCCTTCAAGACCTGAAAAGTGCCCGCCTGGCGCTGCCGACCAGCCCCAGCATACGCAACGACTACGGCTACGCTTTGCTCTTGAGCCGCCGCTGGAACGAGGCACAGTTCGAGTTCCTGACCGCGCTCGACCTGCAACCCAATGACCCTCGGGCTTCACGCAATCTGGTGTTGCTGGCCTTGGTCCAGGCCAAGCCAGAAGCCGCCAAGCAACTGGCGGACAAGTTGAAGGTCGATGTGGCTACCCTGGAGCGCCTGAGCAAGCAGGCGACGGCCTTCTTGGCCCAGCAGCAGCTGGGCACGGACACCCCCCCTGAACCAGCGGCGCCAATTCCCCCCTTGACAGCATCGGACGTCGGGCGATGATGAACACCCAGCCAAACAGAATGTCAGGTGGGAGTTTCCTGAGCACGGCCGCGTCGGTATATTTTGCTTTTCGCTGACATCACCATGAACAAGCTGCCCCTCCCCGCCTTTGCAACAGCCTTCCGATGTGGGAGACACCTCGTCAGGCTGAGTGCCGTGCTGGCCCTGACGTCTGGCGCTCTGGCCGTGGGTACGGCCCGGGCGCAGGTGACGCAACGTGCAACCACTGCGGTCGCACCTGTTGCAGAAGCCCCTGTTGCCGTGGCGCCTGACGATGTCGAAGCCCAGACTGAAGCCCCGGTCGTGAAACCCGGTGAAGGCACTCGCAACTGGTTGGGTGCCCAGAGCCAAAAGCAACAAGCCTCGCGCACACGGCCCACGTTGTCTGGCCCGGTGCTGAGCCGAGTTCACAAACAATACCAGGACAGTTTCGCCCTCACCAGAGAACCGACACCCTTCCACGACAGCCGTTCTCTGTCCGGCGACAAGTGAGTTTGACGTGCACAGCAGCCGACGCCCCATCCAAGCGCTAGGTCACCAACAGCGTGGCGTCATCGGTGTCATGGCTGCCCTGACCCTGTTCATGGCCTTGGCGTTCGCGGTGCTCAGCCTGGATGCGGGCCGGCTTTGGTTCGAGCGTCGCTCTGTCCAGCGCGCGGCAGACATGGCTGCCATGGCCTCAGCCCGGTTCACGGGATGCGGCTCCAGCGCTGCGGAAGCCTTGAATGCGGGGCAAGCCACCGCGACGGCCAATGGCATCGATTTCACCGACAAGTCCAACACGATCACCGTGACCACGGGCGCGGTGTCTTTCAACGCCAAGGGCGTGACGGTGTTTACGCCCAGTCCAGTGGAAGCCAGCAACGGCACGCAGGTGACATTGACCAAGGAAGTGCCCACCAGCATCATCTTGGGCGGTTTTTTCAGCAAAAGCACCACCACACTGTCTGCCACGGCGGTGGCGGAGGGCGGCCCGCCAGTGGCCACCTATTCGGTGGGCAGCGTGTTTGGCATCTCGGCAAATGGCGCGCAGCAGATCACCAATCTGTTCAAAGGCGTGCTCGGCAACAGCGCCCCCAACCTGGACCCGGCCGCCATCACACAGCTGGTGTCGGCAACCGTGACCCTTGCTGCCCTTCAGCAAGCGGCAGGCGCTGCCACGCTCAATGACTTCCTCAACCAGCAAATGACCATGCGTCAGTTTCTGGACTTGATCGCGACGGCTTCACCCAGTGCGGCCGCGCTGGCATCTTTTCAGCAGCTGTACAACGCCTCGCTCAACAGCAGTGTGAAGCTTCAAGTAGGGCAGATCCTGAGCATCCAGTCACCTGCGGCCAGCGGTGTGGCATCGGCCAACATCAGTGTGTTTGACCTGATCAATGCAGGCATCAATGTGGGCGCGCTAAACCAGGGTGGCTTGATCAACCTCAGCCTGGGTCTCAATTTGCTTGGCAAAACCTCGCTCAGCATCCTGAGTCCACCCATCATCGCCATCGGGCCCGCAGGCAAAGGTGGCAACGGCGACTGGTGCTCAAAGGCCCAATCTGCACAAATGAGCCTGCGCACCACCATCAATCCATTGGGGCTGGGCATCGTCGACATGGCCTTGCGCCTGGACCTGATGAGCACCATTGGCCACCTGGAAGCTTTGTCTGTGGCGCCGGGTGACATCAGCGGCACCCTTTCTTCTCAGTCTGTGTTCCTGACCTTGGCCTTGACACGGTCGGCAGACATCAACAATGACATCAGTTCATCTGCCAATTTCCGGCCTGCGACCGTTTTAGGTGGTGTCGTGGGCGTCAAGATCTTCTTGCCCATCGCGGCAGCCCTGGCCAAACCAACCGATTTTTCTGTCACCAGCAAGGATGGGCTTCCGATTGTGAAGCTCCTGGGCGCTGGCAGCGTCGGTGCCTCACTGGCAGGCCTACTGGGCGACCAAACCAACATCACGGTGACTGTGTTGTTTGGCCTGTTCAAGCTGCCCATCAATTTCCTCGACGACCTGATCCGACTGGTCACCGTACCCGTCGGCCAAGCCTTGGATGGCCTGCTTGCAGCGTTTGGCATCCAGACGGGCTCGGTCAACCTTCAAGTGCTGGACGTCAATGCATCGGTCCCCGTGCCACGAAGGTGATGCGTCAGGGCCAGCCCTCACCCCTCCCCATACACCACCTGCGCCTGCGCCCCCGGCATCAGCTCCTTGAAGCGCGCCAGGGCCGCATCCGACGGGAACACCTTGGAGTGCTCCCCCAGGTCCAGCTCGCCACGGGCGGACAGTTCGGCCGTGTGCCGCTCCACC
>CANBUA010000141.1 GCA_947372535.1 Burkholderiales bacterium
ATGGTCATGCCCTACTACCAGGGCCCCACGCTGAAAAGCTGGCTGCGCGAGCAGAAGACATCGCCCTCCGAGGCCTGGCTCAAGGCCATGCTGAGCCCGCTGCTGGACGCGCTGGAAGTGATCCACGCCGACCACTGCTCCCACCGCGACATCGCACCTGACAACATCCTGCTGCTGGGCCCTGAAAAGCCGCTGCTGCTGGACTTCGGTGCCGCCCGCCGCGTGATCGGCGACATGACCCAGGCGTTGACGGTGATCCTCAAGCCAGGCTACGCGCCCGTCGAGCAATACGCCGAAGTACCAGGCATGAAGCAAGGCCCCTGGACCGACGTCTACGCCTTGGCCGCCCTGGTCTACAACGCCATCACCGGCAAGACGCCGCCCACCTCGGTGGGCCGGCTGATGAACGACAACTACCAGCCGCTGGCCGACGTCGCCAAGGGCCGCTACAGCGAGCGCTTCCTCCAGGCGGTGGACCAGGCGCTCAAGGTCAAGCCGGAGGAGCGCACGCCCAACATCGCGGCCTTTCGGTCCGAGATCGGGCTGGACCAGATGGCGCCCGGCGCGTCGGCACGCACGGTGATGCCGGGTGCGGCGCCTGCGGCCGGCTCAGGCGCGGGCGGCAGTCAGAAAGCGGCCAAGCCGGTCAAGGCCAACGCCTCGTCCAACGCGTCGGCCAACACGCAGGCAGCCGAAGGTGGTGGCGGCAACAAGACGGCCATCTATGCCGGCGTGGGCCTGGGTGTGCTCGCCCTGGCGGGCGCGGGTGCCTGGTTCGTGCTGGGCGGCAAACCTGCCGCCTCCAATGCCACGGCGATGCAGTCCGGCGCCGTCTCCAGCGTGGTGCCTGCGGCCTCGGCCGTGGCGGTTGCGGCCGTGCCTGCCACGCCGGCTGTGGTGGCCACACCAACCCCGACGGCAGGCGCCGGTCCAGCCCCCAAGCTCGACGGCCCCTTCGAGCCCATCGACGAGTTTCGCCGCATCGTGGCCATGGCCGATCCAGCCTTCAAGGTCGATGCCCAGCCGTCCAAGCCGCAGTTCCGCATCGGCAAGGACCGCCTGAGCTTCAAGGTGACCTCCGCCAAAGAGGGCTACGTCTACGTGATGATCCAGAGCACGGACGGCGCCTTCATGCGCCTGTTCCCCAACACCATCGGCAAGGATAACCACATCAACGCCGGCCAGACCTTGAGCCTGCCGCAGACCGGCTGGCCCATGGACACGGCCGGGCCTGCGGGCACCGACCAGTTCCTGGTCGTGGTCTCCGAGCACCCGCGCGATTTTGTCCATGCCGAGATGAAGATGGACGGCGGCTTCGGCGAGTTCCCGACCAAGGATGCCGCCCTGGCGGTTCTACGCAAGTTCCCCACTGGCGCTTCGCCCTTCGTCGGGCGCCCGCAATGCCCACAAGGCGATGCCTGTCCCGACGTCTACGGCGCCACCACGTTCTCATCGGAGGAGATCGAATGACTCAGCAACGCACAGGCATCGAACTGTCGGTCTCGGGCAAAAGCCCTGGCCAGGCCCGCCGTCAGTCGGAAGGGCGTGCCGCCCGCGTGATCGTCATCGGCCGCTGGGATGGCGGCGTGGCCTCAGGCCAGGTGCGCCCCCCCGAAGACCGCGTCGGCCGCCCGGTGCGTGTCAGCCTGGACACGTTGGAAGCGCAACTCGATGCGCTCGCGCCCACGGTGCCCACCGCCATCGGCCCGGTCAGCCTGCGCAGCATTGAGGCCCTGCACCCTGACGAGCTGGTGCAGCACGTGCCCTTGCTCCAGCAACTCATGAATTTGCGTCGGCAATTGCGCGACCCCGCCCAGTTCGAGGCGGCCGCTCGCGTCGTGTCGGCCTGGCAAGGCGCGCCGGCGGCCCCGGCTGCGGCGGCCGCCAAGCCCGCCTCCTCAGCGGCGGCGACCAACGACATCGAGCGTCTGTTGGGCCGCCCGGCCTCCGCGCCCGCTGCGCCATCGGCCCAGGCCGAGATCGACCGCTGGGTGGCCGATGCCGTCCGCCCGCACCTCGCGCCCCAGGCCCCTGCGCACAGCGAGGCCCTGATTGGTGTGGTCAACCAGGCCCTGACCGCTGCGCTGACGCGTTTGCTGCACGATCCACGCTGGCAGGCTGCCGAGGCCCTGTGGCGCGGCGTGGACTGGCTGTTGCGCCAGGTGGGCGACGAGCAGTTGGACCACCTCAGCCTGGTCGATTTGTCTTGGGCCGAGCTCTCAGGCGACCTGCTGGAGGGCCGCGTGCCCGACAGCCTGCGCGTGGCCTTGCAAGTGCGTGCCGACGACGACGAAGCGCCCCTGCTGACGCACGTGCTGATCCACGATCAGATCCAGTTGGATCCGCTGGGCATCGCCTCCCTGGGCGCCCTGGCGCAACCCCTGGGCCAGATGGGCGCGCAACTGGTGGCCTGCCCGGCCCTGGGCCAGTTCTTCGACCGTGGCGGCGTGTTGCAGGCCGACACCCAGGCCGCCTGGGACGCCTGCCGCCGCGAAGCGGGCGACGCCCTGGCCATGGTGGCGCCGCGTTTCGTCCTGCGGCAACCCTATGGCCCCGGCTCGGACCCTTTGAGCTGGCTGGACTACAGCGAGCCCCTGGCCAGCGAACGCGGCGATGCCATCCTTTGGGGCAACGCTGGTTGGCTGACCCTGAGCAACGAGCTGAATGACGGCCCGGGCACCGTGGCGGATCTGCCGCACGTGCTGTCACAGGATCCGGACGGTGGTGGCGCCAAGCTGATCACCACCGAGTGGGCCTTGACCCAGGCCTTGGCCGACATGCTCAGCCAGTTCGGCGTCCTGCCGGTCATCGGCCACGCGTCCAGGCCCATGGTGCGATTGGGGTGATGGTCCGACCCGATGCGTTCCTCGGCGCAGGCCCCTAGAATTGGTGATCGACGGGGAGCGTTTAAGGTCTATGATATTGGTCTCTACTCTTGGGATGCCGGTCTGTTGAATGCGCCGCCTCCCATACCGCATCGGGAGTTCGCCATGAAATTTGTTCAAGCTCAACGTTTGGCCGCTGTGGCCCTGCTGGCCGCGATGTCCTTCGGTGTGCACGCCCAGGATGCTGCGGCCTCCGCCCCCGCTTCGCCTTCCGCTGTTGATACTGGGCTCGACCTGGGCACCAAAGTCCCTGACGCCGCCAGCATCAAGGAAGGCCTCTTCCCTGAAGACGCGTGCAAGGAACTCGAAGCCAACGGTTTCAAGTGCATGGGCTTCAAGCCCGCCATCAAGTATTCGCTGCCTGCCAAGTCCTTCGCCTTGGGCTCGGCCGTCGTGCCTGATGGCCTCAAGCGTCAACTGGATGTTTTTGCCGACGTGCTGCGTTCCAAGCGCGGCGCCAGCGCCACCCAGAAGGTCCGGGTGGTCGGTCATGCCGACGCCTCTGGCTCGCAAGCTGGCAACCTGTCGCTCTCGCGCCAACGTGCTGAAGCCGTCAAGGCCTATCTGATCCAGAAGGGTGCCGAGGCCAGCATGCTGATCGCTGTGGGCATCGGTGCTGCCGAACCCAAGAACGCGACCAACCCGACCTCGCCGGAAAACCGCCGCGTCGAAATCGGCCGTCAGCCCAAGGAGTGAGCTGAGCGCTCCGGCGCCAGGCGCCCGTGATGCAAAACCCGGCCCAGGCCGGGTTTTTTCATGGGGTGGTCCAGACCGCGATGGCGCTGTAGTTGTCGTGGCGAGGCTTGGCCACGGCCGCCCGCAGCACTTCTTGCTCCAGCATCTCCAGCCAGTGCTGCGGCCCTGAAGCCATGCTCAGCAGGTGGGCCATGTGGCTGTCCTCGACGTACTCCCACAGGCCGTCGGTGCACAGCATGTAGACATCACCGGGCTCGACCGTCCACTCTGCCGGGCAATGGCCCACGGCCAGGTCTTCATCAGGGGTGCCCAGGGCCGACAACAACTCGCTGCGCTGCGCGTGCGTCTTCATCTGCTCGGGCGCCAGCAGGCCGGCATCGGCCAGGCTCTGCACGAAGCTGTGATCCTTGGTGTGGCTGAGGAACTGGCCATGGCGGAAGCAGTACATGCGCGAATCGCCCGCATGCGCCCAGGCGGCGCGCAGGTTGACGAAGTCGATGGCCAGCAGCACCAAGGTGCTGTGCATGTTTTCTTGCGAGGTACCGGGGTGCTGGTTGCTCACCACCGCGTGGTTGGCACTGCGCACCAGCTGGCTCATGTGCTCGGCACTGGTCGACGGATGAGCCACGAAATGCTCGAGCACGTGCTGCACGGCCAGCTTGGAGGCGATGTCACCACCGCCGTGGCCGCCGGCACCATCGGCCACCACGCACACCAGGTGCTGGTCCGAGTTCCAGTGCCCGCAGGCGTCCTCGTTGTAATTGCGTCCGCCTTGACGGGACAGGATGGCGATGTCAAGTTCCAAGTGGGGGCCTGCGCGGTGTGGGTCTCTGGAGGATGGCGTTCCGAGGTTGATCAGGCGATCAACGTGGGCCGCGCGCACGTTCGTTGTGCAATTCGTCGATGTGGGCTTCATAGGCCTTCAGGAACTCTTTGCCGAACAGCTCGTGGAAGTCATCGCTGGCCTCCGCCGAGATCTGGGCATAGAGCTCCTGGAAAACTTCCCACATCTTGGCCTTGCGGGTGGCTGGCAGCAGGCTGGACAGCACAGATTTCTGGGTGAGCTTGCCTTCAAGCAAGGCCGGATCGAAGCGCTTGAGCACGCCATCGAGCGCAGCCTTCATGCCGGCCATGAAGCCGAACTGGTGGGCGCGCAGGTCGTCGTAGGCATCCTGCATGGCTTGTGCGGCGGGCATGAAGCCGCGTTGCGGCGGGCTCATCAGGTGGCCCAGCGCGACCTCGACCGAGGGCGAGAACTTCAAGGGGTTGTTCTTCTGCGCCACGATCATGGTGATCTCGGCGCGGACCTCGCGCTTGAGCGCGGCGCGGGCGACCAGCAGGTCCACGGTGCCTTGGGTCGATTGGTGGATGAGCTGACCCAAGAGGCGCATGACCTCGGGGGTGAGCGCTTCGATCTGCACGGTCGGTGCGGCCAAGCCTTCCTTGAAGGCGTCCAGCAGGACTTTGACGTCGTTGCTGGCCGGCAGGAGGGATGGGGCGGCACCAGCCAGCGGGGTAGGTGCCGATACCGATACCGATGCCGCCGGGGCGGCCTGAGGTGCTGCGGGTGAGGGCGTCGGCGCGAACGTGGGCGGCGATGCGCTGTTGTCTGGCGTGGCGGCGGCCGATTCAGCCGGACGCTTGGGCTTGATCACCGTGCGGCCGTCGGCTGAACCGTTCTCGCCCCAGGACAGCACGGCCCCATTGGGCGGGGCCGGTACGTCGGGGGCCGCGATGGGTGCCGGTGCGCTGACCACGGGGGGGGGCGCAGGGACGGGTGCGGGTGTTGGTGCCGGCATCAACGCTGGTGCCGGGATAGGCGCAGGCATTGGTGCGAACACCGGTGCCGGGGCAGCGGGCGCAGCTTGCTTGGGTGGGACGGGGCTGAGGAAATCGAAATCGTCGGGCAGCATCATCGCGCCGCCGCCAGCGGCTGGTGCAGCAGGTGATGCTGACGCAGGCGGGAACGGCGCCGGGAACCCGACTGGCGCGGAAGGGGGCACAGGTGCTGAAAAAGCCGATGCTGTGCCGGTCGCCGCCGATGGTGCCGGTTTGGGCGCCATGAACGGCGTGTTGAGGTCCGAGCCTTGATCGCTCACGGCGGCGAAACCGGCATCCCGAGTCTGACCCAGGGCCCGCAAGGGGTCGAGGTCGGCGGCGGTGTTGGGGCCGCCCATGCCGGCACCCAGAGGCGAATTGCTGAAGGGGTCGCTGCCGGAGGGTGCGCCCAGGCCGAACAGGTTGTCCAGCGAGCTCTCGGAGGATTTGGCCATCTGGCCGGCCGAGGCCGTGCCGCCGAACATGCCGAAGGGGTCGCTGCTGGCTGCTGCCGCAGCCGGCGGTGCGCCGAAAGGGGCCGGTGCTGGCGCAGGCGTGCCGAAGGGGTCCCAGTCAGTGGGGATGCCACCACCGCCAGAAGCAGGTGGTGATGCCGCAGGCCGGCTGGCGGCTGGTGCTGGTGAGGCCGCAGCCGGCGAGGCGGGCGGCGCCCAGAAACCGGCAAAAGGATCGTTGGGATTGGGTGCGGGCGCTTTGGCCGCCATGGGGGTTGGTGCGCCGCCCATCAACGCACTGGCGGAGAAGGGGTCGCTCGACGAAGAAGCCAGGCCAGCCGGTGACGCCGAGTGGGCCGCCGCGCCGGTTTCGACCACCAGCAGGTAGCCGCCGATCTGGATCTGATCGCCCACCTGGATCGGCGCCTCGGCCCCGTTGCCCAGGGCGCGGCCATTGACGCTCACCGGGTTGCTGCCCTTGTCGATCAACGAGAAGCGGCCATTTCGGTAGACCACCTGCGCATGCACGCGCGAGATCGAGCGCTCGGGATCGGGCAGGATCAGCTGGTTGGTGTCACCCCGGCCGATGGTGCCGCCCAGTTCATCGAACGTGAAGGCCAGGACCTGAGCGGAGGGCGTGTTGTTGTACGACGCGACAGAAATCTTGATCACAGCAGGGCTCGCAGCATTTCGCGGAAAAAATGACGAAGAAAGTGCGTGTGATCAGGCCAGACCCAGGCAGCCGCCCAGGCGGCCAGCAGGATCACGGCGGTCAGCAGCACGTAACGAAGTATGGGCGCTAAATTCATGGTCGCCTGAGCATAGGGGCAGTTGGGGCGCGGTAACAATCCCTAAATGGCGATCGGGCCGTGCTGGTGACCATGTCATGGGTAAATCAGGTTGATGTGTCCGTTGGGAAAGTGCTGGGTGACCACGGGCTCGCCACCTTGCCAGTCGATCAGGACCCGGTGCGCCCCGCTTTGCCCATCGCGCTGCATCGCCTGCACGTCCACTTCGACGAGCAAGCCCTGGTCGTCGTACCGGAAGGTCTCCAGCCGCGTGCCGTATTTGCCGCACATGCTGGCCTCGGTCACCTTGCCATCGACCACGGACCTGATCTTGGCGTGCAGCAACTCCTTGGACGGAGAGGCGCCAAAATACAGGCCGGTGATGCGTCCGGCCTCGTGGATGAAGAACTCTTCGTAGAAGCAATTGGGCAGTTCTGTCCCGGTCTTTCGGTAAATCAAAGCCTGGTGGGCGTCCAGGATCTGCAGGCATTTGCCCTTGGTCTTGGCCGGTGGGTTTTTGAGGGCCTTGCCATTTTTGAACCCTGCCCGGTTGTTCTCCAGCGGTTCGATTTCATGAAGCACGCCGGTTGACCAGATGGCCTGCGGTGGCGGCTCGGGCAGTTGGTCCAGCAGCGCCTTGTATTGCGAGGCGTATGCCTGGAAGAGGGCTTGCGCTTGGGTCGTGTCCATGGTCTCAAGGGAAGGTGTTGTTGACGATGCCGTTCTGAATGTCCTGCAAGCCCTGGCGGATACCGGCTTCCGAATTCTCTCCGATCAGCCGGTCATGAACGGCCTGTTTGTAGGCATCGGTATGGATGCCGCTGTGCGTGGGCAAGCTCGTGCCAGCGGATGCCTTCACGGCGCTGCTGCGGGGCAGGAAGATGCCATTGTCCGCGTCATTGACGCTGATGCCGTGGTTGCCCAGATGGGTGCGCAGTTGCGCCATGCGGTGGTCGGTTGAGTTGGACATGACCAGGTGGTGGGCAGCGTTCTCGAACGCAGGCTCAACTTTGCCGGCCTTGACCATGTTCTCGCGCAGGATCTTGGCATCGGTGGAGCAATTGAGACCCAGCGGGTCTTCCCAGTCGTTGACGTTGGGCGCGAACTGGTAGGTGTTCTCGCCCGCAGCCAGGCTGACCGGGTCGGCGCTGATGAAGGCGCCCATGGTGGGGTCGTAGTAGCGGAAACGGTTGTAGTGCAGCCCCGATTCATCGTCGGCATATTGGCCTTTCAGCCGAATCGGGTTGTCGTTCAGCCGCACATGCAGCTTGTCCACGCCGCCCCAAGCCGAATGGCTGGCCGCCCATCGCACCTGACCTTGGGTGTCGATCAGGCGGGTGGGGCAGCCATTGGGCTCGTTGACGTACAGCAAGGTCTGCTCGGCCAGCATGGCCAGGGGTTCGAATGTGCCTGGCCGGTGGACGAACTCCCGGCCGTGGCCATCGATCACATCCAGGGCCAACAGTTCACCGTCCCAACCGAACCAGGTGCGCTGCCCGCCCGTCTCCTTGAAGAGGCGCCGGCCTTGCGGGTCGTAGGCGTAGGTGGTGACCTGGGCGGTGCCATCCTCGGCGGTACGTCGGCTCGCGACCAGGCGCTGATTGGCGTCCCAGGCCAACTCAAGTCGGGACGAGCTGTCCTGTTTGAGCGTGAGGTTGCCCGCACGATCGAAGCGATATTGAATGCCCTGATGCTGGCCTTCGCGCTGCCAGGCATCGTTTCGCCCCGGTTGGGACGACGTCGCGCCTTGACCCGTGACGTGCGTCAGCAGTCGGTCGCCAGCGGGGTCGTTGAAGAACTTCTGAAGCATGCCTTGCGGATCGGTGTGGGACAGGATGCGTCCCATGGGATCGTGGAGGTAGACATCCTTGCCGTACTGGCTGTCTTCGCGTTGCGTCAGCCTGCCCGCCGGATCATGTTCGTAGCGGGTTGCGAACAGATTTTGTGGGCCCAAGGCCAGGTCCTGCCGGGTCAGCAGGCCATCGGCGTTGTACTGCAGGTGTCGATTCAGCCCAGGGGCCAGCTCCTCTTGGGTGAGGCGGCCCATGTCATCGCGAAGCAGGCGCATCGGATGCCCGCCGTCAATGCGCACGCCAATGAGTTGGTCCAGCAGGTCGAAGGCCTGCTCGGTGACATGCGCCGAACCATGGCTGCCGGCGGTTTCCCGCTTGATGCGGTTGCCTTGCTCGTCATAAGTGCTGGCGACGGTGAAGGCCTGTCCGGCGGTGTGCTGCTGTGTTTCCAGCACGAGCCGTCCTTGCGGGTCGAAGGTCCGGGTTACTTGCGCATGGGCATTGCCCATCGCGGTGAGTTGCCCCAGGGCATCGTAGGCAAAAGTCTCTGCGGGCCTGTCCTCGGGTGGCATGCCTGGCAACGGTGGCAGCAGCTTTTGCGTGATGCGTCCGACGGGATCGCAGGTGTAGTCGATGCGGCGGCCCAGCGGATCCAGGCTGGCGCTGAGGTAGCCGCTGGCATCGAAGGCGTAGCGCCGGCTCTGGCCCCAGTAGTCGATCTCTTCGATGATCCTGCCCAGGGCATCGCGCTTGAGTTGGTAGAGCTCGCCGCGCTGGTTGCGCACGCCAGTCAGGCGTTCCTCGGTGTCGTACACATACTCGACGGTGTGACCATCGGGTTGAATGCGCCTGACCACCTCACCCAGTCCGGCATATTCGAGGCGTGTCTGAGCACCGTTCTCGTCGACGTGGGCGATGAGGTTGTCTTGCGGATCGTAGGTGTACTGGAGGACCGCGCCGGAGGGGCGTTTGCAAGCGCACAGTCGGCTCTTGGCGTCGTACTTGAACAGCGTTTGCTGTCCGTTGGCCTCTACGCGGGCCACAATGTTGCCCAGTCCATCGCGAGAGAATTTCCGCTGCTGTCCGAGGGCATCCTGCACCTCGGTCAATTGCCCAAGGACGTCAAAACGCAATCGGGTCTGGGCGCCACGCGGGTTGGTGAATGTGGTGAGCTGGCCCCAGCCGTCGTACTCGTAGCGGCGGACATGGCCCAGCGGGCTGACCTGTTCAAGCAGCAAGCCACGGGCATCCCAACGGTTCTGCCAGATGCCGCCATTGGGGTCGGTGACGGCCAGGGGTTTTTGCGTCTGGCCATCGAAGACGGTGGCCATGGTGGCGCCATCGGGATGGATCACGCTGAGCAGGTTGCCCAGGCCGTCGAAGTGATACTCGGTGCGGCGCCCGCCGGGATCGACGACAGCCGTCGTTCGGCCCGCATCGTCGTATTCGTAGACGGTCATGCCACCCAGCGGGTCGATCTCTGCGATCGGCAAGCCGGCTTCATTGAGCTTGACCAAGCTGACGTGGCCCAGCGAGTCCGTGATGCGGCGCTCGTTGAGCGCGTCGATGTACTCGAAGGTGTAGTCGTAGAGGCCGCCGTCGCCCCAGGCATGCACCACGCGCGGATCGCCGTCGGGGCTGATCTGATAGGCGTAGTGAAAACTCAGGCCGTTGCGGTCGGTGTGGCGCACCATGTGGTGTTGAGTGGGGCCACTGCCGTAGTCGAATCGGTAGGGCGCGCCCAACGCGTCGATCACGGCGACCAGGCGATTGTGATCGTCGTACTCGTAGCGCACGAAGGTGTGTTCGGTGCGCGTGGCCGGGTCGAACAGCGTGACGGACCTGAGGCGGTCTTGCTCGATGGTGAGCGCCAGGCGGCGACCGGCCGATTCGGTGATGGCCACGACGCGGCTGCCGCGGTACTCGAAGGTGAGGTGGTTGCCGCAACGGTCGCTGATGCGGCCGATGGGTGCGATGGCTTGGCCATCCGTGCCACGCTGGGCGAGCTGTTTGGGGAAGTGGTAGAGCCGGTCGTCCTTGGTGGTGACGCGGAACTCGTCGCCATGGTCGCTCAAACGTGCGCCATCCATCAACTCCAGCTCTGCGCCTGGATCGCCCGCGCTGCGCGGCAGACGCTCGAAGTTCAATGGCCCCACGCCAGGCCCCAGCAACTGCACGCTGCCATCGGCACCGACTTCCAGGCGGATGTCGGCCAGGGTCTGCCAACCCACGCCCAGCAGGCCCTCATGCGTGCTGGACGAGCCATAACTGCGCTGCCAGGCGATGGGCAGGCGCCCCGGCAGGGTGAAATCTTCTTGCTCGACCGAGACCTCGCCATTGAGGATGTTGACCGGCTCGGCGCGCAGGATGGTGCACTTGAGCAAGCCCGGTTTCATGTTGCCAAAAACCTTCTGGCGAAACTTCTTGAACGCACCGGACTTGGCCAGCTTGCCAAGCGCAGCAAAGCCCACCTTGGCGGCCATGCCCATCATGCTGATGGTCGGCGGGCCCCCCAGGAACACCGTGGTCGGAATCGCCAGGTTGAACACCGTGGGCGCCAAGCAGGCCCGAGGCCCGCCTTTTTTCTTGGGCCGCCCAGGGCTGGGCATGCCCGCCACCTGGCAGGCCAGTACCGGGTGGGCGATGTGTGACATCGGATCGCCATCGGCGGTGACCGTGGCGCTGCCCATGAAAAGCTCGTCTTCCGCATCGGGCGGTTTGGGCGCGAAGGGAAAGCCCGGCGGGATGTGCACCACCTTGCCGGCGGTGCCGGCGGTGGCGCGCTTCATGCCAAAGACCGTGATGGTGGCGCCGACGATGGGCACATAGTCCATCGGATCGAAGACCACGGACATGTGTGGTGTGGGCAGCGGTGTGGGCGTCGGGGCGGGGCAAGGGACCATGCAGAGGTGGATGTCCACCCCCATCTGAGGGTCGCCGTGTTTGGCCGCTGGCATCATG
>CANBUA010000142.1 GCA_947372535.1 Burkholderiales bacterium
GATCTGCTTGACCATCGGGCGCGGCGGTCTGGTTCTGCCAGCCGCCCTGTTGGCTACGGCGCTCCAGCGCTTGCCGCTCTTGGGCGAACAGCTCCTCCAGTTGCTGGCGGCCTTGTTTGGCCAGGGACATGAGTGCGGCCTGATCGCGGTGATGCGGCCACATCTCATCGAGCTGCTTGACCGAGTGGCGCCTGAAACGCAGGGCCAATTGGCGCGCATGGTGCGGATGCCAGCCCAGTTGCTCCAGCACGCTGCGCCCGCTCATCAAGGCTGAATCCAGCGTCTCGCGCTCGATCAGCGTCACGCCTCGGTCGCGCAGGGCGTAGTAGTGGCGCACATTGCGCGCCCGGGCCACGATGGTCACGCCGGGGAAGTGCTCGCGGGCCAGGTCGACCAGCTTGAGGCTCTGGTCCACATCGTCGATGGCCACGACCAGCACGCGTGCATCGGCCGCGCCGGCCAGGCGCAGCAGGTCCAGCCGCGTGGCATCGCCATAGTGCACCCGAAAGCCGAAGCGGCGCAGCACCTCGACCTGCTCGGCATCGTGGTCCAGCACCGTGGGCTTGAGGCCGTTGGCGTACATGAGGCGTCCGATCACCTGGCCGTATCGCCCGAAGCCGGCGATGATCACGGCGCCTTCCTGCGGCTCCGAGAGCTCCGAGGTCAGGCCCTGGCTTGACTGGGCCAGGCGCGGCAGCACCCAGCGGTCCAGCACCACCAGCAGCAAGGGCGAGAGCAGCATCGACAGGGCGACTGTGCCAATGAGCAGCGAGGTCTGCTGAGCCGTCAGCACGCCGCTGGTCTGGGCTTGCTGGAACACCACGAAGGCGAACTCGCCGCCCTGGGCCAGCAGCAGCGTGAAGACCGGCCGCTCGCCGCGCGGCACCTTGACCACGCTGCCCAACGTCCACAGCACCAACGCCTTGACCACGAGGAAGCCGACCAGCAGGGCCAGCACCCAGCCGATGTCCTGGGCCAGCACGTGGAAGTCGATGCTCATGCCCACGGCCATGAAGAACAGCCCCAGCAGCAGGCCCTTGAAAGGCTCGACATCGGTCTCCAGCTCGCGCTTGTATTCGCTCTCGGCCAGCAGCACGCCGGCCAGGAAGGCGCCCAGCGCCATCGACAGCCCAGCCGCCTGCATGAGCGTGGCGATGCCGGCCACCAGGCCCAGCGAGGCGGCGGTGAAGATCTCTTGCGAGCCGCTGCGGGCGATCCAGCGCAAGGCGTGGCGCAGCAACAGGCGGCCCACGACCACGATGCCGGCGATGACGGCCAGGGCGCGCAAGGCCTCCAGCCAGGGCGAGCCTGTGCTCTGCTCGTGGGGACTCAGCAGCGGGATCAAGGCCAGGATGGGGATGGCCGCGACGTCCTGAAACAGCAGGATGGAGAACGTGGCCTGGCCGCCGGTGGTGGACAGCCAGTTGCGCTCCTGCATGACCTGCAAGGCCACGGCGGTCGATGACAAGGCCAGGCCCAGCCCGCCGACCACCGCCACCGGCCAGGGCGCGCCCAAGGCCCAGGCGACCAGGCCCAGCGCGCCCGCGCAGCCCAGCACCTGCGCGCTGCCCCAGCCAAAGATGGAGCGCCGCAAGGCCCACAGGCGCGGCGGCTCCAGCTCCAATCCGATCAGGAAGAGCATGAGCACCACGCCGAACTCGGCGAAGTGCATGGTCGAGGCCGTGTCGCGGACCAAGTGCAGGCCAAACGGCCCGATGGCCATGCCGGCGGCCAGGTAGCCAATGATGGAGCCCAGCCCCAGTTTGCGCGACAGCGGCACGGCCACAACGGCCGCGCCCAGGTAGATCAGCGTGGCCGTCAGCCAGCTTTCGTGTTCCATGGCTCAGGGCTCCTGGGGGCGGTCATGGGCAGGCACTTCGCACAAGGGGCAAGCGCCCAGCTCGTCCATCTCGGGCCAATCTGGGTAGAGGTTCAAGCGGTCCCGGTAGAGGTCGGCATGTTCGGCGAGCTCGGCCTCATTCAGGGCATGGGCGCCGTGCAGCACCAGCGGCGGCAAAAAGCGCATGCCGCACAGCGTGGCGGTCTGCTCGTAAGGCGGCAGGAAGGCATCGAAGAAATAGCGGTTGTAGCCTGTGGGGCGGTAGGCATCCTCGGGGCCGCCGGTTGACGTCACCAGCCACAAATCCTTGCCGTGCAGCACCGTGCCGCCGGGCCCGTAAGCCCAACCCAGCGTGAGCACCTCGTCCAGCCACAGCTTCATCAGCGGCGGCATGCTGTACCAGTGCGTGGGGTGCTGCCAGACGATCAGGTCGGCGGCCTGGGCGAGCGCCTGCTCGGCCTCGACATCGATCAGGTGATCGGGGTAGAGCGCATACAGATCGCGCACGGTGACGTGGGCCAAGCCATTGGCGGCCTCGACCATGCGGCGGTTGACGCGCGAGTGGCGCAGGTCAGGGTGGGCGCTGAGCACCAGCACGTTGGGGGGACTGCTCATGGTCGGTGTCAGCTTCCGCGCTCCATGTACATCCACACGCACAGCCCGATCCCGATCAGGTAGAGCAGCCAGGTGTTGGGCACCACGTAGGGATAAAACATCAGGGCGACGCCACCCCACTTCACGCGTGGCCGCTCGCGCACCTTGCCCCAACGCCAGGCGACCATGCCCACCAGGCCGAAGAAGATGGCCCCGAAAATGTAGGCTGGGCTGGGCAGCGTCAAGCCCATGGATTGCAAGGTCTGAATCGTGTCCATGCCTGCATGGTAACGGCGCTGATCCGTGTCCATGCACATCGAGGAAAGGGCACACGCGTTGACAGGGGCTCGGACTTTGGCACACTGCAAAGCATCCGTGACGACTCTTGAGAGTGTTCCCCTTGTCTTCTGCCCCCGTTGTCCTTGTTCCCGCCTGCCAACGCATCCTGGGTCGCCATCCCTTCCATGTGGTCGGCAAGAAGTATGTTGATGCCGTTCGGCTGGCGGGCTGTGTACCCCTGGTCGTGCCGGCCGCCACCACGGGCGAACTGGCCGATCTGCTGGCCCTGGCCGACGGCATCCTGCTCACGGGCTCACCGTCTAACGTGCACCCCAGTTATTTTGGCGAGGCGGTGCACGACCCATCCTTGCCGCTGGACCCAGCCCGCGATGACTGGACGTTGCCCATCATCCGGCAGGCCTTCGCGCAGCGCCTGCCGCTGTTGGGCATCTGCCGGGGCTTTCAGGAGGTCAACGTGGCGCTGGGCGGGTCCTTGTACCAGGCGGTGCAGGAGCAGCCCGGGCTGATGGACCACCGCAGCGACGAATCACTGCCCGTGGAGCAGGAATACGGCTTCGCGCACCACGTGACGGCCACCCCCAGCGGCTTCTTCGAGCAGCACCTGCAAGGGCTGCCCGAATTTGAAGACGGACGCTTCATGGTCAACAGCCTGCACGGGCAGGGCGTCAAGCAATTGGCGCCGGGGCTTGTGGCGGAGGCCAAGGCACCCGATGGCCTGATCGAGGCCTTCAGCTGGGCGGGCAATGAGGGCGTTGCGCCGGCCTTCAGCCTGTGCATGCAGTGGCATCCCGAGTGGCTGGCGGCCAACAACCCGGTGTCACGCCGGGTGTTCGAGGCCTTCGGGCAGGCTTGCCAAGCCTATCGTGCGACCAAGGCGTCCCGTCAAATGGCCTGATCCAGCCAATCCGTGATCGGCGCCCACTGCGCCAGGTCTTTCTCGACCTTGGCCGGCGGCACGTCCCACAGCGTCAAGCCGTGGGCGGCCAAGTGGGCGTAGTTCTGCGTGTCGCGCAGTTGGCTGAGTACCGTGACGCCCAGGGTGCTCAGGAAATCCTGCAGGTGCTCGGTGGCCTTGGTGTGGTCCTTGACGCGGTTGGCCACCACGGCCAGCTGGAATTTGTCGGCGCGCTTGTGTTCGGCCATCTCGGCGATGAAATCACGCGTTGCGTAGATGTCGAACACGCTGGCCTGCAAAGGCACCAACACCAGGTTGGCGATCTTAAGGGCGCCGTCCAGGCGCTTGCCTTGCAGCCCGGCGGGCGTGTCCAGCACCAGGTGCGTCGTGCCCTTGGGCGGCTTGGCCTGCTGGTCCTCGTTGATGATCCACGAGCGGATGGGTGGCAGGTGTGTGGGGCGCAGTTGCAGCCACAGGCGCGATGACTGCTGGCGGTCGATGTCACCCAGCATGACGGCATGGCCCTGATTGGCCCAGTAGCCGGCGACATTGCTGGAGATGGTGGATTTGCCTACGCCACCCTTGGGGTTGGCCACGACGATGACGGGCATGGATGAGTCCTCACTGATCAGGCGAAAGCGGCGGGTTTGCCGGGGCTCCACTGTAAGACATGCGGCTCGCGCGACAATGCGGGCATGACTTCCCCCGTTTTGACCGTGGCTTGCCTGTGCGCCGCCTGGTGCGGCACCTGCGGCGAGTACCGCCCGATTTTCGATCAGTTGCAGGCCGCCAGGCCGGGTGACCGCTTCCGCTGGATCGACATCGAGGACGAGGCCGCGCTGGTCGGCGACATCGACGTCGAAACCTTCCCGACCTTGCTGGTGGCGAGCTCGGAGGGCCAGGTGCTGTTCGCCGGTCCCGTGCTGCCGCGTCTCAACGATGCTTTGCGGTTGCTGGCGTCCCAGGCGCAACAGCTTCAGGGCGGCGGGGCGCCCATGGGGATGGCTGGCATGCCGTGGGACCAGGCCCAGGCCTTCCAGGCCTTGGCCAAGGCGCTGACTTAAACCTGCCCGCGCGCCAGGGCAGCGCGGATGCGCTCAATGGTGGCGTCCATGGGGGCTTTGGAGGACACCTCCAGCCCCAGGCCGCGTGCGATCTGGTTGACCTTCATGGGGTTGAGCGGCACGCCGCCCTTGTCGATGGCGGCCACCAGTTGCAAGGCCTGGCGGCGCTCGGGGGTGGTCGTGCAGTCCTCGGGCGGGGAGCCCTTGATCAACTGAATCAGCCAGTGCATCTCGTCGGCCTCGTCATGGTCGTCGTCAGATCATCGCGGCGAATTCGGTGGACAGCCACTCGTCGGTGGTATCCGGCGGCACCCAGTTGCGCGCCCAGGCCGGGAATTGCGAGGCAGGCATGGGTCGGGCGATCAGGTAACCCTGGACTTCGTCGCAAGCCAGGCCGGCCAGCAGCTTCCAGGACTTGGCGTTCTCGACGCCTTCGGCGACCACGGTCAGGCCCAGGTTGTGGGCCAGGTCCACGGTGGAGCGCACGATCTTGGCATCTTGCAAGTCGCTTTCCATGTTCATCACGAAGGACTTGTCGATCTTGAGTTCGTCCACCGGCAGGCGCTTGAGGTAGGCGAGCGAAGAATAGCCCGTGCCGAAGTCGTCGATGGAGAGCTTCAGGCCCATGGCGTGCAGACGATTGAGCGTGCCCAGTGCGCGCTCGGGGTCGTCCATGATGGCGCTTTCGGTGATCTCCAGGATCAGGGTGGACGCGTCCACGGCGTGCAAGGACAGCAGCTTTTCCAGCTTGTTGGGCAGCTCCTGGTCCATCAGGTCACGGGTCGAGAGGTTGACCGACAGCTTCATGGGCTGGCCATCGGCGGCCAGCAGGCTGGACATCAACGCCGATTGCTCCAACATCCAGGCGGTCAGCACGCGGATGAAACCAGTCTGCTCGGCGAAGGGGATGAAGCGCAGCGGCGGCACCAGGCCACGCGTGGGGTGCTCCCAGCGAACCAGCGCTTCGGCACCCACCACCAGGCCGGTGCGCAGGTTGATCTTGGGTTGCAGGAAGAGGCGCAACTGCTCGTGATCGACCGCATAGCGCAGCTCGCTCAGCAGGGTCAGCGACTCCTCGCTGGTCGAGTCCAGGCCAGGCTGGTAGACCACGGTGCCGGACTTGTGCTGCTTGGCCGCGTACATGGCGATCTCGGCGCGGCTCAAGAGCGAGTCCGCTTCCAGACCATGGTCGGGGCAGGAAGCGATGCCCACGCCCGCGCCCAGGTCCACCGTGTGGTCGTCCAAGGTGATGGGGCGCTCGAAAGATCGCTGCACGCGCTCGGCCACCACTTTGGCGTCTTTCGCATCGGCGCGGGCCAGCAGGATGCCGAACTCGTCGCCACTGAGGCGCGCCAGGATGTCGCCCTCGTGCAGGGCTTCTTCTCGCAAACGCTCGGCCACGGCGCGCAGCAAGCGGTCGCCGAAGCGGTGGCCCAGCACGTCGTTCACATGCTTGAAACGGTCCATGTCCAGCAGCATGATGGCGCAAGGGCTGTCTTCGTTGCGGGCGCGCAGGATGGCCTGGCGCAGGTCGTGGCGGAACTGCTCGCGGTTGGGCAGGTCGGTCAGCGCATCCTGGTACGCGAGGCGTCGGATCTCGCCTTCGCGGGCCTGGATCGCCTGGCGCATGGTCTCGAAAGATTGCGCCAGCTCGCCGATCTCATCCTGCGAGGACACGCGCACCTCGGCACCGTAATCGCCGCGTTCAAGGCGCCGCGCCGAGCCGGTCAGCACGCGCAGCGGCGTGGTGATGCGCCGGGCCGTGAAGTAGCCGCCGATGGCGAACACGCCCAGGCCCACAGCCGACAGCAGCAGCAAGGTGAGCTTGAGCTTGCCGTAAGGCGCCAGGGCTTGGTCCACCGACCGAAGCAGCAGGGCCGTGACGGGCGGCTGGCCCGGGGTGCCCGGCAGCACGACCTGGTGACCGCTGAATTCGCTGCCATCGACGGTCAGGCTCAGGGTGTTGTCCTCGCCGCCGGAAGGGTTCTGCCAGGATGAGGCCAGCAGTGGCCAGTGCGAGCGCTCGATGGTGCTCTGGTTCACGGACCAGTCGCCCTGAGGCGCGCGCAGCAGCAGCACCACGTCCAGGCCCGAAAGGCCATGCATGTCCTTGAGCAGCCGGTCGCCGATCGGGAAACCCATGCCCACCCAGCCGATGATGGCCGGCGCACGGACTGGCACGGCCACGATCTGATAAGGCTGGTTGTCGATGACCTCGACCTGGTTGCTCTGGATGACGCCGCTCTGGCTGAGGCGGGCATAGCGCTGCACGGCGGCCACGAAGTGCTCGGCGTTGGGCACCGTGCTGGCCTTGAGGTTGAACTGGTCGTCCGTGAAGACGGCGATGCCGGCGTTGATGCGCTCGCCATGGTTGGCCAGCGCGGATTGAAGGGTTTCGCGGTCGCCCGTGGCGACGGCTGAGCGGAAGCCGTAGTCAGCGGCCAGCACGCGGGTGGCCTGGTCCAGGCTTTCGGTGTTCTGCTGCAGCAGGCGCAGGAAAACGCGTTCGCCAGTGGCCAATTCGGTGCGGATGGAGGCGCGCGCGTTGTGGTCGACGCTGTCCTCAATGAACCAATAGCTGGCGGCTTGGATGAACACCAGCAAGACCAGATAGACCGCGACGATGCGGACTTGCAGTTTCTTGGGGTTCAGGAAGGAGAACGACATGGATCAGCGGTTGGCGGTGCAGGCTTCGATCAGGACTGACGGTTGACGAGGGCAGTCGGAAGGACGGGCAGTGAAGCGCTGGCGTCGGTGCGGTGCCAGACTTGGGATGCCAAAGCCCACCAGCCGGCATCGCTGGGGTGCGCACCCGTCGTCATCATCGCCGATGCGGCTTCCACTTTCGTGTGAGCAAATGTTTCCCCACCCTCGTTCAGGGGAGGAGCGGCCTTCAACGGCGCAAAAGGGGTGTTCATGGTCGGGGCCCATCTGATGACGACACACCGTTCATATCGGTCAGCTGGGCGATGGGCTCAAGCCCGGCATCGGTGCAATAAGCCCGCTCAAGCCTGCCAATTCGTGGCTTGCGTCACGCTTTGGCCTGTCGGCTCAGGGTGTTGCACAGCATGAGCGCGAGCCGGCCCAAGGCTTGCCAGGGGTCGCTGGGCCACTGCGGGTGGGGCAATCCTTTGACGATGCCGTCCACGATGCTGGCCGCCTGAACCAGCCGTGAGGTGGCGGCCACGCTTCGAACCTGGGGCAAAACACGCTCGAAGAGGCGCTCGCGCGGCCCCCAGATGCGCAGCTCGCGCATCACCATGGGCAGAGGCCGGCCGGCGTCCAGCGCCTGGCGGCCACGGTGCAGGCCCAGGATGTCCTCGGCCAGGGCCCAGTGCACCAGCACGGCGGCCTCGCCCTCGGCTTGCAGGCCCTCCAGCATGCGCAGGGCGCGCACGTGGTCGGCGGCCAGCACGGCTTCGCTGAGTTTGAAGGCGTTGTAGCGCGCCACGTCCACCACGGCCGATTCGATCTGCTCGAAACTCAAGGTGCCGGGCGGGTGCAGCAGGCCCAGCTTGAGCACCTCCTGGTGGGCGGCCAGCAAATTGCCTTCGACGCGGTCGGCAAAAAAGGCCAGGGTGCGTTGCCCGGCCTGGCCGGGCTCGACCTGCTGGCCCTGGGCGCTCAGGCGCTGGGCGATCCACAAAGGCAGGGCCTGGCGCTCGACCGGGTCGCAGCGCATGGTCAGGCCACTGCTGTCCAGGGCGGTGAACCAGGCGCTCGATTGCTGGGTTTTGTCCAGCCTGGGCAAGGTGACCAGCGTGACCATGCCGTCATGGCTGCGCGCCATCTCGGCGTAGGCCTGCAGCGCCTTGGAGCCTTCGGTGCCAGGTTTGCCAGAGGGGATGCGGATTTCGATCAGCTGCCGATCACCGAACAGCGACATCGCGCTGCCAGCGGCCAGCAGGCCGGACCAGTCGAAGTGCTGACCGGCCACGGTGAACACCTGGCGATCACCATAACCGGCCACCTTGGCGGCGGCGCGGATCTGGTCGACGGCTTCCTGCGCCAGCAAGGGCTCATCGCCGAAGACCGTGTAGACCGGCTTGAAGCCTTGGCTGGCGGCCTGGCCCAGGTGGGTGCCGAGTTGGTCGAGCCGCAGTTGCATGGGTGGCGATCGGCGGGCGAATCAGGGGGCGGCCAGGCGTTCTGGCGTGATGACGGCCAGGCGGCGCAGCACTTGCGAGACGATGTCCGACTGCATGGCGCGGTGCAGGGCCTCCGACTCGTTCAGCTTGGCCAGGGCGTCTTTTTCGTTGTAAGTCAGATCGCGCGAGATCAGCAGTTCGGTTGGCGGCAGCAGCACGCTGCCATCGGCGCGCAGCACCTGAAAGCTCAGGCGCGTGCGCAAGGTCAAGTCACGCACCTGGCCAAAGGCGGTGGACGAGGCGACGACCTGCTGGCGGTTGTCGGCCAGGGCCTCGAAAATGACGTGGCCGTTCAGCGAAGCGATGTTGGGCGCGCTGGCATTGGCCGCAGGCGGGCCGTTGCTGGCCAATGTGGCGGCGGCCTGCGCGGTGGTCTCGACCACATCGACACCATTGGCCTCCAGCGCGCGGGCCAGTTCGGTGGCCAGCGGCGAGTTGCCGGCAAAGCCGGTCAAGGTGATGGTGCGAAAGGCCAGGTGGGCCCCCTGGCGCAAAGAGAAGCCGCAGCCGCTCAAGGTGGCCGCGCCCAGGGTGGACAGGCCCGTCAGCGAAAGTAGGGCCTGGCGGTGAAAGGTGCGGCGGTTCATGGGCATCTTTGTGTGGAGGTGGCCTGATCAGACCACGATGTTGACGAGGCGGCCAGGCACCACGATGACCTTCTTGGGCGGCTTGCCTTCGCTGAACCTGGCGAACTCTTCGTTGGCCAGGGCGGCGGCCTCAATGGCGGCCTTGTCGGCCGTGGGGCTGACCTTGATCGAGCCACGCAGCTTGCCATTGACTTGGAGCATCAGCTCGATCTCGTCCTGCACCAGCGCTTCTTCGACCACGGTGGGCCAAGGCGCGTCCAGCAGGTCGCCCATGCCGTCTTGATCGGCGTAGCCCAGGTCTTGCCAGAGCACGTGGGTCAGGTGTGGGCAAGCGGGGTAGAGCCCGCGCAGCAGGACGCCGTAGCCTTCGCGCAGCACCGCAGCATCGGCTGGCGTCGTGCCCTTGTGGCCTTCCAGCGCGTTGAGCAGCTTCATCGCGCCAGAGGCCACGGTGTTGTACTGCATGCGCTCGTAGTCGTAGCTGATTTGCTTGAGGATCACGAAGACCTCACGGCGCAGGGCCTTGGCCTCCGCGCTCAACTCACTTTGCACGACGGCACCAGCGGCCTTCAGGACCTCGGTGTTCTTGGCGCCAAAACCCCACACGCGCTTGACGAAGCGGTGCGCGCCTTCCACACCCGCGTCGTTCCACTCCAGCGTTTGTTCAGGCGGCGAGGCGAACATCACGAACAGGCGGGCCGTGTCGGCGCCCATGGTGTCGATCAGGGCTTGCGGATCGACGCCATTGTTCTTGGACTTGGACATCGTGGTCAGCTCGTAATCGAGCACAGTGCCATCGAGCTTGAGCTTGCCGCCGACGATCTGGCCATGCGCATTGCGCTCGACGTCGATCTCGTTTTCCCAGTAGTAGTTCTTGCCGGCGTTCTCGGGCTTGTGCGAGAAGGCGCCCTTGAGCACCATGCCTTGCGTCAGCAGCTTCTTGAAGGGCTCGCTGACCTTGATCAGCTTGAGGTCGCGCATGACCTTGGTCCAGAAACGCGCGTACAGCAAGTGCAGGATGGCGTGCTCGATGCCGCCGATGTACTGGTCCATGCCGCCCTGGCCCATCCAGTAGTCGGTGCGTTCATCGACCATCTGCTGGTGGTTGTCGGCGCAGGTGTAGCGCATGAAGTACCAGCTCGAATCCACGAAGGTGTCCATGGTGTCGGTTTCGCGCTGGGCGGGCTTTCCGCACTTGGGGCAGCCGACATTGAGGAAGTCCAGTCGCGTCTTGAGCGGGTTGCCGCTGCCATCAGGCACCACGTCCTCGGGCAGGACGACGGGCAGGTCCCGTTCCGGCACGGGCACGGGGCCGCAGGCATCGCAGTGGATGATGGGGATGGGCGTGCCCCAGTAGCGCTGACGCGAGATGCCCCAGTCGCGCAGGCGCCAGGTGGTTTTTTTCTCGCCGATGCCTTTGGCGGACAGCAACTCGGCCACTTTGCCCACGGCTTCTTTGTGCGAGAGGCCATCGAGCGCGCCGCTGTTGATGCAGGTACCGCGCTGCTTGTCGCCGTAGGACTCTTGCCAGGCGTCCTGGCTGAACGATTCGCCCGCCACCGCGATGACTTGCTTGATGGCAATGCCGTATTTCTTGGCAAACGCAAAATCGCGCTCATCGTGCGCCGGCACGCCCATCACGGCGCCATCGCCATAGGACATCAGCACGTAGTTGCCCACCCACACCGCCACCTGCTCGCCTGTCAACGGGTGTGTCACGAACAAGCCCGTGGGCACGCCCTTCTTCTCCTGCGTGGCCAGCTCGGCCTCGGTGGTGCCGCCGGCCTTGCACTCGTCGATGAAGGCCTGCACGTCAGGCTGCGACGCTGCCGCCTGCACCGCCAGCGGGTGCTCGGGCGCCACGGCGCAGAAGGTCACGCCCATGATGGTGTCGGCGCGCGTGGTGAACACCCACAACTGGCCGTCATTGATCAACCCGCCATCGGCTGACTTGATGTC
>CANBUA010000143.1 GCA_947372535.1 Burkholderiales bacterium
GACAGGAAGTGGCTTTGGGCGATGTCGCAGGCGCGTGTCCAGGCCATGCAGGCATCGAGCACGTCGAAGCAATCGACCGAGTCCATGTCCAGGGCCTGGGCCACGAAATAGGCATCGCCAGGTTCGATGAAGCCGCGGCAATTGCCGGCATAGATCAGCAGGTCGATGTCCTGGGGTTCGCAGCCGGCCTGGTCCATGGCTCGGCGGGCGGCCTTGACCATCAGGTCGAGCGGTCGCTCGTCGTCGGCAAACCAGAATCGGTTGGTGATGCCGGTGCCCTCCATCATGCCGCTGACATAAGTCAAGGCTTGATCGAGGTTGCCGTCGAAGATGGCTTCGCTGTTTTTCCTGACCTCGTCGAGCACGTCCTGGTTGCTCATTTGTCTTGAGGCCGGCAGGAAGGTGATGCCGTCGATGTTCATGTCAGTGGTCCAGATAGGTTGAGGGTGGCAGACGGCCGGGCCGCTGCCGTTGAAATCAGCGCGGGTCGGTCATGGCCACCAGGCTGCCGATACGCAGGATCACCTGATCGCCCAGAAGCGCCTGACCGCTGAAGATCACGCCGTTGCTCAGCATCCGTTCGATGCGCGCCTCGACAGTGAGGGCCACACCGAAAGGCAGGTCGGCCAGCAGTTCGGTCTCACCCACCGAGCCCAGCACGATGTCCATGGGTTGGCGGGTGGCCTGCGACAGGAAGAACAGCGCAATGCCGGCCTGGCCGATCGATTCGATGATCAATCCATGCGGATAGGTGGTGGGCAGGTGTTCCAGGAACAGCGGCGAAGCCCGGTTAACCACCTTGGTCGCGCGCACCGATTGGCCAGGCACGTGGTCCTGGATCGAATCGATCAACAGGAAGGGGTAGCGGTGCGGCAGGATGCTGCTGAGCTCGCGGTGAGCGATGGGGCGCTCACCAGGCGTTGGGGCCTGTGGCACACCGGCTTGGGCCAGGGCGCGCGAGCCCGGCGTGCAGATCAGGGTGGCGCGCGCCTTGGGCTTGTCACCCACGCGTGCCAAGGCGGAGATCTCCAGGCAATCGCTGCCCGCCTTTTTGACCGATGCGACCAGCTCGACCACATCGCCCGGCAGCACTGCATCGAGGTACTGGATGCGCTTGAGCAGGTCCACCGAGGCGGCTTGGCCAAACACCGTGAACGCCAGCTTTTCAGCCAGTTGCATCAAGCGTTCGGCGACCAGGACGCCAGGGTAGATCGGGTTGCCCGGGTAGTGGCCCAGCGCAAAGATGTCCGTGCCGCTGACGAGCAGGTGATCGCGGATCTCCTGGACCTCGACGGCGTGCGCCAGAACGGGGACCGCAGACGCGGCGGCCACAGGTGCTTCTTGAAGGGTTGTTTCGTTCATGATGGGTTACCAGTACCAGACGCAATCGAATCGGCTGATGAGCAAGGGCATGTCGCGCTGGCGCATGGGTTGGACGCCCGGCACCAGGACGTCGTCAGGCAGGAGGTCGGCTTCCCAGGCATAGACGGGAACGCCGCGTGTGAGCAGTTGCTCGACACTGGACTCGTAGTGGGAGATGTCGTTGACGAGCACGTCGCCAATGGACAATTCGACGCGAGGCTGGTCGCGGCGTGCGTACAAGGTCGCATCGCCTTTGAGCAGCAGCGCGGTGTTGGCGCCCAAGGTTTGCATCACCCTTGAGAGCCAGACGATGTGCCCGTACTGCTCTTCCACGCTCCCACGATATGCCCGCTCCACGATGGCCAGCGAGCTTTTGGAGCGCACCCTCCGATGGCCGCTCATGACTTGACCCCGAGCACCAGCGAGACATCCGCGCTGCTGAGGTAGTGCTGGAAGGTCGCGGAGATCTTGACCTTGACCTGCTCGATCTGCTGAGTGGCGCCACGCTCTTCCATGCAGTAGCGGCAGACCAGCCAATCGAGTTGACGGGCACCGTGGCGGCGGAACAGGGCCTGGATCAACTCGGCCGTGTTGGGGTTGAAGGCTTCCGCCTCCTTGGGCAGGAAAGAGTCCTTGGGACGCACCAGCGTGGATTGAGACAGGCCCGTGGCGTGGCCGCAGGTCCACACCGTGACATGGTGTCCGCCGGCCAGCGCGGCATTGACCATGCGAAACAGCGAGGTGACGGTCTCGGATTGGTAGGGCGCGCCCATCATGCCGAAGAAGAAGCTGGGGGCGGGGCTTGGGCCTGGGCGTTGATCAGACGAGGTCATGGCGCTCACCAGTACCAGACGCAGTCGAGGCGGCGGATCAGGTCGATCAAGCCGGCGTTGTCCAGTGATTGCACGCCCGGCACCATGTCCTCAAGCGTCAAACCCAGGCGATCAAGGTCCCTGCCCCAGACATGCACGGGCACCTGGAGATCGAGCAGGGTCTGGATGCTGGACTCGTAATGGGACAAGGCGCTGATGTGGATGTCGCCCAGGCTCAGACCTTGGCGCGGCTGGCCCATGGTGGCGTACATGACGGTGTCGCCTTTGAGCAGGATGGACGTGGGCGCGCCCATGGCTTTCATGATCTGGGTGAGCCAGACGATGTGGCCATATTGCTCTTCCAGGCTACCCCGGTAAGCCCGCTCCACGATGGACAGCGAGGTCTTGGAGGTGCGCAGTGGCGGCCGGCTCATGACTTGACGCCCATCACCAGACTGACCTCGGCCGCGCTCAGGTAGAACTGAAAGGTGAACGGAATCTTGACCTGTACCTCGGGGATGTGCTGAACCGCCCCGCACTCCTCCGTGCAGTAGCGGCAGACCAGCCATTGCAAGCGGTCTTTGCCGTAACGGCGGAACATCGCCTGGATCATCTCGCCGGTGTCGGGATTGAAGTCTTCACGCTCCTTGGGCGCGAAATAATCGCGCGGCCTGACCAGCGTGGTCTGCGACATCCCTGTGGCATGGCCGCAGGTCCACACCGTGACGTCATGGCCCTGCTGCAAGGCCGACTCGGTCATGCGAAACAGGGAAGTCACGGTCTCGGTCTGCGACGGCGTGCCCACCATGCCGAAAAAGAAGCTGCGTGCTGAAGCGTCGGAGGGCTTGGCGGGCTGCGGGTGCATGGCGTCGGCCAGCAGGGCAGCACTGGCTTGGGCCGATGGTGCGTGCGTGAGGTGCGATGGAAGGTTCACGGGTCTGCTTTCCGCGTCAGGAGTGCCAGATCGTCTTGACGGCTGGATCGGCCATCGTGGCCACCAGGTCGTCGACACCCGTGACGCTGCCGATGTCGCGCGCCAAGGCATGCGGGATGCCGCGAAGGTCGAGCGACACGTCGTCGATGGTGATGCGCAGGGACGCGGTGAACTGCTGGCGCAAGCTCAGCAAGGCCGCGGCAGATTGGCCGCGCAGCCAGATGACCCCGTTCTGGATCAGGTGCAGGCGCACCGCCGTGCCGGCTTCCAGCAAAGCGCGCACGAGTGCAAGGAAGTCCTGCACATCACCGGCTTCCCATGGGGAATGTGTTTCGATCATGAGCATGCGCAGCTCACCGCTGTCGCCTTCAAGGGTCTGTGGAGTCATGGCGTGTGGTCGTGTGGCAGTTCAGCAGGTGTGCGGGCTCAGCCGCAGCCGCCCGCGTGGTCCAGCATGGCGCGGTTGGGTTGATCGGTCGGTGGCTCGGCGGTTGGCTGCGCCGATGTGACCTGCGCCACCGCGCCGATGAAATCGGGCAAGCGGTCGATGCCCCAGAATTTTTCGCGACCCACGGTGAAGAATGGGACGCCGAATACGCTGCCGCGCACGCAATCCTTCAAACATTCAAGGCCTGCCCGGCGCACGTCCACGTCGAGGCTCGCGTGGCGCATCAAGGCACTGTCCAGCGACAAGGCCTGCCCTGCTTCAGCCACCGTGTCGGGATGGCAGATGTCGCGACCCTGCTGCCAACGCATGGCGGTGATCAGGTCGATGTAGTCGCGCCCTTTGCCTTGCTGTTCGGCCACCAGGTAGCCCAGGTGTGGCACCTCCCACACCGGCGCGCGGTCCATCGGCCACTGGATCTGCAGGCCGCGCCTGGTCGCCAGGCGCTTGACATCGCTCAGGATGTAGAGGTGCTTGTCCTTGGACATCGCGGTGTACAGAAAGGCCTCGCCCGCCGCCCCCAGCTCGGCCTGGTAATCGGCGTCGGGCTCCCAGAAGGGTTTGAGGTCCAGCCTGGCCAGGAGCTTGGGGTAATGCGTCTTCAGGTCATGCCAGGCCAGCCACGAATAGGGGCTGCGCAGCGAGAAGTAGAAGGTGGGCGCGGGCGCGGTCATCACAGGCTCACTCAGGTGTTGCGCTTGTCACCACGGATGGCGGCGACCACCTCGGCATCGAACTGCACCAGCGACCAGTCGCGTCGGCTGTCAACCACCGCGTAGCCGTGCGTGATGTGGCCGGTGGCCGTGTGGACCAGGCCGCCATGGCGTTCCACGTAGCAATCCATGCGCGACTTGTAGGTCGTGTCCTTGAAGATGTCTTCCACGGTGAAGACCGTGTAGATGGTCTCTTCCATCATGGCTTCGTCCAGCATCTGCAGGTTGGCCGCCGGCACCACAGGGATCCACTTCTTGTTCTCCAGCAGGGTGCGGATGGAGATGCCGCGGTCGGCCACGAAAAGGTCCAGTACTTCTTCCATCAGGCGCAGGTAGCCCGAGTGCTGCATGCGGTCGTTGTAGTGGCAGTAGAAATAAGGGATGTGCCACTTCCACACGAAGGAATTGGTCTTGTCGGCGCCCAGGGCGGCTAGCACTTCGGGTGCGACCACGCCAGGTGAGCGGGCCAGGTTCAGGCTGGGGATGGACTTGCGCTCGCCGCGCTGGATGCGCGAGACGGTGTAGCGGTCGATGCGCGGGTCGCGCTCGGCCGTTCCGGCGTGCGCGGTGACCACGCTGTCGTCCAGTCGGAAAACCACGTTGACCGTGCCCGTCAGCGCCTTGACGGGCTTGCCATCGCGCTCGACCATCAGCTCGATGCCCAGCACAATTTCTTCATCGGTGGGCTTGCCCTTTGGGATCACATTGATGTCAACTGTGTCGTCCATGTGCAGCGCGTGCAGGATGCGCACATTGGAATTGACGATCTCCAGGCACAGGCCTTTTTCTTCGTACAAGGGACGGGGCGACAGTCCTTGTGTGCGGAAGTGCTCCAGCACGGCCTCTTCGACGCAGTACATCACGTGTTTGAAGCCGATCCAGGTGCAGATGTTGGAGCCTTCGAAGCGAGGCTTGACGCGGGCGGTGGTCTGCTCAAGCTGGATGGGCTGGGGGGCGGTCAAAGCGTTCATGGTCATGTGTTCCGGTATGTGTGTTTTGAAAGACAGGGACTGAAAAGAAATCGTTGGACTCAGGCGCACTGGGCGAGGCGGACCTCCACCGAGCAGACTTCATCAAGGAAGCGGTCGATGGCAGAGACCGTCATCTCCTGGCCATGGCTGAGCAGGAAATGGCCGCAATCGGGAAAGACCTGGAGGGCGGCGTTGGGCAAGGCTTCGACCAGCTCTAGGGCATCCGTGGGCGGTGACGAGTCGTCATCGGCACCCACCAGCGTGAGGATGGGCTGCTGAAGGCGGATCAGGGGCAGAAAAGGCGTACGGGCAAAAAGCTGCCAGAAGTGCATCCACACATAGCAACCAAAAGCATCGCGAGCCGTTTCGGTCATGCGGCGCAGTACGAGTGGATCGAGTTCGCGCTTGAGGCGCGCCTTGATGCTTTTCTCAACGAAGCCGCTGAAACGCGTGACATAGCGCTCGAACAGCGACCAGGTCACGTCTTCGTGGGAAGCCTTGTAGAAAGGCGAGATGAGCACGGCTGGCGCGTGGGCGCCTGGTCGGTCGTCCGAGGTCAGCAGGGCCAGCAAGGTGCTGGCACCAAAAGAATGGGCGATCCAGGCATCGGGTCGCAGGTCGAAGGCTTCACACGCGGCCAGCAACCAGGCTTCGGAGCGCACGTCCTGTCCCCAGAGCACGCCCTGCTGGCCGTTCCACGGCATGTCGAGCACGATGCAGCGGTAGCGCGCTTTGAGCCTGTCCACCACGGGACGCCAGACGTCCGCCGGCTCCATCATGCCGTGCACCAGCACAACCATGGGGGCACCAGCCGGGCCGTGGCAATGCGCGGTGACCTCATGGCCATGGACGCGGTGGACGAGCTTCATGGCCGTGCCTGGCCCACGACGATGGCACCGGCGCGACGGTCCATCCAGGTGCCGCCGCCCACGATGACAGCGCCTGAACTGGTCTCATCGGCGGTCAGTTGTTCGCAGGCATGGATCAGGTGCAGCAGGCAGGCCGATCCGTAGGCTTGCCGCATCACCGCCTCCAGGTCCACCGCGGGACGAGGCGCATTGGCGCGAGACTCGACGAAGGACTGGCCAGGCACGTATTGCGCCTTGGTCGGGTGGGCATCGAACAGCTTGTAGAGGGCCGCCTGACCGGGTGCATCGGCGTGCACGAAAACATGGTCGGAGAGGGATGCGAGCATGCGGCCACCACGTGCACTGACCGCATGGGGCGACTCCAGGATCACAGCGCCTGCGCCTTCCAGGATGGGCGATTCACCACTCATGTCATCGGGCAGGCGCTTGCCCGCCAACAGGCTGCGCAGGGCCAGGCCATCGGTCTCCACCGTGACCACCAGCATGCGGCTGGCGCGTCCGTTGCGGATCGCATTGGCCGCCAGAATGAGGGCATCGAGCGACGATGAAGCGCCCGAGCAAACCATCAGGTTGAGTGCTTTGAGACCAAAGCGGATGGCCAATGTCGAGGCGACGATGTTGCTGGACGCATTGGGCAAGTCCATCGCGCTGGTGGCATCGACGTGTTCACGCCGGATGGTGTCGGCCGCACGACAAACGGTGTCCAGGTTGCCGGAGTTGGAGGCCACGACCACGCCGAAGTCGGTGGCGTTCAAAGGCGTCATCTGCTCGTCGAGCAGCCCGGCGTTCATCAACGCGGACCGGGCAGCACACAAGGCCAACAGCGTGGCGCGCTCTTTGTAGCGCAGACCCTTTTTACCGAGCTGAGGCGCTGGGTCGAACACGGGATCTGCCAAGGGCGTGCTGCTCAGGGCGCCGGCCAAGCTGGCATGTTGGGCAAAGCGTGGGATTTCCCAGCCACAGCCGGTCACGGCAATGGGCAATCGAGACACGGCGTTCATGCTGCTTTCTCCACGATGACGACGGCGTTGACGCCGCCAAAACCAAAGGCATTGACCTGCGCGAAACGCGCGTTGGGCAGCAACCTGGCCGCGCCCGTCACGATGTCCATGGACGCGGCTTCTGCCATGGGATGGCTCAGGCCAACCGTGGGCGGCAAAAGCCCTGTATTCAGGGATTCAATGGCCGTCACCACCGCCAACAGGCCGGAGGCGCCGGAGGTGTGGCCGGTCATCGACTTCAGGGCTGACACCGGCACCCAGTTGGCGGCCGGGCCCATGGCCTCTTGCAAGGCAATCGCCTCGGTCTTGTCGTTGAGCATGGTGCCGGTGCCGTGCACCATGAGCAGGTCCACGTCGTCGGCCGTGACGGCACCACGCGCATAGGCATCCTGGATGGCGCGGACGATGCCACCCGTGTCCGGCGCGGTCTCGTGGTTGGCGTCGCAGCTGGTGCCCACGGCGCGCAGCACGGCCAGCGGCTGGACCTGCCGGGCCGCGGCATGGGCCCGGGTCTCGACCACCACTGCCGCAGCACCATCGCCCATCAGCACGCCCTTGCGGTCACGCTCGAAAGGCTGCACGGTGTCGGGGTGCAAGGGGTTGACGCGGTCCAGCAGGCCGAACATGCTTTCCGTGATGGTGTCGCAGCCGCCCACGATGACGCAGTCGAAGGTGCCATCGCGGATGAAGTCCTCGGCCAGGGCCAACGCAAAGTTCGACGCCGAGCAGGCATTGGACACCGTGATCACGGGCAGGGCCGTGCCCAGCCTGTCGTTCAGCACGCGCTCGAAATGGAGCTGGTCCAGTGACAAGGGTTGCTCTTCGGTCCAGAACAGTTCGAGCGAGCGCAACTCACGCAGGCCGGTGCCCACCACCACGCCGCAGCGGCCGGTGTCCAGCGGCAGCTTGGCTTCTTTGACGGCATCGGCCACGGCTTGGGCCAGCAGTTCGCTGGCGCGCAAGACACGGTCGCGTCCCTGGGGTCGGTCGGCGATCTCGTAGGCGTACGACACGTTGAACTTGTCGGCCGGGAAAGACTGGAGCGGCTTGCGGCCGGACTCGCCGGCGCACATGGCCTGGAAGCCGAGCAGCTTGTCCGGGCCGACGCTGCTCACCATGGCAGAGGCAGAAATCACGAGGTTCATGGCTGTTCCAAAGTTGGGTGATCGGTAGTGATCAAGTCCGCACCACCAGGCAACCGACGTGGCCGTCGTCACCGGTGGTCAAGGCGATGCCCGTGCGGCCGCTGCCTGGCTGGCCCAGAGTCACCAGCAAGCGCCCCAGGCCCAACGAAAATCCGGCGCTGTAGGTGTCGCCCATGGTGTCGACCAGGTCGTTGCCATGCACGGTCACGTCTCGCCCGAAGAGCCGATCGATGGCTTGGTGCTCGATGCGGCTGCTGGCCACATCGGCACTGCCGCCCAAGCTGCACGCGGTGATGTCCGAGCGTTTGAGGTCACATTGCGCCAGTGCCTCGTCGATGCAACGGATGACGCCCGCCACGGAGTCCTGCTCTTGCAGTACCAGGGGATCGAAGTAGCGGCCGTATTGCAAGGCCATCAACTGCGCCACGGGCTGTTCGCCACGGGCTGCCATGTCGTCCAGACGCTCCAAGGCAAACATGGCGCAGCCCTCGCCCAAGGGCACGGGATGGCGTCGGCCATGCTTGACCAGCATCTCGTGGGCCCAGGCGTTTTGAGGGCACATTTCTTCCACCGCGCCGGTGAACAGCGTGTCCGCGTAACGGCGGCGCAGCATCAAGCTGGCGTACTTGATGGACAGCAGGCCCGACAGGCGCCCGCCCGAGATGGTGGCGTTGACCGAACGCGCCTTGAACCAGATGCCGCACTGGCCAGCCGCGCAGTTCATCACTGTGTTGGGGAACAAGGCTGGATTGACCAGGAAGGGCCGGTCCTGCACCAGCGAATCGCGTGTGAAATCACTGGTGCTGCGGATGCTGCCCGTGCTGGTGCCGATGGCAAAGCCCACCCGCTCCGACTGGGCCTCGGTCCGCTCCGGCCGGTCGCGGTGCAGCAGCTTGGCGGTGCTGACGGCCAGGGCCGTGGTGCGGTCCATCGTGCGGATGCCTTTGCTGCCCAGCAACTCGGCCACCTCGAAGTAGGCGGGCCGGTAATCGATGCCGGTGGGAAACTCGTCTTTGGCGGTGTGGAGCGGATGCTGCTGCGTCTGCGTCCACATGCCGGATTGACTGAAAGCGGCCGCGCCGATGCCCAAGGGCGAAATCGCCTCCCAGCCCGCGACGGCAATGCCAAGTGAGGCCATGGTGTGTTCCTTGTTCCTGTCAGTGAATCACTGGGTGTAGCGGGCGTAGACCGTGATGGCGTTGTTGCCGCCAAACGCGAATCCGTTGTTCTGCACGATGCGCAGGTCCGCCTGACGGGACGCGTTGGGCACGCAGTCCACTTTGCAGCGCGGATCGGTCTCGACGTGGTTGATCGTCGGCGGCATGAAGCCCTCTTCAATCGCCACGGCGCAGGCGATGCTGGCCAGCGCGCTGGCCGCGCCCATGGTGTGGCCGATCATCGATTTGATCGAGGACACGGGCGGTTTGCTTTCGCCGAAGACTTCATCAATGGCGCCCGACTCGGTGATGTCGTTGGCCACTGTGCCGGTGCCGTGCGCGCAGATGTAGTCCACATCGGCCGCCGTGATGCCGGCGTTCTGGTGAGCCAGGCGGATGCAGCGGGCGATGCTGGCGCGATTGGGCGCGACCATGTGGTCGGCATCGCAGGTCAGGCCGTAGCCCAGCACCTCGGCATAGATGTGAGCGCCGCGTGCCAGGGCGCTGTCGAGCGACTCCAGCAACATGATGCCCGCGCCCTCACCCGTCAGGATGCCCTTGCGCTCCTTGTCGAAGGGCTGGCAGACATCGGGGGCGATCGTGCCCAGGCGGTAAAAGCCAGCGAAGGTCTTGCGGCAGATCGAATCGGCCCCGCCGCACAGCATGAAGTCCGTGTCACCCACGGCCACGCTGTCATACGCATAGCCGATGGCGTAGTTGCCGGCCGAGCAAGCCGTGGGGATGGTGATCGCCCCGCCTTGCAAGCCCAGCTCGCGCGCCACCGCAAAAGAGATGTGGTGCGAGGGCACCTGGCGGAGCAAGTCGTACGAGATCGAGCCATAGCCACCCCGCACTGCCTGCTCCGTCAGTTTGTCGATCACCTGGGACTCGCCGTCCGTGGTGCCGATCGAGACCCCGCAACGCCCTTCTGACAATTGCGTAGGGTCCATGCCTGAATCCTGGAGCGCCATGGCCGCAGCGGCCACCGCGAACTGGGCGCTGCGGCCCAGCGAAGCGGGATCGACGCGGTGGATCCACTGCTCGGGGTCGAAGCCTCGTACTTCGCACCCACGGTTGGTGGCAAAACCCGTGGTGTCGAAGGACGTGATCTCCGAGACCCCGCATACCCCGTCACGCATGGCTTGGCCGAACGCCTTCACGCCGAGGCCGACACTGGTGACCGCGCCTATTCCTGTGATGACCACTCGTCGCATGGCTGCTCCCGATTCGGTTGATCTGATCTCACTCGCGCCAGCCGGCGGCTTCCTGCACGACCTCGTAGACGCCCAGCAGGTTGACCATGCGGGTCAAGGCCTCTTGCGGGATCTCGACACCGAAGGTCTTTTCCAGGCTGGCCAGGATCTCGATGGCGCGCAGCGAATCGGCGTCATGCTCCTCCTTGAAGAGGCTGGTGGGCGTCATGTCGTTCGGTTCGATTTCCAGGATGTCCGAGACGATTTGCTTGATCAGCGCGCTGCGCTCTTCGGTGGTGACGGCGGTGTTCATGAAGAAAATTTCCTTGAAAGTCAAAGTGAGGTTGGGGAGAAAAGAAACGCCAGATGGCGGCGTTGATGGATCGCCAGCAGCAATACCGGGCGAGGAGAGGTCAGGCAGCGCACGACCTGCAACATGGGCGCCACCGTGCCCACGGTGGCAAAGACGGTGTCAGGCGATGACGGATTGGCGATGTCACTGGCGCCCAGCCAGTCACGCCAGCGCATGGCGATCGCCGCGGACAAGGCATCCTGGGTTCGCAGCACGGCCAGTTGAAGGTCATGGCGACGTGCACCCAGGGCGCTTGGCAGGCCAGCGATGAAGCGCTGCGTCGTCCGGGACGGCGCGATGGCGTCCTTGTCGACATGGCCCCAGCACGATGCAGCGATGCGCTGACCACCAGCAACGGTGGCGCTCGATTGCAGGTGCAATGCCACAGCGCC
>CANBUA010000144.1 GCA_947372535.1 Burkholderiales bacterium
GCCGTCCGGCCTCGGCCTCGCCCGCCGTCGGTTATGCCCACTTGCACCAGGAGCAGCAGAAAGCCCTGCTGGATCAGGCCTTCGCCAAGCTCAAGGGCTTCGTCCTCACCAAATGAATTCATGCGGTCGCTGTGGTGCCGCATGACTGACCATGCTCGACCCAGGCTTGACAAGAGCCCAGGTCTGGCGGCAGGTCAGGGCGGCGCCCGGTAGGCCCTCAGGAGAAAAATATGGCAATCGTTGACATCAAGGTTCCTCAGCTGTCTGAGTCGGTGGCGGAAGCCACGCTGTTGCAATGGAAGAAAAAGCCCGGCGAGGCCGTCGTGGTCGATGAGATCCTCATCGAGATCGAAACCGACAAGGTCGTGCTGGAAGTGCCGGCGCCCGCCTCCGGCGTGCTGGCCCAACTCGTCCGCAACGATGGCGACACGGTGGCCTCGGAAGAGGTCATCGCCCGCATCGACACCGAGGGCACCGAGGCCGTGAGCCCGCTGCCGGTCAAGGCGATCGAAGCGCCGCCTGCCTCCGCGCCAGCGCCGGCCGCCGCCGCAGCAACTGCGAAGGGCGGCAGCAAGGGCGACGTGGCCATGCCCGCCGCCGCCAAGCTGTTGGCCGACAACAACCTGAGCACGGCGCAAGTGGCCGGCAGCGGCAAGGATGGCCGTGTCACCAAGGGCGACGTGCTGGCCGCCGTGGCCGGTGGCGCTTCTGCGCCGGCCCCGGCGCCTGCCGCCGCAGCTGCGCCAGCCGCGTCCAAGCCCATCCCCACCGGCGTGCCTGCCACCTCGCTGCCCGCCGTGTCGGTGCCGCTGGGGCAGGGCAACCTGGCCGATCGGCCCGAGCAGCGCGTGCCCATGAGCCGCCTGCGCGCCCGCATCGCCGAGCGCCTGCTGCAATCCCAAGCCACCAACGCCATCCTGACCACCTTCAACGAGGTGAACATGGCACCGGTGATGGAGATGCGCAAAAAGTTCCAGGAGAAGTTCGAGAAGGAGCACGGCGTCAAGTTGGGCTTCATGAGCTTCTTCGTCAAGGCGGCGGTGCATGCGCTCAAGAAGTACCCGGTGTTGAACGCCTCCATCGACAACAATGATGTGGTCTACCACGGCTTCTTCGACATCGGCGTGGCCGTGGGCTCGCCCCGTGGCCTGGTGGTGCCGGTGCTGCGCAACGTCGACCAGATGACCTTCGCCGAGATCGAGAAGAAGATCGCCGAGTTCGGCGTGAAGGCGCGCGACGGCAAGCTGGGTCTGGAGGAAATGACCGGCGGCACTTTCTCGATCTCCAATGGCGGGGTGTTCGGCTCCATGCTGTCCACGCCCATCATCAACCCGCCGCAGTCGGCCATCCTGGGCGTGCACGCCACCAAGGACCGCGCCGTGGTCGAGAACGGTCAGATCGTGATCCGCCCGATCAACTACCTGGCGATGTCCTACGACCACCGCATCATCGACGGCCGTGAAGCCGTGCTGGGCCTGGTCGCCATGAAGGAAGCGCTGGAAGATCCGGCCCGGCTGTTGTTCGACATCTGACCGCGGCCTTACGTTTCACCTAAGTTTTTTGCGGCCGGGCGGGCTTCACAAGGGCTCGCTCGGACCTGCAATCCCCATTCGATTCGATCGAGGAGACAACACCATGTCCCAATCATTTGACGTCGTCGTGATCGGCGGCGGCCCTGGCGGCTATATCGCTGCCATCCGCGCAGCGCAGCTGGGCTTCAAGGTGGCCTGTGTTGACGACTGGAAGAATGCCAAGGGTGGCCCCGCGCCCGGCGGCACCTGCACGAACGTGGGCTGCATTCCGTCCAAGGCCTTGCTGCAATCGTCCGAGCATTTCGACCACGCCTCGCACCATTTCGCGGACCACGGCATCAGCCTGGACAACCTGAAGATGGACGTGGCCAAGATGATCGGCCGCAAGAACACGGTCGTCAAACAGAACAACGACGGCATCCTCTACCTGTTCAAGAAGAACAAGGTCACGTTTTTCCATGGCCGCGCCTCGTTCGTGAAGGCGGCCGATGCCGGCTACGAACTAGCGGTCGAAGGCGACAAGCCCGAGTCCGTCACGGGCAAGCACATCATCGTGGCCACGGGCTCCAGCGCCCGTCAATTGCCTGGCGCGGCCTTCGATGAAAAGCAGATCCTGTCCAACGACGGCGCGCTCGACATGGCCGACGTGCCCAAAAAGCTCGGCGTGATCGGCTCTGGCGTGATCGGCCTGGAGATGGGCTCGGTCTGGCGCCGCCTGGGTGCCGAGGTGACGGTGCTCGAAGCCCTGCCGACCTTCCTGGGCGCGGTGGACGAGCAGGTGGCCAAAGAGGCTCAGAAGCTGTTCACCAAGCAAGGCCTCAAGCTGCAACTGGGCGTCAAGATCAGTGAAGTCAAGGCCGCCAAAAAAGGCGTGAGCGTGGCTTACACCGACGCAGCCGGCGCAGCGCAGAAGCTCGATGTCGACAAGCTCATTGTGTCCATCGGCCGGGTGCCCAACACGACGGGCCTGAACGCCGAGGCCGTGGGCCTCAAGCTCGATGAACGCGGTGCCATCGTGGTGGACGACGACTGCAAGACCAACCTGCCCAATGTGTGGGCGGTGGGCGATGTGGTGCGTGGCCCCATGCTGGCGCACAAGGCAGAAGAAGAAGGCGTGGCCGTGGCAGAGCGCATCGCTGGCCAGCACGGACACGTGGACTTCAACCTCATTCCCTGGGTGATCTACACCAGCCCGGAGATCGCCTGGGTCGGCAAAACCGAACAGGCTTTGAAAGCGGAGGGCCGGCCCTACAAGGCCGGTTCCTTCCCCTTCATTGCGAACGGGCGAGCGCGCGCTTTGGGCGACACCAATGGCTTCGTGAAGTTCCTGGCCGATGCCGCCACGGACGAGATCCTGGGCGTGCACATCATCGGGCCGCAGGCCAGCGAGCTGATCTCGGAGGCCGTGGTGGCCATGGCCTTCAAGGCCAGCGCCGAGGACATCGCCCGCATCTGCCACGCCCACCCGTCCTTGAGCGAGGCCACCAAGGAAGCCGCCCTGGCCGTGGACAAGCGCACCCTGAACTTCTGAGCCGATGCCCGCTTACGCCATCTCCGTCACCCAGCTTTATCAGCAGTTCCTGACCGAGCGTGGCTACAAGGCCGATGAGGCCCAACTGGCCGGCATTGCCGCCTTGCAACGCTGCCAGGACGAGTGGGCCGAGTACAAAGGGCAGCGTTCCAACGCGCTGACCAAGATGCTGCGCTACCCGGCGCTGCCCAAAGGCGTCTACATGTACGGCGGGGTGGGGCGGGGCAAGAGCTTCATCATGGATTGCTTCTTCCAGGCGGTGCCGCTAGAGCGCAAGACCCGCCTGCATTTCCACGAGTTCATGCGCGAGGTGCATCGCCAGTTGCATGAACTCAAAGGCCAGGTCGATCCGCTGGAGGTGCTGGCCAAGCGCATGTCGCGGCGCCACCGCCTGATCTGTTTCGACGAGTTCCATGTGGCCGATGTGACCGACGCGATGATCCTGCATCGCTTGCTGGACGCCATGTTCCGCAACCGCATGAGCATCGTCACGACCTCCAATTTTCACCCGGATCAGCTCTACCCGAATGGCCTGCACCGTGACCGCATCCTGCCGGCCATTGAGCTGCTCAAGGATCACCTGCAGGTCATCAATGTGGACAGTGGCACCGACTACCGCCGCCGCACCTTGGAGCTGGCCAACCTCTACCTGACGCCGCTGGACGAGCATTGCCAGGCCGAGATGACCAAGATCTTCGATCGATTGGCTGAAATGGCCGATGAAGACCCATCTCTGAACATCGAGCACCGCGTGCTCAAGGCGCGGCGCCGCGCTGGCGGTGTGGTGTGGTTTGACTTCCAGACCTTGTGCGGCGGGCCACGCTCGCAGAACGACTACCTGGAGCTGGCCTCACGCTTTCACACCATCATGCTGAGTGATGTGCCTTGCATGCCGGTGCGTCTGGCCTCGGAGGCGCGGCGCTTCACCTGGCTGGTGGATGTGTTGTATGACCGCAGGTGCAAGCTGGTGATCTCGGCCGAAGTGCCGCCCGAGCAGCTCTACACCGAGGGCCCGCTGTCGCATGAGTTCCCTCGCACGGTCTCTCGCCTGAACGAGATGCAGTCCAAGGAGTACCTCAGCGAAGAGCGTCGGGTGGTGGACACCTCCATCACCTGAGGATCGCTTGACGGCCTTCAGGGCTCAGCAAAGAGGGCGGGTCCAACTCGGTGGCCGCTTCGATGCGCACCAGCGCCAGCGAGAGGTTGTCGCCGCCGCCACGCGCCCGGTGACGCGCCTTGCTCACCAGCATCTCTGCTGCTTCGCGCGGTGCCAGCGTGTGCACGATGGCGCCCAGCTCGCGCGGGGTGAAGTAGTGCCACAGGCCATCGCTGCAAGCCAGCAGGCAATCGCCGATTTCAAGATTGTCGATCTGGTGGATGGCCACGGGCGGGTCCTGCTGGGTGCCCAGGCAACCGGTCAGCAAGTTGGACTGCGGGTGCGAGTTGGCCTCTTCTTCCGTCAGTTGCCCTTCGTTGATCAGGCGCTGCACGAAGGAGTGATCCTGCGTGCGGTGCAGCATCTCGGAGTTGCGGAAGTGGTAGACCCGCGAATCGCCAGCGTGCACGATGGTGGCCGAGCGGTTGGGGTCGACGACAAAGGCGGCCAGGGTGCTGTGCGGCTCTTCCTCGAAGGCGATGGCCGTGAGCTTGATCATCAGGTGCGCTTCCTGCACCAATTGCTGCAGGGTCAGGACGGCATCGTCCTTGGCGGGCACATAGCGGTCAAAAATCTGGCGGGCGGTCATGACGACCTGATCGGCGGCCTTGCGCCCTCCGCTCTTGCCGCCCATGCCGTCGGCAATGATCGCCAGGAGGCAGCCGGACACACGGGGGTGCGGCAGGATCTCGACCTGGTCTTGTTGATACAGGCGATCGCCCCGATGAAGGCCGGTGGCCGCCACGAGGCGATAGCTGGACGCGGAATTACTCATGGGGAAAACTATAATCCCTAAACCGATCCGAACTTCGGACCATGTCGGGTTCGACATCCCCTCATCAAGGGCCCGCAGCTCACCAGGTGGTCGCCACCTTGCCACGATGCAAGAAAATCTCCATTCCCCCCAACGCCGCCTGATCGAGCTGCGCATGGAGCACGCCGACCTCGACAGCCTCATCGACAGCGCCGCCGACCCAGCCAGCTTCGACGAATTGGCCTTGCGGCGCCTCAAAAAGCGCCGCTTGGCGCTGAGAGATCAGATCGCCCAGCTCGAACTCATGCTCGACCCCAAGGAGCCTGCCTGAGCGGTTTTGGCTGCAATGGCAGAATTCTTACAATTGACGCAAAGAACGCATCGTGTCTTACGCTAGGCGTTGTGCGAATGCATCAAGCGGCCAAGGCTTCGAGCAATTCGGTTTCCAGCGCGAGTTGAACCTTGTCCTGTCTGAGGGTCGGGCCGGTGAGCAAGAAGGTGTCTTCCACGCGCTCGCCCAGGGTGTCGATCTTGGCCAGCAGCACGTTGACCTGATGGCGCGCGAGCACGCGTGAGACGGCGTACAGCAAGCCTGAGCGGTCGCTGGCCGAGACCGACAGCAGCCAACGCTGAGCACGCTCGTCCGGCCTGAGGCTGATGCGCGCCGGGATGGGGAATGATTTCACCCGCCTCGACAGGCGGCCACGGATGGGCTCGTGCAGTGGCACCGTGCTTGAGAGCGATTCGGCCAGTTGGTTCTCAACCAGGGCGATCAGGTCGCGGTAGTGGATGCCTTCATGCGGTGCGTTGGGGCCGACCATGATCTGGAAAGTGTCCAGCGCGTAGCCGCTGCTGGTGGTGTGGATGCGTGCGTCCTGGATGCTGAAGCCGGCGCGGTCGAAGTAGCCGCAAATGCGGGCAAACAAATCGGGCTGATCGGGCGTGTAGACCAGCACCTGCAAGCCTTCCCCCACCGAGGACAGGCGGGCGCTGACCACCGGCTTGGTGGTCTCCACGAAACGCGACAGAGAGCGCGCATGCCAGGCAATGTCGGCCGCATCGTGGCGGGCAAAGTAGCCCATGTCCAGCGTTTTCCAAAGGGCCTGTTCGATGCCGGTGGGCATGGAGCGCAAGGCCAGTGATTTGATGGCGTCCTGCTTGCGGGATTCGATTTCGGCGTCCATGTGCGGGCGGGCGCCGCCCAGGGCCCGCAGCGTGAGCTTGTAGAGGTCTTCCAGCAGCTTGCCTTTCCAGGCGTTCCACACCTTGGGGCTGGTGCCGCGGATGTCGGCCACCGTGAGCAGGTACAGCGCGGTCAGGCGGCGCTCGGTGCCCATGCGCTGGGCAAAAGCCTGGATGACGTCCGGATCGGACAGGTCTTCCTTCTGCGCCACGCGCGACATGGTCAGGTGTTCGCCCACCACGAACTCCACCAGTCGGCTGTCCTCCTGGCTGACGCCATGGTCCTTGCAGAAGCGGCGCACTTCGGCCACGCCCAGCTCGGAGTGGTCGCCGCCACGGCCCTTGGCCACGTCGTGGAACAGCGCGGCGATGTAGAGCAGCCAGGGCTTGTCCCATTCGGCTGCCAGTTGGGTGCAGAAGGGGTATTCGTGAGCGTGCTCTGGAATGAAGTAGCGGCGCACATTGCGCACCACCATCAGGATGTGCTGATCGACCGTGTAGACGTGGAAGAGGTCATGCTGCATCTGCCCGACGATGCGGCGGAACACCCAGAGGTAGCGGCCCAGCACACTGGTCTGGTTCATCAGGCGGAAGCTGCGTGTCTGGCCTTCGCGCTCCTTGAGGATGGCCATGAAGGTGGCGCGGTTGACCGGGTCGCGGCGGAAGGCGCCGTTCATCAGGCTGCGGGCGTTGTAGAGCGCGCGTAAGGTGCGGGCCGACAAGCCTTGCAGGGTGTCCTGGCGCTGAAGGATCAGGAAGGTGCGCAGAATGGCCTGCTGGTCCTTCTCGTAGATGTCGTCGCTGACGACTTCGAGCAGACCGCCCCGGTCGAGGAATTGCTCGTCGATGGGGCGCATGGGTGCGTCCTGCGAGCCGTTGACCTGCTCCTCGATGTTGAGCATGAGGATCTGGTTGAGCTGGGTCACGGCCTTGGCGGCCCAGTAATAGCGGCGCATGAGCGCCTCGCTGGCGCGCAAGGCCGGCGTGTTTTTGTAGCCGAAGGTCTCGGCCACGGCACTTTGCAGGTCGAAGACGAGGCGGTCTTCGCGGCGGCCGGCGATCTGGTGCAGGCGGGCTCGGATCAGCTTGAGCAGGCCTTCGTTGGCATAGAGCTGGCGGGCTTCGAAGGGCGTGAGCAGGCCATGCTTAGCCAGTTCGTGCCAGTTGCTGCCAAGACCGGCGGCGCGGGCCAGCCAGAGCACCACTTGCAGATCGCGCAGGCCACCCGGGCTCTCCTTGCAGTTGGGCTCCAGCGCGTAGGGTGTGTCTTCGTAACGGGTGTGGCGCTGACGCATTTCCAGCGTCTTGGCGCGCACGAAAGCCGGCACATCGACCTGGCGCGACATGTTGCGCTGCAATTCGGTGAATCGGGCCTTAGCACCGCAGAGGTAACGTGCCTCCAGCAGGGCGGTCTGCACGGTGACGTCGCGTGCGGCCTCATCAAAGCATTCCTCAACGCTGCGCACGCTGGAGCCGATCTCCAGGCCGATGTCCCAGCAGGCGCTGATGAAGCCTTCGATGGCCGGCGCCATGCTGTCGTCACCGCCCACTGAGGGCGAGGTGGGCAGGAGCAGCAGCACGTCCACATCCGAGTGGGGGAAGAGCTCGCCCCGGCCATAGCCACCGACAGCGATCAAGGCCGCGCCCTTGGGCAGGCCTTGGGCCTCCCAGAGCAGGTGCAAGGTGCCATCGACCAGCTTGGCCATGTGCGTCAGCAGGCGGTGGGCCGAGGCCGTGGTGGAGCGGCTGTCGGCAAACTGGGCCAGCAACTCGCTTTTGCCCGCTTTGTACTGCGCGCGCAGGGCAGCGATGTCCACGGACATGATCGATGCGGTCTTTTCTGTCAGTTTTTGGTCGAGGTGATGAAGTCGGGCGGCGGGGGGCTGCCTGAGGAGAGCGTCAGCACCTCGAAGCCGGTCTCGGTCACTAGGATGGTGTGCTCCCACTGGGCCGACAGCGAGCGGTCCTTGGTGACGATGGTCCAGCCATCGCCCAGGGGCTTGATGTCCCGCTTGCCAGCGTTGATCATGGGCTCGATGGTGAAGGTCATGCCGGTCTTGAGCTCTTCGAGCGTGCCGGGGCGGCCGTAATGCAGCACCTGAGGCTCTTCGTGGAACTTCTGGCCGATGCCGTGGCCGCAGAACTCGCGCACGACGGAAAAGCCCTGGTTCTCGGCGAAGGTCTGGATGGTGTGGCCGATGTCGCCCAGGCGCACGCCGGGCTTGACCTTGGCGATACCGCGCCACATGGCCTCGTAGGTGAAGCTGCACAGGCGCTTGGCCGCGATGGAGCCATCGCCCACCACGAACATGCGGCTGGTGTCGCCATGCCAGCCGTCCTTGATGACGGTGATGTCCAGGTTGACGATGTCGCCGTTCTTGAGGGCGCGGTCGTTCGGGATGCCGTGGCAGACCTGGTGGTTGATGGAGGCGCAGATCGACTTGGGGTAGGGCGTGTGCCCGCCCGGTGCGTAGTTCAGCGGCGCGGGGACGGTGCCTTGCACATTGACCATGTAGTCGTGCGCCAGCTTGTCGAGCTGCTCGGTGGTGGTGCCGGGCTGGACATGCGGCGTGATGAAGTCCAGCACCTCGGAGGCGAGGCGGCCGGCAAGGCGCATGGCGTCGATCTCGGCGCCTGTTTTGATCGTGATGCTCATGGGGGTCAGATTATCCGGGTTTCGGGATCACCTTGGTGACATCAAGCGCGGGGAACACGACATTTTGCGTGATGAGGGCGGGGGAGCGGCTAAAATGGCGGGCTTGTCCCCCACGACCACCTTGCGCCCCTCATGTCCGATCTGATGCACTTTGAGGGCGGTAATGCCCTGGCCCCTCACCAAGTCCAGGCCCTGCTGCCCCAGCTGCAAGCCATCAACCCCAAGATCAGCGGCGTGCACGCGCGCCACGTTCACTGGGTGGCGGTGGACCATGCCCTGGTGCCAGGCGAGGTGGACAAGCTGTCGGCCTTGCTGACTTACGGCGATCCTTACGAGGGCCCGGCCGAGGGCGAGCTGATCGTGGTGTCGCCCCGCCTGGGTACGCTGTCCCCGTGGGCCTCCAAGGCCACGGACATCGCCCACAACTGCGGTCTGGCCATTCGCCGTGTCGAGCGCGTGACCGAATTCCGCTTGAGCCTCAAGGCCGGCCTGCTGGGCGCGATCACCGGTGGTGCCAAGCCCTTGAGCGCCGATGAGGTCCAGGCCGTGGCCGCCTTGCTGCATGACCGAATGACCGAGAGCGTGATGCGCTCGCGCGATGAGGCCCGCCGCCTGTTCGATGAAAAACCCGGCCAGGCCATGGCGCATGTCGATGTGCTTGGCCGTGGGCGCCAGGCGCTGGAAGAGGCCAACACCAGCTTCGGCCTGGCCTTGTCAGACGACGAAATCGAGTACCTGGTCAATGCCTTCACGGGGCTCAAGCGCAACCCGACCGATGTCGAGCTGATGATGTTCGCTCAGGCCAACAGCGAGCATTGCCGCCACAAGATCTTCAACGCGCAGTTCACGATCGATGGGCAGGCACAGGACCTGTCCATGTTCGGCATGATCCGCAATACCGAAAAGCTCAGCCCTCAGCACACGGTGGTGGCCTACTCGGACAACGCCTCGGTGATGGAAGGCCATCAGATCGAGCGCTGGATGCCCAATGGCTACACCAATGCGCCTCAGTACGGTGGCCGTCCCGAGCTGGCCCATGTCCTGATGAAGGTGGAGACACACAACCACCCCACGGCTATTTCGCCTTACCCCGGTGCTTCCACCGGCGCGGGCGGCGAGATCCGCGATGAAGGCGCCACGGGCCGGGGCTCACGCCCCAAGGCCGGTTTGACCGGTTTTTCCGTCTCCAACCTGAACCTGCCCGGCACCAACGAGCCCTGGGAGGCGCAAGCTTTCGGCAAGCCCGAGCACATTGCCTCCGCCTTGCAGATCATGACCGAGGGCCCGCTTGGCGGCGCGGCCTTCAACAATGAGTTCGGCCGGCCCAACCTGGGTGGCTATTTCCGCGTGTTCGAGCAGACCGTGGGGCAGGGCGCTGATGCCATCCGCCGTGGGTACCACAAGCCGATCATGATCGCCGGTGGCCTGGGCACCATCAGCAGCGAGCAAACGCACAAGATCAAGTTCGACGCCGGCACCTTGCTGATCCAGTTGGGTGGCCCGGGCATGCGCATCGGCATGGGCGGCAGCGCGGCCAGTTCGATGGCGGCGGGCACCAACGCGGCCGATCTGGACTTTGACTCCGTGCAGCGGGGCAACCCCGAGATCCAGCGCCGCGCGCAAGAGGTGATCAACCACTGCTGGGGCCTGGAGGCCAACAACCCCATCCTGGCGATCCATGATGTGGGTGCGGGTGGCATCTCGAACGCCTTCCCAGAGCTGGTTGATGGCGCGGGCAAAGGCGCTCGCTTCGACCTGAGCCAAGTGCCGCTGGAAGAGACCGGCCTGGCACCCAAGGAAATCTGGTGCAACGAAAGCCAGGAGCGCTATGTCATGGCCATCGCGCCGGGCAACCTGCCTATCTTCCAGGCCATGTGCGACCGCGAGCGTTGCCCTTTTGGCGTGGTCGGCGTGACCACCGATGTGTGCGAGCTGGTGTTGGAGGACAAGACCCAGCCGTCCAGCGACAAGGCCATCGACATGCCGATGGATGTGTTGCTGGGCAAGCCGCCCAAGATGCACCGCGATGTGCGCAGCTTGACGCGTGACGGTGGTACGGTGGACTTGACCGGCGTGGCGCTGGAAACAGTGGCGCTGGACGTGCTGCGGCACCCGACTGTGGCCAGTAAGCGCTTTTTGATCACCATCGGCGACCGCACCGTGGGTGGCTTGAACCACCGCGACCAAATGGTCGGCCCCTGGCAGGTGCCGGTGGCCGACGTGGCGGTGACCTTGGCCGATTTCGCATCCTTCAAGGGCGAGGCCATGGCCATGGGCGAGCGCACCCCGCTGGCCTCGGTCAATGCGCCGGCCTCTGGGCGCATGGCGGTGGCGGAAAGCATCACCAACCTGCTGGCCGCGCCCATCGATTTGGCCAAGGTCAAGCTGTCGGCCAACTGGATGGCGGCCTGCGGCGAGGCGGGTGAAGACGCTGCCTTGTACGAGACCGTGCGTGCCGTGGGCATGGAACTGTGCCCAGCCCTGGGCGTGTCCATCCC
>CANBUA010000145.1 GCA_947372535.1 Burkholderiales bacterium
CATGGATTCATCGCCGCCACCAGTTGAAATCGGGCGGGAAAGTCGTGTCGCCTCGCGGCCCTTGAGATGGTGATGTGCCCGGTCTCCAGCGGCTCGCGCAAAGCCTCCAGCGCAGAGCGCGCAAACTCCGGCAACTCATCGAGGAACAACAAACCCAGGTGCGCCATGGAGATCTCACCTGGCCGGGGTGGTGAGCCGCCACCGACCAGCGCCACCGAAGAAGCGCTGTGATGCGGGGACCGAATCACCCGGCGTCCCCAGTGCTCGCTTTGGAAGGCGTTGGCCAGGCTGAGCACCGCGGCCGACTCCAGCGCCTCATCAGCACTCAATGGGGGCAGCACCGACGCCATGCGATGGGCCAGCATGGATTTGCCCGTGCCAGGCGGCCCCACCATCAGCAGGCTGTGCCCGCCGGCCGCAGCCACTTCCAGCGCCCGCTTGGCCGCCCCCTGACCGCGCACGTCCAGCAGATCGCCCCAGGGCGCCGGCTCCGACAAGGTCGCCGACACGAGCGGCGATGGCGAGTTCAAGGCGATGGGGTCAGTCGGGCGCAAGGCCGCCACCACTTCCGTCAAGTGCGAGGCCTGCCACAGGCGCACGCCCGTCACCAGCGCCGCTTCTTGCGCGCTGGCGCTGGGCAGCACCAGGGTGCGTGGCTTGTCCGTGACGTCGACACCATGCGCCATGCCATCCCGGGGATGCGAATGCGCCCGGCGCACCGCCAGCGCCATGGCCAGCGCCCCTTTGACAGGACGCAGCTCACCACCCAAAGAGAGTTCCCCCGCGAACTCCAGCGCATCGAGGTGTTTCATGTCGATGTGACCCAGGGCCGCCAGGATGCCGACCGCGATGGGCAGGTCAAAGCGGCCAGACTCCTTGGGCAGGTCCGCCGGCGCCAAATTCACGGTGATCCGCTTGTTGTGCGGAAAGTCCAGGCCGCTGTTGCTCAGCGCGGCACGCACCCGCTCACGCGCTTCCTTGACTTCGGTATCGGCCAGCCCCACCAGCGTGAAACAAGGCAAGCCATTGGCCAGGTGAACCTCTACCGTGACGGGTGGCGCGGCCAACCCATCCAGCGCGCGGCTGCGCACGATCGCCAATGACATGTCGAAGACCCCTGTTTGAAATGAGGGTGCATTGTGGGGACGACTGTGCTCACCTGGATCCCCCTTTGGAGCGAGGACACCCTTTGGAGGGCGTCCCGAGGGCTTGCCGCTAGCACCAATGAGGTGCAAAACCGTCAATAACCATCTTGCGATCAGCAGATGCACCAATTTATGCCGCCATGTTGGTGCAATGGTGTCCCTGGACGCCAGCTCGGTGCATGGATCGTCCCGCCTCGCTTGCTCGCATTCCAGTTGGGCAGGTGGCACAGATCATGCAGACAGGGTTGGTGGCAAAGTTTTATCCCCCCTACAAGGAGTCTCCTCATGAAAATGGTGACCGCCATCATCAAGCCCTTCAAGCTTGATGAAGTGCGTGAGGCCCTGTCCGCCATCGGCGTGCAAGGCATCACCGTGACCGAAGTCAAAGGCTTCGGCCGCCAGAAAGGCCATACCGAGCTGTACCGCGGCGCGGAATACGTGGTCGATTTTCTGCCCAAAGTGAAGATCGAGGCGGCCGTGGATGAATCCATCCTGGACCGTGTCATCGAAGCCATCGAGGCCGCTGCCCGCACCGGCAAGATCGGTGACGGCAAGATCTTCGTGACCTCGCTCGAACAGGTCATCCGCATCCGTACCGGCGAGAACGGCAAGGACGCGTTGTAAGACCTCCCCCTCCTTCATGTTGCACAGGACGCCCCCGGCTTTTGATCGCCCAGCGCCCACGCTTCACCTAACTTTGACTTTGATTTCAAGAGGCATTTCATGAGAAAACTCATTGCGTCGCTCGCACTGGGTCTCGCAGCCTGCGGCATGTTTGGCGTGGTACACGCCCAAGATGCAGCGGCTTCGGCCCCCGTCGCGGCCACAGCGGTAGCGGACACCGCTTCCGCCGCCGCCCCCGCCCCGGAAGCTGCTTCGGCAGCCATGGCAGCCACCGCGGCCCCGGCCGCATCGGCCGCCGCCGCACCTGCCCCAGTCCCCAACAAGGGCGACACCACCTGGATGATGGTCTCCACGCTGCTGGTGATCCTGATGACGGTGCCTGGCCTGGCCCTGTTCTATGGCGGCCTGGTCCGCAGCAAGAACATGCTGTCGGTGCTGATGCAGGTCATGGTGACGTTCTCGCTGATCGTCGTGCTGTGGTTCGTCTACGGCTACTCGCTGGCCTTCACCGAAGGCAATGCCTTCATCGGCGGCCTTGATCGCCTGATGATGAAGGGCGTCTGGGACAACGTCGCTGGCACCTTCGCCAATGCCGCAACCTTCAGCAAGGGCGTGGTCATCCCCGAGATCGTGTTCGCGGCCTTCCAGGCCACGTTCGCCGGCATCACCTGCTGCCTGATCGTCGGTGCTTTTGCCGAGCGCATCAAGTTCTCGGCCGTGCTGCTGTTCATGGTGCTGTGGTTCACCTTCAGCTACGCCCCCATGGCCCACATGGTCTGGTTCTGGATGGGCCCTGACGCCTACGCCTCCAAGGAAGTGGCCGATGCCATGACCGCCAAGGCTGGTCTGCTGTGGCAGTGGGGCGCGCTGGACTTCGCCGGCGGCACCGTGGTGCACATCAACGCCGCTGTCGCCGGTCTGGTCGGTGCCTACATGGTCGGCAAGCGCGTCGGCTACGGCAAGGAATCGTTCACGCCTCACTCGCTGACGCTGACCATGGTCGGTGCCTCGCTGCTGTGGGTGGGTTGGTTCGGCTTCAACGCCGGCTCCGCCCTGGAAGCCAACGGTTTCGCCGCTTTGGCCTTCATCAACACCCTGGCCGCCACGGCTGCCGCGGTGCTGGGCTGGATCCTGGGTGAAGCACTGCTCAAGGGCAAGGCTTCGATGCTGGGCGCTGCCTCTGGCGCTGTGGCTGGTCTGGTCGCCATCACGCCTGCTGCTGGCAACGTCGGCATCGGCGGCGCGCTGATCATCGGCATCGTTGCCGGTCTGGTCTGCCTGTGGGGTGTGACGGGGCTGAAGAAGCTGCTGGGTGCGGACGATTCGCTGGACGTGTTTGGCGTCCACGGTGTCGGCGGCATCCTGGGTGCCCTGCTGACTGGCGTGTTCAACTCGCCCAAGCTGGGTGGCCCGAGCGCCGTGGCTGACTGGGTGTCGGTGACCATGGTCACGCCGGATGCTTACTCGATCGCTTCGCAAGTACTGATCCAGGCCAAGGCCGTCGGCGTGACCATCCTCTGGTCCGGCGTGGTCTCCCTGGTGGCCTTCAAGATCGTTGATGTGGTGATCGGTCTGCGCGTGCCTGAAGAGGAAGAGCGCGAAGGGCTGGACATCACTTCGCACGGTGAGACGGCTTATCACAAGTGATGTGATGCGTTGTGACTGAAGCGGCCCTGTTGGGTTGCTTCGGTTGTTTTTGAAAGGGGCTGCCTTCGGGTGGCCCTTTTTGTTTTTGTTGGTTTTTCTTGGGGTGGATGGCTCGTTTTCTCGGGGGGCCGCGGGGCTGGGACTCGCCGGCCACCGAGGCGGCTTCACGGTGGCAAGCCGGTTTCAAAGCCCCCCGCAGAAACGCGCTTCTGTCCGAATGCTCGAACCGCGAAATCAACGAAGTCAAACACAAGCGCCTTGAATCCCCAAAACACCCGTCCAAACTTCCTACAATCATCTGCCCGCGCCAACAATTCAAAGCAGCACCCACCATGGTTCCCCACCTGATCACCGCCCTGACCGGCCCCATCAACGAGCTGGAACAGCGCATGCTGGAATCCGTGCCGGCCATCGAACGCTGGTTCCGCCTGGAGTGGATGGAGCACACACCGCCGTTCTACACGTCGGTGGACATCCGCAATGCGGGCTTCAAGCTGGCCCCGGTTGACACCAACCTCTTTCCGGGCGGCTTCAACAACCTCACGCCCGAGATGCTGCCCCTGGCGGTGCAGGCGGCCATGGCGGCCATCGAAAAAATCTGCCCCGAGGCCAAGAACCTCTTGTTGATCCCCGAGCGCCACACCCGCAACCCCTTCTATTTGATGAACGTGGCGCGGCTCAAGCAGATCTTCAATGTGGCCGGCCTGAACGTGCGCCTGGGCACCCTGGACGAGACCATCACCGAGCCCATGACGCTCAACCTGCCCGATGGCGACACCTTGACCCTGGAGCCACTGATACGCGACAAGCGCCGCCTGGGCCTCAAGCATTTCGACCCTTGTACGATTCTGCTCAACAACGACCTGTCGGCCGGCATCCCCGCCGTGCTCGAAGGCCTGCACGAGCAATACCTGCTGCCACCGCTGCACGCGGGCTGGGCCCTGCGCCGCAAGAGCCAGCACTTCCAGGCCTATGAAGAAGTGGCCAAGAAGTTCGCCAAACTGCTGGGCATGGACCCCTGGCTCATCAACCCCATGTACGCCACTTGCGAAGAAGTCGATTTCCAGGAAGGCGTGGGGATGGAAGAGCTCCAGACCCAGGTCGACACCCTGCTGGGCAAAATCCGCCGCAAGTACAAGGAATACGGCATCAACGAAAAGCCCTTTGTCATCGTCAAGCCGGACAACGGCACCTACGGCATGGGCATCATGACCGTGCGCGATGCCAAGGACGTGGTCGATCTGAACCGCCGCACCCGCAACAAGATGTCGGTGGTCAAGGACGGCCAGGAGGTCTCGCGCGTGATCATCCAGGAGGGCGTGCCCACCTACGAGCAGATCAACGAGATGGTCGCCGAGCCCGTGGTCTACATGATCGACCGCTATGTGGTGGGCGGCTTCTACCGCGTGCACGCCGAGCGCGGCATCGATGAGAACCTCAATGCGCCGGGCTCGAGTTTCGTGCCCCTGGCTTTTGCCGACTCGACCTCGCTGCCCAAACAAGGTGCCAAGCCGGGCGCCAGCGCACCCAACCGCTTCTACATGTACGGCGTGGTAGGGCGTTTGGCCATGCTGGCGGCCAGTTACGAACTGGAAGCCACCGATCCGAATGCCGAGGTCTACGAGTAAGCGCCATTGACACGCTGTTGCATTTCGCGTTTGCGCGCCAGATGAGGCGTTAACAGGGCAAAATGCCCCTCTCCGCGATTTCCCTGATCCCCGTCGTGCAACAGAACTCCAAAGAGTCGACCAGCGTTTCGCAATTGGCCGCCCTCACGCTGGGCGCCATCGGCATCGTGTATGGCGACATTGGCACCAGTCCGCTGTATGCGCTCAAGGAAGTCTTCGCGCATGGCCACCTGCCGGTGACGCCCAACAACATCATGGGCATCCTGTCCATGATGTTCTGGACGCTCACGATCGTGGTCTCACTCAAGTACGTGACCCTGATCCTGCGCGCCGACAACAATGGCGAAGGCGGCCTGATCGCCATGCTGGCGCTGGCCTCGACCGCCGTGAAAGATCGCCCGGCCTTGCGAGGCCAGTTGCTGGCCGTCGGGATCTTCGGCACGGCCATCTTTTTCGGCGATGGGGTCATCACGCCGGCCATCTCGGTGCTGTCGGCCGTCGAGGGGATGGAAGTGGCCGCCCCTGGGCTGGAGCGTTACGTCATCCCGGTCACCCTGGTCGTGCTCACCTTGCTGTTCATGGTGCAAAAGCATGGCACGGGCGGCATCGGCAAGTTCTTCGGGCCCATCACAGCAGTCTGGTTCATCGTGCTGGCCTGGCTGGGCTTGAGCCACATCATCGAGAACCCGGCGGTCATGGCGGCCCTGAGCCCGCACTACGCTTTGGTCTTCATCTACGAGCAGCCCAAGCATGCATTCGTCGCGCTGGGTGCCGTCATCCTGTGCGCCACCGGCGCCGAGGCGCTCTATGCGGACATGGGCCACTTCGGCAAGAAGCCCATTCGCCTGGCCTGGTTCAGCCTGGTCATGCCCGCCTTGGTGCTGAACTACTTCGGCCAAGGTGCCATGCTGCTGGCCCACCCCGAAAACGCCAGCAGTCCCTTCTTCGAGATGGCGCCACAGTGGGCGCTCTACCCGTTGGTGATCCTGGCCACCTTCGCCACCGTGATCGCCTCACAGGCCTTGATTTCGGCGGCGTTTTCAGTCACCAAGCAGGTAATCCAGCTGGGCTACCTGCCGCGCCTGCGCATCCTGCACACCTCCGTCAACGCCACGGGGCAGATCTACATCCCCTTCGTGAATTGGTCCCTCTACGCCTGTATCGTGATGGCCGTGGTGTTCTTCGGCTCCAGCAGCAAGCTGGCCGCAGCGTACGGCATCACCGTGACCATCGACATGATCATCACCACCGTGATGACTTTCTTCGTGATCCGCTTTGCCTGGCGCATGCCGGTAGCGCTTTGCGTGTTCGCCACGGGCTTTTTCTTCTTCATCGACCTGATGTTCTTCGGGGCCAATGTGCTCAAGGTGATCGACGGCGGCTGGTTCCCTCTGCTGATCGGCGCGGTGATGTTCATGCTGATGATGACCTGGAAGCAGGGGCGTCGGCTGCTCAGCGAGCGCCTGCGCAATGACTCCATCGACCTGGTGCCTTTCCTGGATGCAGTGTTCTCCAGCCCGCCCACACGGGTCAATGGCACGGCGGTTTTCCTCAATGCCGATGCGGGCACCACGCCCAACGCACTGCTGCACAACCTCAAGCACAACAAGGTGCTGCATGAGCACAACCTGTTCGTGACGGTCAAGGCGCATGAAGTCCCCTGGATCGGCTTCGAGAAGCGCATCGAGATCGAATCGCTGGGCCACGATTGCTGGCAGATCAAGCTTCACTTTGGCTTCAAGAACGAGCCCGACGTGCCCGAGGCGCTCAAGCTACTCACCCAGCACGGCGTGGCGCTCAATGACATGGAGACGAGTTATTTCCTCTCCCGCGACATCGTCATCCCCACCATTGGCAGCGGCATGGCGCCCTGGCGAGAAAAGCTCTTCGCGAGCATGCACCGCAATGCCGCCGGCGTGGCCGATTTCTTGAGCCTGCCCACCAATCGCGTGATCGAGATGGGCTCCAAGGTCGAGATCTGACGCACGACGCCATGTCACCGACCAAGCTGCTGCGCGACACCTCGCTGGCCGCGGTGTCGGCCGGTTTCGTGTCCACGCTGGTGGGTTTCACCAGCACCATCGCGCTGATTTTCCATGCGGCCACCTCCCTGGGCGCCACGCCTGATCAGGTCAGCTCCTGGGTGTGGGCCTTGGGTTGGGGCATGGGGCTGTCCAGCATCGGCCTGTCCTTGTGGACGCGTGCGCCCATCCTGATCACCTGGTCCACGCCGGGCGCAGCGGTGATCGCGGCGGCGGCTGGCGGGGTCTCATTGCCCCAGGCCACGGGCGCTTTTCTGGTGTGCGGTTTGCTGATGTGGCTGGCGGGCGTGACCGGGGTGTTCGCCCGCGTGATGGACCGCATCCCCGTGGCGCTGGCTTCCGCCCTGCTGGCGGGCATCCTGGCCAAGTTCGCCCTGATGGCGTTTGCGGGCGCCGGCACCCAACCCATGCTGGTGATCGCCATGCTGATGGCCTACCTCGTGGGGCGCCGCTGGTGGCCGCGTTTCGCGGTCGTGGGGGTGCTGCTGGTGGGCGTGGGGCTGGCCGCAGCGCAGGGCCTGTTGAACACCCAGGCGTTGAACTGGCGCATGGCCGCGCCTGTGCTGGTGTGGCCGCAATGGTCCTGGCAGGCGATCCTGGGCATGGGGTTGCCGCTGTTCATCGTGACCATGGCCTCTCAGGCGGTGCCCGGCATCACGGCGATCCGTGGCGCGGGTTACCAGCCACCGGTGTCTTCATTGATGAGCTGGTCGGGCGTCACCACCCTGCTGCTGGCGCCCTTTGGGGGTTATGCCTTCAACTTGGCCGCCATCACCGCCGCCATCGTGCTGAGCCCGCATGCGCACGCCGATGCCAGCAAGCGCTACAGCGCTGCCGTGATGGCCGGCTTGTTCTATGTGGTCATGGGCGTGCTGGGTGGCGCGGTGGCCGGGGTGCTGGCGGCGTTTCCGTCCGCCATGATCATGGGCGTGGCCGGCCTGGCGTTGCTGGGCACCATTGGCTCGGGCCTGGCACTGGCGCTGCGCGAGGCCAATCACCGTGAAGCCGCGCTCATCACCTTCCTGGTGACCCTGTCCGGCGTGACCCTGGGCGGTGTGGGTTCGGCCTTCTGGGGGCTGGTCGCCGGCACGATGGCGCTGTTCGTGGAACACTACCGGGCATCCAGCACCGACACCATCGATTCACCATGAAAATTCTCTTCGTCGCGGACCCGCTCCACACCTTTCGGACCTACAAGGACAGCACCTTCGCCATGATGCGCGAGGCTCAGCGCCGGGGGCACGAGGTCTGGGCCTGCGAGGTCAGCTCCCTGCGCTGGCAGCAAGGCGAGAAAGTCACGGCCCGCGTCCAGCATGTGCAATTGACTGGCGATGAGCACGACTGGTGGACCAGCCTGGCCCAGGCCGACCAGCCGCTGGCCGAATTCGACGCCGTGATCATGCGCAAGGACCCGCCATTTGACACCGAATACCTCTACGCCACCCACCTGCTGGGCCAGGCCGAGCGTGATGGCGCGCAAGTCTTCAACCGGCCACAGGCCTTGCGAGAACACCCTGAGAAACTCGCTATCCTGGAGTTTCCCCAGTTCATCACGCCTACCCTGGTCAGCTCGGACATGGCCGCCCTGCGCGCTTTCCATGCCGAGCACCGCGATGTCATCCTCAAGCCGCTGGACGGCATGGGCGGGGCCGGCATCTTCCGCGTCAAGGACGATGGCCTGAACCTGGGCGCCATCCTGGAGATGCTCACCCTGGTCAACAGCCGGACCATCATGGCCCAGCGCTACCTGCCCGCCATCTCAAAGGGCGACAAGCGGGTGCTGGTGATCGATGGCGAGCCCGTGCCCTATGCGCTGGCACGCATCCCGCAAGGCGGTGAAGTGCGCGGCAACCTCGCGGCCGGCGGCCTGGGCGTGGCGCAGCCCTTGAGCGAACGTGACCTTGAAATTGCCTCGACCCTCGGGCCCATCCTGGCCTCGCGCGGCTTGCTCCTGGTCGGCCTGGACATCATCGGGGACTGCCTCACCGAGATCAACGTGACCAGCCCGACATGCTTTCAGGAGATCACCCAGCAGACCGGTTGGGACGTGGCCGCGCGCTTCATCGACGCGCTCGAAGCGCGCGTGCAGGCCTCGGTCAACGCCTGAGCGCGGCACCGCCTGGCACGATGCCCGCATTGAAGGTGTTGAGCAGGCCCAGGCGGTTGGCCTCGTAGACGGCTTCGCTGCGCGAATGAACGGCCAGCTTGCCGTAGAGCTTCTTGATGTAGGTCTGCACGGTGTGCACCGTGATGCCTTGCAGGCGTGCGATCTCCATGTAGGAAAAGCCCCGGGCGATGTGCTCGAGCACTTCCTGCTCGCGGCGCGAAAGCGACACCGGCGCGCTCATCTTGCCCTCTCCGGGCGATGCAAGGGCCGCCAACGAACTGCTCGTGCTCACGGCCGCGGCAGGCAGCGCCTCGGGCCGCATGCGCCGCAGCAGGTGACGGGCGATCATGGGCGAGATGGGCGAGGCGCCGTTCTTGACCGCCAGCAAGGTCTCGGCGATGTCGGCGGCCTCGTCATCCTTGTGCACATACCCCACCGCACCGGCCTCGATGCTGGCGATCACATTGGCCTCGTCGCCGAACATGGACACCACCAGCATGTCGCAGGTGGGCCATTGCCGGTGCACCTGGCGCATGAGGTTCAGGCCGCTGCCATCGGGCAGGCCCAGGTCGATCAGCAGCAAATCGGCCGTCTTGTTCTCGAACCAGGCCTGGGCTGCTGCCAGCGTCTCGAAGGAAGCGGCCAGGCTCAGGCGCTCGTGGGCCTGGATGCAGGCGTCGAGGAACAGCCGGCTCTGGTGGATGTCTTCCACCACGACCACGCTGTAGACGGGATTGGTTGCACTTGTCATGCCGCCGAGGATAAGCCAGTTGCGGCCGACTGATCCGGCATCGGCAGACACAAACGCAATTCCAGGCCGCCATGTGCCACCGGCACGAAAGCCATGGCAGCGCCAATGGCCTGGGTGCGGCTGCGCATCGTCTGCAAGCCTTGGCCCTCGTTGACCCCTGGTCGCTCCCAGCCTTGACCGTTGTCGATCAGGCTGATGCGGATGTGTTCAGGCAGGGCGCGGGCCGACAGCACCAGCCGCGTGGCCCGGGCGTGCTGGAGCACGTTGGAGAGCCCTTCGAAGAGGATGTATTGCAGGTTGCGGAGCCGGGACGAATCACCCGATGGCCAATCCGGCAAGACCTCGACATCCCAGACCAGTTCGATGCCGGCGGCCTTCAGGCGCGGCGCCAGCCGAAAGCGCCAGCTCGCCAACAGACCGCCCACATCGCCCGGCACGAGCGACAGCGCATCGATGGAGAGCTTGAGCTGATCCAGCGAATCGCGCAGCGTCTGAGTGACCAGGGGCACATCGACCGAGACCGCCGTAGGGCTCTGGAGCTGGCGCAGCGCGGAGGTCAAATGCGTGCCCACGCCATCGTGCATGTCCTGCAGGATGCGGCTGCGCTCGGCCGACACCGCCTGGGCCTGCTCCAGTGCGGCCAGGCGCTCGAAACTCTCGCGCAGGGCCGTCTCGCGCTGGTGGATCTTGTCGGCCAGCGTGCGGTTGAGTTCATTGAGCGCCTTGCGGGACCGCGCATAGTCGCCCGCCACGATGACGAGGATGCAGCTCATCATGAAGGGCACGGCATAGAACAGCATGTAAATCGAATCGAAGGGCAGATCGCCGCTGAGGATCAGCATGTCGTACAGACCTGCCGGCAAGGTGGCCAGGATGCCGCCCACCAGCCAGAGGCCGTCCTGGCGCTTTGTCCGCAGCACGCGCCAGACCGACTCGGCCCCCGCCCACACCGCGATCACGTAGCACAGCAGGTAGGCCCAAACATTGGCCGAGAAGGACCGCATCAGCAAGCTGTACACGGGCAGAAACACCAGCAGCGCGTAGATCAGGTAGTCCCGCCAAGCCACCTTGGGACCCGTGAACCGGAAGAAAAACAGCGCCAGCAGCAAGAGCGCATCGACCGACAGCACGTGGGAGATGTAGGCCCCTGAATTGACATCCCACCAGGGGTTGGGGGTGACCACGGCCAGCACGGAGGCCGCCCAGGTCACCGAAGCCAG